>NZ_CP194516.1:3938027-4240953 GCF_050931845.1 Poriferisphaera sp. WC338
TACTGGCTGAAGTACCAGACCATGGCCGCACGCACGCAAGGCCGCACCGGCTATTACCAAACCGGCGGCGGTTACGGCTTCCGCGACCAGCTCCAAGACAACCTCATGTTCCTGCACATGCAGCCCACCCGCACCCGCGATCAGATCATCCTCCACGCCGCACATCAATACGAAAAAGGTCACGTCCTCCACTGGTGGCAACCCATCACCGAACAAGGCATGGAATCCCACTACTCCGACGACCTACTCTGGCTCCCCTTCGTCCTCATCCACTACCTCAATGCCACCGGCGACCTCGACATCCTCAACACCGAAATCCCCTACTACAACAACGACAAAGACGCCCCCATCGTCACCGGCACACTTCACGAACACTGCTGCCGCGCCATCGGCTTATCACTTTCACGCCGCAGTGAGCGCGGACTCCCACTCATCGGCACCGGTGATTGGAACGACGGACTCTCTGTCACCGGTTGGCGAGGGCAGGGCGAAAGCGTCTGGGTCGGCATCTTCCTCTTCGGCATCCTCAACGACTACGCCGCCATGATCGATCGCGCCGTCGAAAACAAAACACTCTCAATCCACCAAGCCGAAACCGCAAAAACATACCTCACCGAAGCCAGCATCCTCGCCACCGCCGTCAACGAACACGGCTGGGACGGCGAATGGTACTGGGCCGCAAGCACAGACGACCGCGACCTGCTCGGCAGCAAAACCAGCGACGAAGGCAACATCCACCTCAACCCACAAACATGGTCCATCCTCAACGGCATCGCTCCCAAAGAACGTGTCGACACCATCATCAACAGCATCGAGAAAAAACTCTACCGCGACTACGGCCCGCTCCTCCTCCAACCCGCCTACACCAAACCAAACGAAAACGTCGGATACCTCACACGCTACGCACCCGGCGTCCGTGAAAACGGCGGCCTCTACACACACGCCGGCGCATGGGCCATCATGATGGAATGCTCACTCAAACGTGCCGACAAAGCATGGAAACTCTTCACCAGCCTCTGCCCCATTAACCGCGGCAACGACCCCGACCTCTATCTCTGCGAACCCTACGTCACCCCCGGCAATGTCGACGGCCCAGACTCACCCTTCTACGGACGTGGCGGCTGGACTTGGTACACCGGCTCCGCCGCATGGCTCTACCGCGTCATGAACGAATGGGTCCTCGGCATCCGACCAACCTGGGACGGCCTCCTCATCGACCCATGTATCCCCTCACACTGGACCGGCTACAAAGCCGTCCGCACCTACCGCGACTGCGAATTCACCATCGAAGTACAAAAACCATCACCCGAAGCCAAGAATGTCGCCGTCATCCTCGTCAACGATCAACCCATCGAAGGCAATCTGATTCCGCCACTCAAAGCCGGATCAACCGCCACCGTCAAAGTACTCATGAAATAACAAACAACAATTGTTCGATTCACACCACAACATCCACGAAGCCAAAAACAAGAGCAATAAGAAGATGAACAACATAAAACACAACCTCCAAGCATACATCTCCCTCGCCATGATCTGCATCATGATCAACTTCACCGCCGCCTGCGCCCACGCACAATCCGCCGCGGCAAAAGTAGCAACATCCAACGCGCCCACCAACCTCACCGCCGAAGGACACGACTCCCGCGTCGACCTCATCTGGGACCGCATCTCCGACACCGATCTGGACTACTTCAACGTCTACCGCTCAGAATCGAAAAACGGCCCCTTCACCAAAATCAACAAAAAACCTCATCAATACAACGTCTACAGCGACTTCATCGGCGAGAACGACAAACACTTCTTCTACAAAGTCACCATCCTTAAAGAAGACGGCATCGAAAGCGCCCCCTCCGCCATCGTCTCCGCCAAAACCTTCGCCATGACCGACGAAGAATTGCTCACCTCCATCCAAAAAGCAACCTTCCGCTTCTTCTGGGACTTCGCCCACCCCGTTAGCGGCTTCGCCCGCGCCGGCACTACACACGAATCCCACGCTCGCGACATCTGCGTCTCCGGCGGCACCGGCTTCGGACTCTTCAACCTCATCGTCGGCGCAGAACGCGACTTCATTACCCGTGAACAAGCCGCCAAGCGCACCCTCAAAATCGTCCGCTTCCTCCAAGACAAAACACCTCGCTACCACGGCGCATGGGCTCACCGCTTCAACGGCCGCACCGGCGAAACCATCCCCTTCTTCAACCCCGCTGACAACGGCGGCGACATCGTTGAAACATCCTTCCTCGTCGAAGGCATCCTCGCCTCTCGCCAATACTTCACCCAAGACAACCCCATCGAAAACGAAATCCGTAAACGCTCTACACAACTTTGGGAAGAAGTCGAGTGGGATTGGTACCTCCGCTACAAAGACGGCAAAATCCTCTACTGGCACTGGTCACCCGACTACGGCTGGAAAAAAAACCACCCCATCCACGGCTTTAACGAGTGCATGATCACCTACCTGCTCGCCATCGCCTCACCCACACACCCCATCCCCGACGAAAGCTACAACGAAGGCTGGATCAAAGACCCCAAAAAATACGCCAACGGCAACTCCTACTTCGGCTACAAGAAAGCTGTCGGTCTACCCACCGGCGGCCCCGGCGGTCCACTCTTCTTCACACACTACTCCTACCTCGGCCTCGACCCCAACGCCATCACCGACCAGTTCACCAACTACTTTGAACACAACAAAAACATGACCCTCATCAACCGCGCCCACTGCATCGAAAACCCCGGCGAGTTCAAAGACTACTCCGCCCTCGTCTGGGGACTCACCTCCAGCGAAAACCCCAAAGGCTATAAAGCACACGCACCCATCCCCGGTCGCGACGACGGCACCATCACCCCCACCGCCGCACTCAGCGCCATGCCCTACACCCCCGAAGAATCCATCGCCACCATGAAACACTTCTACCACACCTACGGCAAGAAGCTCTGGGGTCCCTTCGGCTTCAACGACGCATTCAACCCCACACAAGATTGGTACTCCGAAAACCTCCTCGCAATCGACGCCGGCCCCATCGTCCCCATGATGGAAAATTACCGCACCGGCCTCTGCTGGGACATCTTCATGAAAAACAAAGAAATCACCGACATGCTCAAACGACTCAACATCAACACCAAATAAAACTAACAAGCGTCTATATGGACCCCCACCATGCGTATCCTCCATATTGATATCGATTCATTAAGACCCGATCACCTCGGCTGCTACGGCTACCACCGTCAAACCAGCCCAAACATCGATCGGATCGCCTCCCAAGGTGTGCGCTTCGAGAACTGCCACACCACAGACGCTCCCTGTTTACCAAGCCGTACTGCGCTGATGGCCGGGCGTGCTGGAATTCATACTGGCGTAATTGATCATGGCGGAATCGCGGCACAACCCTTCAACGAAGGGCCAAACCGCGATTTTAGTGACATGTTCGCCAACACGTCATGGATGTCATGTATGCGTCAGGCTGGATTCCACACGGTCGCCATCAGTCCTTTCGCCGAACGCCACGGCGCTTGGCATTGGTACGCCGGCTTCAACGAAATCCATAACGGCGGCATGGGCGTCGGTGAAACCGCAGAAAAATGGACGCCCATCGCCCTCGACTGGCTCGAAAACAACGGCCACAAAGACAACTGGTGCCTCTACTTCAATCTCTGGGACCCGCACACCCCCTACCGCACACCCGACGACGATCAAAACCCTTTCGCAAACGACCCGCTCCCCGAATGGTACACCGAAGAAATCCGGCAAGCCCACTGGCAAGGCATCGGCCCGCACTCCGCCCGCGAAGTCAACGGCTACGACATCGACAAAGCCTGGGAAGAGCGCTTCCCCAAACAGCCCGGACAAATCCGCGATATGCAAGAAGCCCGCATGATGTTTGACGGCTACGACCATGCCGTCCACTACGCCGACAAACACATCGGCAAGATCATGCAATTATTAAAAAAACTTGGCATTCAAGACGAAACCATTATTTCCATTTCCGCCGACCACGGCGAAAACCTCGGCGAACTTAATGTCTACGGCGACCATCAACTCGCCGATCAAATCACCACACGCATCCCCATGATCATCCGCTGGCCCGGCGTCACCGACAACCAGCAAGGCCAAGTCCGCCGCGGCTACATCCACCACTTCGACTACGCCGCCACACTCATCGACGCCTTCAGCCCCGGCAACATCCCCGACATCTGGCACGGTCAAAGCTTCTACAGCAACCTCAAATCATCCCAAGACATCAACATCCGCGACAACCTCATCGTCTCACAAGGCGCGTGGTCCTGTCAGCGCGCCGTCCGCTTCAATCACAACGAAGAAGAATACATCATGCTCCGGTCTTATCACGACGGCTACCACAATCTCCCCGACTACATGCTCTTCAACCTCACCCAAGACCCACACGAACAACACGACCTAGCCGACAAACAACCCCAGCTCGTCAATCTCGCTACCAACCTGCTCGACAAATGGGTCGGCAGCATGATGCACACCAGCCCCAGCGGCCAAGATCCCATGTGGACCGTTATGCACACCGGCGGCGCGCACCATACCCGCGGCGAGCTGACGAACTATCTCGACCGCCTTCGACAAACCGATCGGCAACATATCGCCAAAACACTTGAAAACAAGTATCCCTACGATCCATAATAATTTATTTATAACGTGCGATAGCAACATCCAACAGAAAACAATTCATGAACAGTATCACCAGCAAGCTCACAGCTATCACTCCGATTACAGTGATCCTCTTGCTGTTGATTAGTACCACCCTGAGCACTTACCTTTCATACCAAGCATTTATCTCTGGATCAACAATAGGCTGTAGCGGAAACATCGGCTGCGATCAAATCCTTCATTCAGCTTATGCCCGTGTACTGAGCCTGCCCGTTGCGCTGCTCGCCGCAATGTTGTACACCTGCCTACTTTGTGTTTCCACCGCCACTTACTTCAAACCACCACTTTCTTGTCGTCCTATCATCAGAGCGGGAGTCACGCTCATTTGCACAATCATCATTCTCTCATTCCTTTACTTTGTTTCTTTGCAAGTGTTTGTTCTCCACACCTATTGTAAAATCTGTATGACCATTCATCTCACTGGGCTTAGTGCAGCCATTATCATCCTCTTACACAAACATCCGCCCACAACACAACTCCACACAGCTCAATCTAAACCGCATACGGGAAAGCTGATGGTGCCGATTATCGCAGCCCTGCTATTCATAATATTACCCATACTCCAGTTCACCTTTCCTCCAAAACTCCAAACCACACAAACAGTGCGCGTTATTAACAAACAAATCAAACATAATCGACAACTCACCTTTTCTCTCGGTAAAACTGGCAGTTTCAAAATCAATCCCATCGAATTTCCACATCTCGGCCCACTTAATGCACCTACTACGTTTGTGAAACTTTATGATTATACATGCCAGCATTGTCGCGCTCAGTCTGCCGCATTATTACCGATCCAAGAAAAAGACCTCGATCAAATTCTGATCATACTCATGCCTACCCCACTAAACAGTAATTGCTCACCACTCATTCAAACAACTCTCGAACAACATAAATATGCTTGTGAATTGGCAAAACTTTCTCTCGCAGTTTATCGCGCCATGCCACAACAATACGAGCAATATCATCATTTCTTAATGCAAGGCCAATCGCCCCCTTCTCCTGAGAAAGCTCGAGCTTTTGCCGAATCACTCATTGGCATAAATAATCTTAATATTGCTCTTAAACATCCATACATTGCTCAACAACTTAATCGATCGACAGAACTCTATCGCATGATCGATTCCCCACTTCCCATCCTCTTTACAGGAACACATATACTTAAAGGCTTCAATCCAAAGATTGATTTAAAATCTATCCTCAAACAATATTCAACCTTACAATAATACAATCTAAACAGAGCGGATATTTCCTAGATTAAAACCTGATTTTAGAGAAATTACATATCTACAATAATTTCACCACTGCTACAAATTTATTAATCCATTTCTTATCCTCCACATCACGCACCCCTGTCATATTTCATATATGTACTACTTCTTTATGAACAACCCTAATGTCAATTTTCCATATAGTCGACGATGGCCGTAATAACAATTTATAAAGATGTAGGAATCCATATTCCACACTCGATTGAGTTTCTAGGTAAAGGGATCATTGAATCATGGTACTTTCGATACAGGCACGCTTATGGGCTGGCTTCTCTGTTATTCTTCTCGTTATTCTGGTCGCCTGCGGTTTTGGTGCTCTTAAAGCTAAAAAAGCATCTGATGACGTTCGTTCCATCATGCAACATGATGTTGCCAGTCGCATCGCTTGTGAGGAAGCACAAATCGGTATGCTTAGCGCGCGTCGTGCTGAGAAAGATTTCTTTATCAGACGTGACGATGCCAAATACTTACCAAAAGTTGACGAGGCTGTAGAACAAACCACGCTGAAGCTTCAGAAGCTCACTAAAACCACCACCCGTGATAGTTATCGCGATCAAGCAAACCAAGCGCTTGCTTCATTGGAAGAATACCATCGTCTGTTTAAGGAAACTGCGGATCTCTATATCCAACGTGGACTTAGCCCGAAACTCGGCCTTGAAGGCATCCTCCGCAAAGCAGTCCATACCATCGAAACACCGCTTGCTAAACCCGAATCTGACGAAGCAAAGCAACTTGGCACTTCTGCATTAACTGAGGCGCAACGACATAGCGTGTTGGTCCCCATGCTCATGTGCCGCCGTCACGAGAAAGATTTTCTTCTTCGCAAAGACAGTACAAAGTATATGGGTAAGATGAATGGGCGCATCCCCGAGCTAAAAGCAGCCATTGGAGCTCTTCCCATTGAGCAGAAATCAATCACGGCACTCCACCAACTCGCAGATGAATACTTCATCGCATTTAAAGACCTTGTTTCAGCCGAAACACAGATGGCCGAGACAACACTTCTGTTTCGCGAAGCGACACATCAAGTTGAAGCTATCCTTGAAGGAATTACTTCCGAGAGCGAGAAAGATGTCGCATTGGCACAGACAAAACTTCAGGCTAGTCTAAACTCCATGGCCATCACCATGGTCGTCGCCATTGTTACCGCCTTGCTACTTTGCGGCATCATCGGATTCCTCGTTACAGCCTCAATTCGCCAACCATTGAAAGCACTCGTCATTCGGTTTGCTGATATCGCAGAAGGCGAAGGTGATCTATCTCGCCGCCTTGATGTAAAAAGCAAAGATGAGTTTGGTCAGCTAAGCAAATACTTCAACCAGTTCATGAGTAAACTCAACACTGTTCTGTTGCAGGTCGAGCAGGCTACGAATGAGGTAGCACAAACCGCTGGTGAGATGAATGAAACCAGCTCGGCAATTGCTACCAACATGCGTCGTCAACGTGAGCAAACCGCCGTTACTGTCTCCGCTATTGAAGAAATGAGTGAGTCGGTCATGGAAGTTGCCCACCAGAGCAGCATGGCTTTTAGCGAAGCACAGCAAGCCGGCCAAGATGCACAAGATGGCGGGCAAATCGTCAAACAAACCGTCTCAGGTATACAAGATATTGCTAGCGTCGTACAACATTCCGCACAAACAATCGATTCACTTGGTCAACGCAGCGAATCCATTGAGCAAGTCATCAGTGTCATCAATGATATCGCAGACCAAACTAACCTACTCGCGTTAAATGCTGCCATTGAAGCTGCACGTGCTGGCGAACATGGTCGAGGATTCGCAGTTGTCGCCGATGAAGTTCGTAAACTTGCCGAACGCACCAGCACCGCCACTGAAGAAGTCACACAGTCTATCCGTGACATCCAAGACGATACACAAAAAGCAGTCGAGGGTATGAGTGACGGTACAACCCGTGTACAGAGCGGTGTGGACATGGCCATCAAGGCTGGTGATACATTGGATCGCATTGTGAGTGGTGCAGAATCTGTCGCTGAAATGATTCAATCCAGTGCAACAGCTGCCGAAGCACAATCTGAATCAAGCAAACAAATTGCAACGAGTGTTGAAGATATCAAACAAGTAACTGAAGAAACTGCCGTCAATGCCGAGCAAGCTGCCGCTGCTGCAATACAACTCAGCGCACGTGCCAAGGGACTACAAGGCCTCGTCGCTCAATTCAAACTTGCTTCATAAAGATTTGTTTGATCGATTAATCAAGAAACAAAGCTGCCTTGGAACTAGATCAGCCCTTATCTCCGAGATATGGGTACATACCAAAGTGTTCAACTTATGGTTCATCATTCATGATCAAAGCATACGTTTGTAACGTGCAATTACATCAAACAAACTACGGAGATTACGCTCGCTCGTACTCGAATTACTCGTTCATGTGCACATATACAAAAAAAGCCAACACCAAAAATGGTGTTGGCTTTTTGAACTTAAAAGCTCCCCCGGCTGGACTCGAACCAGCAACCTGCGGATTAACAGTCCGACGCTCTACCAATTGAGCTACAGGGGATCGCTAGGGCCGCAAATTGTAGCAGAATTCCCTCATGAATCAAACAGTCCCACCGATCTGAACACGGCCTACATAGCTGGTTCACCACCAATATCTGATATCTATAAACATAATTAATACATATCTTTATAGCCTCTTATTGAAGCTCATATTTCGCCCCGACACTCTGAATAAACCGTGGATATCTCACACTGCGGGAACGCCTCGTTGCCATCGATTTAGACGCTGGATTCCCCCATCTACTCGAACCTCTCACGGGGGGATGATATAATAATTTAATAATCCACACATGGCCGGCGGCACCCACGCGGTACAAGCCGCTCAGTAGAAGGATGGGACATGGCAACCAGCTTTGGTGCACTTTGCACTGATTTCTATATTAATCATAAACTCGCTCTAAAAATGGACTTACCACGCGACCGCGAAACGGTGCTCCATTTCTTTGATCGTATGCGCAAGAGCCTGCCGGAGATGAGCCGGTTCCGCCGATACGATGATGAACTCGCACTGGAATCCACCCGTCGCGATGCCCGCTATAAATGGATCGCGCTTTGCCGCAACCACATCCGAGCCGGCCACGTCAACCCCGAAGCCATGGGCGAAGGTTACAACTACCACAAGTTCATCCTTGATCTAGTTCCGCATTTTCTCACTATCTCCCCGCTGGATGTAGATTACCTCGAACTGTTGTTCGGATTCGATCTTGAATGCGATGGCAACCATGATGAAATCATCTATCAGGCCCTCTATGAAAATTCACCTCTAGCCAACCTGCTCGGCTCCGAACACGGTAAAGTCTTGGACGTACAACCCGCATTCGGCTCAACACTTAATGAGGCTGGCAATTTGCAAGTCTATTATGAAGTGAAATCTCGTCAGAAATCTCGCCGCGGTTCTTCCAAAGCGTACCGCGATCAGCCGCTTTCGATCTTCATCACCATGCGCAAATACGGCCCATTCGACGATATCTCCGAACTACCCGGCGAACTTAAAAATCTTGCTGCCCACGCCGAACGCCTCACACTTGAAAACCTCATCCCCAACATCCTCCAGCCAATCAGCCGATACATCTCCTCACCTAATCAGTAAAATAAACTGAAATAAAACGACTAATATGCTTCATCAATCATGATGAAGCGTTTTTTATATCCCCACGCGTTCATCCAACTGCTTTGCAATCCGCAGCCAGTCATACCTCATGGCCGACTCAACCACCTTCGGCAGCACATGCCCTTGCGTCTTCATTTCTGCAAGCCGACATAACTGTATCACGATCGCTTCGACATCATTCTCCAGGTACCAACTCACCTTATTGGGTTCATGTGCAAATACTTCCGGATACGCCAGCGCTTTTGGCAAAACCAACGCACAGCCCGCCGCTGCGCCCTCTAAAACAGATAACCCCTGAAATTCATGACCAGCCGTTGATATCATGACATCGGCCTGACACAAAGCATCCTCATATGCTTCCCGCGATGTTTGATAGCCCCAATACTTGATCCTGTCACCATGTTGCTGCTTAATCGCAGCAAATACACACGGCTCATCCTTGAACCGCTCGCCAATCACAGATAATTCAAAATCAGTCCCTATTTCGTCCAATCGCTTTAGCGCATCAGCCAACAGCTCGGGTTGCTTGTCATGTTCCCATCGTCCGGCCCACACTATCCGCAGGGTAGGGTGATTACCTTGGAATTCCCGATACTTCTGCGCTTTCTTGCGTAATCCAGTTGTATCAATCCCCACGCCAATAACTTCACTTCGTTTCGCAATTACTTCTTCCGCAAATTGCAATTCTTTACCCGGTAACTTTCGCTCCGCAGTTGCAAACCCATTCAGCATACTTTGCCTGTTGTAATCCGTATTGAAAATAACTTTCCCGCCTCGACCTATCGCGGTGAGCACGCTATTGATCTGCGTCAATCCAAAATGAATATCCCGCGTATCCTCTTGCCGTACGGGATACGTAAATTGGTTCTCATGCATGTACAGATAAAACTTCGCCCCTATCAGTACACTCGGCATTAATCCTGCAAACGTCGCCAGATCTACCATGCTCGTTGCCATCACCACATCCACACCCCTTAACCACGTAACATCTATGTCACTTTCGTCTATCTCTCGGTTAGACGCAATGCTGACCCTCGTCATTTGCTCGCGATCAATCTTCCCCCATGTATCATCCTCCACCCGGCTTCGTAACCACTGCGCAAAACTTGCCGCACCGTGACGCATCCGCCATTTCCAAGACCGCCCGCTTAATGACAATGCCACCATCTCATACTTCGTGTGCTTCATCCACCCGCACAAAAACGCGTGATGCGACCCACCATCATAACCCTGTAAAAACAGTATCCGCACAACCAATCATCCTCCTACAATCAACGGCCCAACAATCGCGCTTACTGCAATCAGTGTCAGCAAAAGATATGCAACCACTTTCAATCGCCTCCGGTTTAACCGCCGCCCAATCTTGTGACCTACCAACGCTGCCGCGAACGCTATTGGAAACATCACAATCCCCAAAATAAAATCCCACAACACCCCCACACCAAACGACACACACAACAATAATATTAACACTGGGATGTTTTGAAAAAATGTGATCCACATAAATGCCCGGCTCTTAAGCGCTGACCAATCATGTGCATGCACAAACAACACCACTGGCGGGCCGCCCATACCCACCATGCCCGCCATGATACCTGACGTACTCCCTGCTGCCACGGTCCAGCCCCAATGCAAATACTCATGCGGTTTCGGTCGGATCAACCATTGCATCCCAACCGCCACGAGCAAAACACCACCAACAACTTGCTTGATCTGCTGTGGATCAAATGCCTCCATCAACCACAACAACAACACGCCTAACGGCAAACTCACCATCCGCACATAAAACAGCGGCAATGTTTCTCGCCAACTAGCCGCGCCCGGATGTCGATACACTGAATAACCCGTTTGAAAAATCTGGATGCCAAGCACCAGTGCAATACAACTCGGCAAATTCACCCCTGCAAAATTCATGATCGGTATCGCAAACATCCCCAAACCAAAGCCCACCATCGACTGCAATAAACAGCCTCCAAATAACGCCAACCCGATCATCAAAAACTGCTGCAGATCATACATAACTAGCTATCATAGTTATTCAGGCCCGTGTTGTCCGACATCCTACTGTTTTTTCACTGACGTACCGCGTAACATTTGGCGCAACCCACGTAGGCCATGTTTTAAAAGGACAAAACCGTGATCCCCGCCAACCAGTTCATCGTCCAAACCCTCGGCGAATGCCGATTCGATTCCCCCATTTCCGATTGGCTCCTTAAGCGCGCTGCCTTCAAACCCGGCATCGGTGTTCACGATCGCATGCTCTTTCACGATCACCTTTCTACTATCACCGAATACGCTTCACTCGAATTAGATCAAATTCCATCCTTCGAAGTAGCGGGCCCACGTCGCAAACTTTACTTCGACCCCGCACAAACACGTGCAGGCATAGTAACCTGCGGCGGACTCTGCCCGGGACTCAATGATGTCATCCGCGGACTCGTCAACGTCCTTTGGCATCGCTACGGTGTTCGGCAAATCAGTGGATTCCGTTACGGCTATGAAGGACTTAACCCTGCGTTTGATCACGAGCCGTTTGCACTTGATCCCCGGCTTGTCAAAGATATCCATCACGATGGTGGTACAATCCTCGGATCCTCACGTGGTCCACAAGATACCGACGCTATGCTCGACTATCTCGTGGATAGACAGATAAACACCCTCTTCACCATCGGCGGCGATGGCACGCAACGCGGCGCACTCGACCTTTCCACCCGTGCACGCGAACGTGGTATTCCCCTCGCCGTCATTGGTATCCCAAAAACCATCGACAACGATGTGCGATTCGTCGAACAATCCTTCGGCTTCCAAACCGCGTTCACGCAAGCCGTCGACGCAGTCAAAACCGCTCATAATGAAGCTGTTTCCGCACAAAATGGTGTCGGCCTCGTCAAACTTATGGGTAGACACTCCGGTTTCATCGCTGCATACGCAGCCCTTGCCGCTAACGAAGCTAACGTTGTTCTTATCCCTGAAGTTGATTTTCCTCTCCACTCCGACATCGGTCTACTCGAAACACTTCGCAAACGCCTGCTTACTCGAAACCATGCCGTCATCATCGTTGCAGAAGGCGCTGGCCAAAGATATCTTGACACCACTGGCCAAGATAAATCTGGCAATAAACAGCTTGGTGATATTGGCCTCTTTCTCAAGCAAGAAATCACATCACATTTTTCTGCACTCAAAATTCCACATACTGTTAAATACATCGACCCCTCATACATGATCCGCGGCTGCCCCGCTAACGCTTTCGACTCCGTTCTCTGCTTCAGACTTGCTGCCTATGCGGTTCATGCCGCTATGGCTGGTTGTACAGAAATGATCATCGGTAAATGGCACGGCAAGTTTCTGCATATCCCCACTGCGTTAGCAGTTTCAAACCGACAACAAGTCAATCCTTTCGGTGATCTTTGGCTTTCTGTCCTTGAAGCGACCGGCCAACCGCGCTGGCAAGCAGTCGAAGAACACCACAACGAATAGCAAACATACATTTTGATTAAATTTAGATTATCTAATCACACAGAATACAGGGTAGCCTGGCGAGTTTGGTTGCAGGATTAGTATGAGTACTTTAACTAATGACCAAGTCTTCAATGATACTGTACGATGATGCACGACCCGACTCATCTTTCGCGCAAAGGAGTATGGGATGCATCAGGCGGCGTTACCCTACTATGCTGTCATTTTTACAAGCCACAAGAAAAAACAAAACGATTCCGGTTACCAAAAAATGTCCGATCGTATGTTCGAGTTAGTTAAAGAACAGCCGGGATTCATTAGCTATGAACACGTTCACAATCCCGATGGCCAATCCATTACGATCAGCTATTGGAAAGATAAAAAATCCATTCGTGCTTGGCGTGAACACACTGAGCATTGGATCGCCCAAGAGCTGGGCAAAACCAAATGGTACGACTGGTACAATATTCGTATCTGCAAAGTTGAACGTGCTTATGGCAATAATCTCCCGGATTAATCTCGATCACTACTAATCAAATACCATTTCAATCACCTGTCGTACACTTGCTTCACGTGCCGCATCAAGTAATCGATCTTTGAGCTTTTCATCATAGTGATATATCGCCATAGCTCGTACGACCGCCTCACCAGTTATATCGTCACCATACCGCACCAATCCGATTAAATAATCTGTCACATGATCCAGTCGCAGCATCGACATTGCTGTCAGCAAGTCTCCTCGTGTTTCTTCGTCTAAAGTTCGTTCATATGCTTCCCGCAGTACATTAAATGCACTTTCTAATCTTGACTGACCTAGTGCAATGATCGCTGCCCGCTCGTGTGTCTCCCGCGATTCATCACCAATAAAACCAGTCACAAAATCTATACCAGCCTCAATGCCGATCTGCAAAATGGACAACATACATTCCGAAAGTACATCAACATCTTCTTCAGCACCTAACACTGCCAATCGCAATAACGGTTCGCCATCGCCTAATCCACGATAGCCAATAGCCTTTGCCGCTCCTGCTCGCACGACATGCTCATCGTCCGCAAGCAGCATCGCCAACTCATTCATCACATCCCCATAATGGCATCGCACCATCGCAAGCGCCGCTACATTCCGAAGCTCCGTTGCCGTGTCTTCCCGCCCACCCCATACCGGCTCCATTTGCCTCATCCGAGCAGCCTTCACATATACCTCCGGTTCCGCCATATCCAACTGATAAAGTGCTCCAACTGCTGCTACTTTTGCCCGGCACCCAGGATCATTCTTCACTCCATTCACACAAAACCGTTCAAACATTTTCACCAACTCATCAGCAACCCCATTCATCATCATTTCCCCCGCGATCACTGCCGCTTTAGCCGCAACAATACTGTTCTTCCCTTTAATCGCCTTCAATACACCTGTTTGTAGTGCATCGTCATCTCCTGCCTCTCGAAGTTGGCTCAGTTCATCTAATTGATCCTCTAACCGCCGCTTAGACATACATATCATCCTTCCATAAAACTATCTCATCTACAACATAGCAAAAAAACCCGCCGTTTCCGGGGGGTTCTTCGTAGGTTTTTCATTTCAATGACAATACCTTGTCACTCACCGCTAAAAATACGTCGGCTCGTTCCCTGCTTTCCATTTAATATTGCAACCCATCGACGGCTTCTGATCTGCACTAACAGGCTCACCTATCAACACCGCATCAAGTGCTGCTCGTAAATCCTTCCCATTCGCCCCAGCATTCTGTGTATACACACCACTTTCAACCCGCACTGGCCGCGTATCATCAAGTTGCCCGCGGTATACCAACTTCAAATCTGCATCGTAAACAAAAAAGTCCGGCGTGCACGCAGCCCCATACGCCTTCGCCACACTCTGTTCCCCATCAAACAAATACGGAAATACATATTCCCTCGCTTCAGCTTCCTCTTTCATCTTCTCTGGCGAATCATCAGGATAAAACGCTACATCATTCGAATTAATCGCCAGTATCCCCACGCCTTTCTCTCCATACTCTTTCCCAATCCGTGCCAATTCATCCGCGACATGCTTCACATACGGACAATGATTACAAATGAACATCACCAAGTATGCCTTGCTCCCCGCAAAATCATCCAAACCCACCGCTTTACCACTCATCACATCAAGCAGCTTAAACGCTGGCGCTTCAGTTCCTAATTTCTGCATCGTTGAAGGTGTCAATGACATTACATCTCTCCTGTTGATTAGATCGCATAAAACCAATCTCTTTTACAACCCAATCATACACCCCTTTATGCCAACTTTCTTCCCTCTTTAGCATACTATTCCCTCACCGGTTTCACATACCAAACCCCAGCCACTTCATATAACAATCCTTCTGTTTCGCGCCCCCCCATCCCTGGCAATGTCAGCTTTGCCCCATCATCAGCCCACTCAAGTTCTTCCCACGCAAGCCCCTCAAGCAAATCTGCCATTGAGCTCATCATGGTTTGCATCCCTTCCTTTGCTCTCTCCAAATGCTCTGGCGGAATATTCGCCATTTGCTCTTTTCCCTTCATCATCTGTTCATACATCTCTGTCCCTGGCTCTAATAGCCTTTCAAAAAACGCAAACGGATCATCACCTCGTGCAAGCTCCACCATCTCGGCAATACTCTTCTCAAAATTTTCTCGCCGCTCCGCATCCGGATCAATCTCCACCACCACTTCTTCTTTCACCACAGCAACTTTTTTCTTTTCTGCTTTCTTCTCAATCACCGCCTCGGCCACTTCAACTTTTGGCTTCTCCGCCACAACGGTTTCTACCTCAGCCTTCTTCGGGGCTGTCTTCTCTTCTACCTTCCGAACAACTACCTTCTCAGTTTCCGGCTCTGGCTGCAGCATCATCCAACCAAACACACCCACTGCACCCAAAATTAAAATCACCAAAGCAACATTGATCAGCTTACCCATCTTTATTCGCCCTTCTTTGAAAACACCAAGCCTAATGGGTTTCAACCCATTGGAAGCGGGGTTTATGTGCCTTGGAACCCTTCGAATTCCTCAATCACTTCCAAAATCTCATCCGCCCCTTCATGTCCCGCCGCAATCAATCCCTCAGCAATATCTCGCGGCTGCCCCCCATCCGCCTTCCTCGCCCGCACATCCGCACCCCGCTGTAGTAATAGACGGACCACATCCACATTCGTTTCACTGCAAGCCACATGTAATGCTGTTGCCCGTGCTTTGGTTGGGCTTTCGGTGAACCGTGTTCGCCCATCAACGTTTCCCCCCGCATCCAAGATCATCTCCACAATCCGCACCTCACCCGCCTTCGCTGCTAAATGCAACGGCAACCACAATTCCTCTCCCCACGGCCGCTCGAACGCAATATGACGATGCACACTCTCACCATGCACCGCAAGCAACCGCTGAACGCCCGCAACATCCCCATCCTCAATCAATTGCACAAAATTCATGGAATCTGTCATGCCATCTTTCCGATATTCTCTAGAAGCCTGTCCGTCGTGCTATCCATTAGCATTGCCCCACCTTAAAATACAAGCATAACGTACAGCTCGGTGCCCGTCAGGACTCTGCCAACACCCGCTTCCGTCGTGCGACTTTCTGGCTCACAGGACATCTTCCACCATGGCAAAATCTAAACCCAACCCACCCAAAGCCGCACCTGTACCCCGCAAACCCCGCCCCACCAAGTCCCGTCGCGCTGAACCCCTCCTCCTCGAAATCTCATGGGAAGTCTGCAATCAGCTCGGCGGCATCTACACCGTCCTCCGCTCCAAAGTTCCCTCCATGGTCACCCGCTGGTCTAATCGCTACTGCCTCATCGGCCCATACAACCACGACAAAGCACAAGTCGAATTCGAACCCGCACCACTCGTTGGACCCATCGGCCAAACCGTCAAACAACTCCGCGAAATGGGCATCGGCGCACACTTTGGTCGCTGGCTCGTCACCGGCCGACCCAACGTCGTCCTTCTCGAACACCAATCTCTCCAAAACAATCTCTCCGACACTAAATACCGGCTTTTCAATGACCACGGCATCTCCACCCCCACCTCAGACGGACTCATCAACGACGTCATTTCCTTCGGCGAAGCCACGCGCATCTTCCTCAACACCCTCGCTGAAAAAGAATCGCACCGCCGCGACCTCGTCGCCCATTGCCACGAATGGATGGCTGGTCCGGCCATCCCTATGCTCCGCAAAGACAATTGGCCTGGTGCCATGGTCTTCACCACACACGCCACCATCCTCGGCAGATACTTGGCCATGAACGACAACCAGTTCTACGACCACCTCCCCTTCTTTGATGATGTCAAAGAAGCCAAACACTACAACATCGAAGCCCAACACCAACTCGAACGCGCTGCCGCGCACGGCTCACATGTCTTCACCACTGTCTCCGATGTCACTGCAGAAGAATGTACTCACCTGCTCGGGCGCACCCCTGACGTTCTGCTTCCCAATGGGCTGAACATCAATCGCTTCGCCGCACTACACGAATTCCAAAACCTTCATCAGGAATATAAAAAGCGCATCCATCAATTCACGATGGCCCACTTCTTCCCCTCCTATACCTTCGACCTCGACAACACACTCTACTTCTATACTTCCGGCCGATACGAATATCTCAACAAAGGTATGGACCTCACCATCGAAGCGCTCGCCCGCCTTAACCACCGACTCAAAGAAGCCGGCACACCCATCAACATCGTCTTCTTCCTCATCACCAAAGCACCTATCCACTCCATCAACGTCCACACACTTCAGTCCCGCGCGATGCTTGAAGAATTCCGCACCACAGCCGACCACATCAAAGAACAGGTCGGCCAGCGCCTCTTTGAAGCCGCCGCTACCGGCACCATCCCTGACCTCAACACATTGACTGATGAGTACTACCGCCTGCGACTCCGCCGCGCGATCCACGCATGGAAAAACGAGGCGCTCCCCGCCATTGTCACACACGATCTCATCGATGATCAAAAAGACCCCGTCCTCAATCAACTGCGCAATTGCAACCTGCTCAACTATCAGCACGACCCCGTGAAGTTTATCTATCACCCCAACTTTATCACAGCCACCAACCCTCTCTTCGGCATCGACTATGATCACTTTGTCCGCGGCACGCACCTCGGCGTCTTCCCCTCCTACTACGAACCATGGGGCTACACGCCGCTGGAATCCATGGCCCTCGGCGTCCCCGCTATCACCTCCGACCTCTCAGGCTTTGGCTCATACCTCGCACAACTGCTCCCCGATCACGATGAAAAAGGCATCGGCGTTGTACACCGCCGCTATGCCAATTATAACTCAGCTGCTGATCAACTCGCCGACATGATGTTTAAGTATTGCCAACTCTCTCGCCGCGAACGCATCAACATGCGCAACACTGTCGAATCTTTCAGCGAACATTTCGATTGGCACAACCTCGGCAGACGCTATCACGAAGCCCACGAACTCGCTCTCGACCGCTTCCATGCATAATTTTTCTCTTAAGACAAATCACAACAACATCAGCTTTCTATCATAAAAACGTTTATTCATTTTCTGAATAATATGGTAGATACTTTGCCCGCAATCAATCGTCTATACCTCATCATTATCACACCTTTAAAACCGATTAATTGAGGTACTCCTAAATATATACATATCATCCTCTCTCAACCGAACGCTTATCCCAAGTAGAAGCAAATAAATCTTCTGCCAACAATTCCTCAGATCTTTTCGCAGGAGTTATCTATGAACCGCCCGCTCGATGGCATCATTGTTGCAGATTTTACCCACGTCATGGCTGGTCCATATTGCACCAAATACCTCGTAGAAAGTGGAGCACGTGTGATCAAAATCGAGCGCCCAGTTCTGGGTGATGATGGCAGACACTATGGTCCATACGATGGTAAAAACTCACTCTACTTCCACACCTATAACCACAGCAAAGAATCCGTCGTCCTTGATCTTAAGAATCCAGATGACCATAAAATTGCAAGTAACATCATCGCCAAAGCAGATATCCTCGTCGAAAATTTTCGACCTGGTGTTATGAAAAAAATTAACTTCGATTATGATGCACTAAAAAGTAATAACCCCAAATTAATTTACACTTCCATTTGCGGCTACGGCCAAACCGGATGCATGGCCCACCTCCCCGCTTATGACCTGATTATTCAAGCTGCTACTGGATTGATGTCAGTTACCGGTGAAGCAGACGGACCACCAATTAAAGTCGGACCATCAATTGCAGATCTTATCGCTGGCCTCTACGCTTTTACTGCTATTAATACTGCACTTTACCACCGAACTAGAACAGGCAAAGGTACCCACATTGATATCGCAATGTTTGATTGCCTCCTCACGCTTCTCGGCGTAACTTGCCTGACACAAACCGCACTCAACATCACACCCACACGCATTGGTAATCACCACTCCGACATCACGCCTTTTGGTATTTTTAATTGTAAAGATACACATATCATCATCTGTGCCGGCACTGATGCACTCTTTAGACAAACATGTGAAGTCTTAAACATTTCTAAACTCGCTGATGATCCTAAAATGGCAACCAACGAACTACGCGCACAAAATCGCGATTATATGAATCATGCTTTCAATCAAGCACTTTCTAAAAACACAGCAAAACATTGGCATGAAAAATTTGATAACACTGGTATCCCGAGTGGTTTAGTCAATAGCATCAAAGAAGCTCTAAAAATGCCCAATCTGAAAGATCGTGACATCATGATTCAGGCAGGCAAATACACTATGGTTGGCAACCCCATGAAATTCAGTGACATCGAGATGCCCAAAAAATATGCCACCGCACCGACACTCGGCCAACACACCAATCAAATCCGAAAAGAATTTTCATAACCCAAGCCTCATCATCTACTACTGGTTTTTCCGACTGTTGCGATTGTGCTGCATCTACGAGAATGTCCGCACAAACAAATACATTCAATTTAAACCGGAACACGAAATGAACGATCAAAAAGTCACACTAGCTGAACATGCTCCCCCTGAAATTGAAAACGATGTACACAAATCGTCAGCCACATCCTCCAATAAACAAACCACGCAGGAAAATATTAACCTTGCTCTCACCATTCATCAGCATATCCACGACAACATTAAATTCGCTGATCAGAAAGCGCTCTTCCTCACCGTGCTGAACACCGCATTGCTCGGTTATATCTGGTCACTCACTGCTGTCGTTCACACGCCGCTTTTCTATACTAAACTATTTGTTTGCGGCGCGCTTGCGCTCGCCATTGGCTTTGCCGTCTGGACCGTTCGACCGCGCGGTGACCGCCCTACCAATAGCACGCCAGGCCTCGTCAATCCAAACCGCATCGTCATGCACAAAAAATTTACAGACTATCAAACCGAACTGAATGCCGCGTCAAAAAATGATGTCCTCATCCACCTCCAAGAACTTATCTATGATCGCTCAAACACAAACCAAAAAAAATATGATTCACTCCGCATCAGCCTCAATATCTCTGCACTCGGCTGGATTGGCGGACTCGGTATCGTCGTTTGGCCAACCCTTTCTGCACTTTCGACCCATCTCACCACCCAAACAATTCAATGATTACCAAATATCTAATCAAAGGTTAGATAATAGCGCTATCAATTCAATACCCATCAAACACATGATCATCCGAACACAATAACCGTAAAAACTGTGGATGAATAAACAGCTTATCCCGGCCTACTGTCTTTTCTGCAAGCACACCCGCATCCACCAAACTTTTCAAGTATACACTTGCCGTCTGACGCTTGACGATCCCCGCTTCCACCAGATTTCCAATCCTGCAGTACGGCTGCTCAAAAAGCACATCCGTTAACTCATGTGAATAAATCTTCGGCAGTCTATCTCGTAGATAGTGTTTGGTATGCAGCATCAACTCCGCCACCGCTTCAATCTTCGCGCACGTCCATCGCGCAGTATCTTCAATCGCAGCAATCATAAAACAGATCCATTTCTCCCAATCTTCCCGCACTCCGTTTTCTCCAACTCCCGCATTCACACTCTCCGTCACACTGCGCAACCGCTCATAATAAATCGATTTCAAATCCACAATGTACCGACTTAAGTACAACACCGGAATCTCCAATAGCCGCTCCTTAAGCAACAATAAAATATTCAGGATCCGTCCCGTTCTGCCATTACCATCATCAAACGGATGAATCGCCTCAAACTGATAATGTCCTACAGCCATCCGCACCAAAGGATCAACCTCCCCACGCTCATTCATGAACCGTTCCCAATTCGCAAGCTTCTGCCGCAGTACCGCTTCTCCCTCCGGCGGTGTATAAATCACTTCACGTGTCACCGTGTTCGCAATCCGCACCCCGCTTCCTTCACGTAACCCCACCGCCTTGTTCCGCAAAATTGAACAAAGCTCCAACGCCATCTTCGCCGTCACTGGCCGCTTCTGAATCTCACGATATCCATGCTGAAGCGCTGTCCGATACCGGTACGCCTCTTTCGTCGAAGGATCAACATCACGATCCCCACCACCCATCGCAGCATACTTAAACAGCTCATCACTCGTAGTTACAATATTTTCAATCTCACTACTGCCTTGCGCTTCCAGCAACGGAATCGTGTTGATCAATACCGATTGATTCGGAATACGCTTCCCCGCCTGACGTAGTTCCGCCAAAGCAGCATGAGCCCCAATACACGTCTTCAAAATCCCCCGACTCTCCAAATCCACGCTCTGCGGCGGAAGCAGCGGCAAGTCATTAAACGGCCTATCCTTCACATATACCATTTCGACACATTCTCAATATATGTTTATAAAATCTTATTTGATCGACATGTATTTACCTTATGTACACATAATCAACTCGTCAACAAAATATGTCGATTTTATCGCAATATATATACATTATCTTATAAGTTATTTACATAAAGATAATTACAATACACGTGATGAAGGAATGTTCAAGAAATCGTGCTTCACAGGCTTTGCTGATCTTAACTTACAGATTTTTTGATATCACCGACGCCACCGGTTATTTCAAGCAACACATTCTCTGCACCTCAAGCAAAGCGATGGCTTATATCCGTACAATCTAAAATCAATCAATAAAACATATCCTAAAATCTTCCGGTGATTAAGATTCCCACTTCGCTTTCCAGTCTTCATCTTCTGGAAAGCGCCTCTCATTTTTAGACAGCTTTGCAAAGTATGCTTCGACAAGATCAATACCACTCGCATTGGCAAATTCCATCAGATACATCAAAACATCTGCCATTTCTTCTGCGACTTCAGCTTTTACTTCTGGCCGATTCATGATCTCGGTACTTTCCTGCTCACCGAGCCATTGAAAATGTTCCATGATCTCTGCAGCTTCGATCGCAATACTCATCGCCAAATGCTTTGGTTGGTGATAGCGTTCCCAATTCCGCCGCCGCGCAAAATCCAGCACCGCATTTTTCATCTCACCAACTGTTGTATTACTATCAAATTTATTATTGTAACGTTGATCATTTATTTGAGTCATCATCTTACTCCTCAAACATCCCTATTAGAATCTCTTACAAAAATTGTAGCCGAGTTTTCTCTTAAGTGATTTTAAGCTTTTGGCATTCTCTATCATGAAATAATACTGGTCATGTAATATTACATGTGATAACGTTAAAAACGTAATACAAAAGTTTTCTTACCATCATTCATCAAACGCTTGGCATAAATTTCTCTTTGTCATTACTCAACTTAGACGACATCAACAGGATACTTTATTAAGGCTTTGAAAATTAAACCCAACGTAGAAGAAAAATGAGTCATAAAGATAAAAAGCAAAATAAGATTGGCGAGTATATGGTCATTGGGATACCGCTTGGAGCATTATTTGGAATGACATTTGGGCTTTTAGTCTCTGAAGAATCTGGTCTCATTTATGGTATTAGTTTGGGTTCATTATTTGGAATGGTTTTGGGAATTATTCTTGGAAGTCTCCAAAAAAGTGAATGATCATGTCTTTTATTAATTACATAAAAAAGCCCAGTCATTAATCTTAACTGGGCTTGTGATGAACTATGTTTCTGCGATCTTCATGCTTCTAGCCAAGACTCTCAGCCAATGAGTTGCTTGCGCTTACAGTGCCCATGCCAATCTGTGCGTCAAGTTGATTGACCTGCACGCCGAACATTTCGTCTTTCTTCATACGATCATCAATCGTACGAATCGAATGCATAACAGTAGTATGATCGCGGCCACCAAAGTATCCACCGATTTCTTCAAGGCTGAACCGGGTGCGCTTGCGAGCCAGGAACATGCAAACTTGCCGCGGCTCGGTCACGCTCTTGTGGCGACGACGCGATTGCAGATCCGATAGCCGCACGTTGTAGTACTCAGTCACGACATCAATGATGTTTTGTAGTGTGACTTGATTAGATTTCGCACCACCACCGCCGGGCTGATCGCCAAGTGCTGCTTGTGCGAGGGGTAGATCGATGTTCTTCTCTTGAAGAGCTGCGTGTCCTTGCACGGTCGTAAAAGCGCCTTCAAGTTCACGTGCATTGGAATCGATCTTAGAAGCGATGTAGTTGGTCACTTCCTCGGGCATTTGGATACCGCGAAGCTTTGCCTTCGCTTTCAAAATCGCGACACGTGTTTCATAGCCAGGTTTACTCACGTTAGTGACCAAGCCCCAACCAAAACGAGATACCAACCTATCTTCAAGGTCAGGTATCTCACTGGGTGCTGCATCAGAGCTAAGAACAATTTGCTTATTGGATTGATAAAGTTCGTTGAAGGTATGAAAAAATTCTTCTTGTGTGCGATCGCGCTTCGCAAGGAAATGGATGTCGTCTATGACGAGCATGTCTACATGACGGTAACGATGACGGAATTCATTCATCTTGCCAGATTGCACACATTCAAGAAACTGATTCATGAATGCATCGCAGGAGACATAAAGAATGTTAGTGTCAGGGTTGTTAGCAAGAATTTGTTGGCAAATCGCTTGAAGAAGGTGTGTCTTACCAAGTCCAACACCACCGTGAATGAACAACGGGTTGTAAGCTGTGCCGGGTTGGTTGGCAACAGCAACACTCGCTGCATAAGCAAGTTGATTGTTTGGACCGGTGATGAAATTATCAAAGGAGTAATCAGGCGAGAGCACCATCTGATCACTATGCCCATCACCAGTACTAACGCCCACACCGACTGTTGCAGCACCTGAAGTATTCACAACACTGTTGCTTGCTGGTGCGCCGTTTGTGTTTACTGCCGGTGTGGTATGGACCGATTGATTCATCGAAGGACGGTCAACAAAGCGTACTGCGACAAGGTTGCCGGTCGCGACTTGCGCCGCTTCAGTGAACTGTTCCAGACAACGTTTCTGCAGATAGTTCTGCTGCACAGCTGTGCTGGTTTGAATCTGGAGCAAACCACCATCGAGCGCAACAGGAACCAATTCCTCGAACCACTGACGACAAATCGTCGAGTGCTTCTTGCGCATATACGTCATCATCTCGCGCCATTGCGCGTTATCAAGTTTCGCCATTGCGGCTGTTCTCACTTCAATTCAATTTAAAAAATCAGCGGTGTCCATCGGACGTGCGAATCGCAGATAGGCCCCACCATTTGAGCTGCATTATTCAGTCGCGATCCGCTTCCTGCCTCTTCCAATATAACAAAACTAAATCCATCGCTCACGCCTGTCAATGCTGCCTGTTTCTGACAGGACCGTTGGGCGGATTTTGTGATCCGATTTAATCTTCCTTAACCCGCAATTTGAGCGGTATAATCGGGCCACAACATCTACTTTAACACGTCACACGCGTCAGCCAAATACCCAATGCCCCACAATCAAACTTTCCCTAAACCCGACTTCCAATCTCCCCGAACAACAAATATGATAAGCCTAACTATTATTGGGAAATGGTGATTCACATTGGGTACCAAACTTCTTCTTTTCGATGACCTAAAAGGCAACTTCGGCCCCCTCACGGACCGCAGACCCGCATTCCAGCTCCGGACCGGCTCAAATACCATTGCGACACGCATCTCGCGCGCCTTGGAATTGCCAATTGCAGCACTTTACTGCGCGAAACATCTGCCGCCGTTGTTGGCTGAACTTTATCCGAACATTCCGATCAATCAGCCATTTTATGAGCCGGATATCATCGCGGTGAACGGGCGCTGGAATGCGCTACATCACATTCATGCGATCAAGTCGCTTCCGCTTGGCAGTGCGCTGGTTTGCTCACAATCCTCACACGTGATAGCGGTGCGCGACTCTGCCGAAAATCTCACACTGGTTGCCGAAGCGCAATTTGATCCTGACAGCTTGTCAGACCACTTAAAAATCGCCACACTCGATCCTGTGCCGATCAATATGACCACACCGCAGGTCACCGCATCGAAACTTGATAACATTCCCGATAATTCTAAGGACTACTTGCCGCCGCTACTTTCACGCCCTTGGCACATTCATGATCAACTTCCGCAAACTCTTCTGACTGACCTTGCCCACAACAATCTTCCGGTCATTCATCCCGAAGAACATATCAACATTACTGCCTTTGGATCACACCCAATGCGTGTTGCTTCCACCGCACGATTACACCCTTATGTAGTGGTTGATGCGCAGTACGGCCCGGTCGTCATCGATGAGTATGCTGAGATTAACCCGCTCACCGTACTTCAAGGTCCATGCTACATCGGACCGCACTCCGTGCTCGTTTCACATACATCAATTCGCCGCAACACTGTCGTCGGCCCTTGGTGTAAGCTCGGCGGCGAAATCGGTTCAGCCATCATCCAAGGTTACTCCAACAAAGTTCACGATGGCTTCCTCGGTGCTGCCCTCGTCGGCGAATGGGTCAACCTCGGTGCAGATACCAATGTCTCCAACCTCAAAAACACCTATGGCTCGGTGCGTATTCAACTCGGACCCGATGAAGAGCCACAAGATACTAATCGCACCTTCCATGGTCCTATCATCGGTGACTTTGTCCGAACCGGTATCGGCACACGTGTGAACACCGGTGCGGTGCTCGGCACCGGCTGCATGTTTGCTGGTTCACACTTCACACCCAAATCCGCTGCGCCGTTCGGCTTCTACACCGACGGCCCCGACGGCATGGTCCGCTCCGAATATGATCTCGAAAAGTTCATTCATACTGCCAAAACCATGATGGCCCGCCGTGATCGCACACTCACCTATGCTGAAGAATGTTATCTTCGTGAACTACACGCCAAAAATAACCCGCCCGTCACCACCTAACAATCATCTTTCGTTAGCAATGTTCATTTGATGATTACTTTCAAGCCCGCATCGCCAACATGGCACATCATCCCTTGGCCTGTTCAGGGGATTTTTCATGCGCTCCTGATTGGAACATTCTGCCGACTAGAAATAAGTGTAAATGTGGTGGCAAGCCAAACAAATCTTCAATACCATCATGACATGATCAGGAAACAGGTTCTATTGTTCATCATGCTGTTGGGCGTCATGTTAATGTTGCCGGGTTGTACCACGTACTACCGCATGGATGTATCAGTCCGTACCACTAAGACAGATATGCCGATTGATAATGTTGCGGTACAAACTGAATATGTGCCAGCACCGTGGTATTGGCCGTTCGATCCGAAACAGGACAAAGCGGTGACTAATCCTTCCGGGCATACGCTAATCATCGTAGCAGACTATAGCCGCGGTACACATCTCAAAATTGCAGGTACACCCTTCAAGCTTGAATCGCGAAACTTTGAACTTGGTGTGCGATTGTATTCACCTCGGTTCATTGCCACCGTCACACCTTTGGGTAAGTCAGATCCACCTACCGAAGAACCCACCTATGCGAGTAGTACTGATATTCTTCCCCCTTCCAGATGATGATTGATCCCGCCACAACTACGTATCAAGAAATCACTAGCGATAAGCCTAGTTTCTCCAAACGTGAACATCATTCATTTGATCTACCACAATAAGCCAACAATCTTTTTCAGGATTACTGACAAAAAGCATCCGCTACTAGAGTTCGTTCCTGCGAGGATCATTTCCAAAGCACATACTGGTAGTACCAGATTAAGATGCCAAAACCGATTGCTGCCATCCCGACAAACACCAGTAAACTCGCAAGCAGCATGCCAGCACGCTCGAGTATGCTTCGCCGATGACTGTCCTGCTTGAGTCCACTGCAAATCCCTACCAGTAGCATGCCAATCCCCATCAACAAAACTACTGCAAACACATCCAGTAAAACCAACCCAATAAGTAGTTCAGTGATACGGTGTATTTCGAAATAAGCGGTCACCCCAGCTAGCAGCAGAAGCACTGCCCCCATGCCCGGCCCGACATGTGTCACCATCCGATCATGCCGTGCGTACAAACGCTGAATTCTCTTAACGCGGCGGTAGATCCACGTTTGAAACACCCCAAGTAAACTCATCGGAGATAATGATCGCATCGTTAGGTCTCCCCCCTTACGACTGTTTTGATTGGTTCCAGCCAACGTGGCCGGCCTGTCTCGCTGGCATCATCATGATCCTCAAGCCAAACAGATCTCAATACTACTCATATCTCTCATTTTCCCCACTTGCTTTACCTGATCGCTACCCCCGCCGATAATCCTTGCCAATGAAGGCTGAACAAAAACTGATTTCTTAACCGAGGCGATCTGCTGAACTGAACGTATTTTGTAGTCCTCATCACTTCATTCCAATTCTTGTTCGCTTTGAAAAACAAACGATCAACGTCCGGATAACCGCCTGTAACGATAGGATAGACGGGCACTTATCCACAATTTGTGTGTAAACTGTTGATAAAGAACAGTCCATTAACCTCGCGCTCACTCCGTTCTGACAAAGTGTGATCGTTGATAAGACATATGAATGATGTGATATTTATAGGTAACCCGCTTGGCGCCAGCGACGTGGACAATCCGTGGAAGATTCGGCGCTTGGCGCCGACTGATGCTGGAACTGGACGCAGTTCCGCCCCGATAAGTCCGCGAATGGCGCTCATATCAGCACTAGTGTCCGCGTTATTATCGGGGCGCAGGCGCTTACCAGCGCTTCAGCAACAGTTTGTCCAGATCAATTGCAAATCAAAAGTAGTTTTTAAGATTATTATTGAAATGGACTTATAGTTAGATATTCCCTATTTCCATACATGTGAGAGACTTAATCCACAAAGCGCCAAAGGTATTACTAAGATGAAGAGATTTATCTTTCTTTATTAGTAATAAAGAAGGCACACAGACTCAGCAACCAATCCATTTCAAGTAAATCCAAAATCAATTAACCAGCTGGCTGACATGACGGGCAAAATACAGTTGATCGCCCTGCCAAAATCAAACCTTCCAGCTCATGATCACAGGTGGTGCAGGGCTGACCAGATCGACCGTAAACTTTGTGGTTGTTTTGGTACCCACCGAGATCACCAACGCCATTGACATAATCACGTAAAGTCGAGCCGCCTGATTGAATTGCGTTCCGGAGCAAACGACGCATTTTGGGTACAAGCGTTTGGATCTGCTTGCGAGTTAATTGACCCGCTGAGTATTCAGGGTGGATACCTGATCGGTGGAGTAATTCGTCGACGTAGATGTTGCCCAGGCCGGCGACAAGATTCTGATCAAGGAGTGCTGCCTTGATTGTTCGTCTGGTTCGGCTCAGCCGGTCGTGGAGGTCTTTGGGAGTAATCGCAAGGGCATCAGGGCCTAGTGAGGACCATCGGCTAGAGAGTAGATCCTCGTGGGATTGGAATAGCCAAAGCCCGCCGAAGCGGCGCGGGTCGCGGAAGATAAGTTTTGTGGTTGGTTTTTTGTCCTGTGAGGTAACAAGGTCAAGAACAAAGTGTGTGTGATTGGGGAGGGAGGAGCGTGATGGTGTGTGAATGCGAAGTTGGCCGGTCATGCCAAGGCCAACACACAAGATTGGCGAGATGTTGTTTGTAGATTGAAAAACGAGAGCAAGCTGTTTGCCGTGGCGGATAAGGTTTGTGATGGTAGTACGCTGCAATAGCGATTGAGGGGACGTAGAAGGGATGTGATCGATGTTCAGGACGTCTGGCCGTATGATTTGAACCGCGCTCACCGATAGCCCTGTGATCTGATCAGCAAGTGAGAGGCGGATGTTTTCAACTTCAGGTAGCTCAGGCATGAAGATATTTTAGCAATGAATAGCGTTCATGTGATTGGATAAGATGCAGAAAACCAGTTGTTACGTGATATGAAAAATAGACTTCAGTTTTGTTCAAAATGATGAGTGGATATGAAGCGGGGTTGTATGGCTATCTTTATGTTTGTCACTTCCGGCGGATACGTGTGAAAAGGGGGAGACTGGTGAGTGCGAGGAAAGCGAGTGAAGTTGGTTCGGGGACAACGGTGAAAGAGACGTATGTTGCGACCGGGCCAGAGGGTACTGGTGTGGGTAAGAAAATTGAAGAGCTATGGATGTGGGCGTCAGAGATAATTGTGTCGATGGAGGGTGCGATGGCGGCATCACCGGTGGCAAGAATGAACTCGGGGTCTGCATCGTCAAATTGATAAGGGATGGCAAACGCATCGGAGCCATGATTGAAGTAGATCGTGAGGCCATAGGTTTCCAAGGCGATGAAGATTTGTGTCGCTGCCGTAACAGCTGCGGTTTCATTCTCCCAGAAGGCCGGCGGGTCATCTGTAGTGGAATCAGAAAAATCCATATCGCCGTTAGGGTCCCAGATCTGGTTAAACGTGAATGATGTTGCAGTACCTTGATGGAAACTGTGAAACGTTGCGTTATAGGTAACGCCACCAACAAGGATGCCGTTGATGCCTGAGGCTTCGGTAGGGGAGTAAAAGATTGGTGTGGGCGCTGCATGTGTAAGAGTGGTGATTGATAACAAGGTTACAAGTATGAGTATTGTTTTTGTCATAGTGTTATCCTCCTCCCATTGGAATGGATTGTGGTGTATAAGATCGGGTGTGTCAGAGAAACACGTCTTTTTGATATAGTTGATTGCGATTGGCGATTGATTGAAAGTAAAGGGGCTGAATGTCAGAGACAACAGGAAGAACCAGTGGTTTTATGTTGTTAGTTTCTGCGAGTGATAAGCAGTAGTGGAAGTGCGAGAAACGATAAAGTGGCGGGTTCGGGGATGAGGATGAGGTTGAGTGTTGAGCCGGCGTAAAAGGCGTCTTTGTCGAGTGCGATGGGGGTGTTGTCATCAAGTTCCCATGTGAAGGATGTGCCGTCGGCGAATTTACCTGAGAGCACTTGTCCTGCGACTGCGGTTTGGATTGATGTTGGGGTGCCAGCTGTGAGTGTTGGGAGGGTGCCGCCGGTGAGAGAGAAGTCGTAGCCGGTGACGTTGACGGTACCGAGGTGGTTGACTGCGAGGGAAGTGATGTTGCCACCTGAGATGTTGAGTGTGCTTTGAACGTCGAGGAAAGAGTCGATGAATCCGCCGGTCATGTTGAGGACGCTGTCATCGAGTAACGCGAAGTAATAGCTGATGCTGCCGCCTGAGATATTGAAGATGCTGTTGCCGAAGGCGCGACCGGTTTGAGCGAGTGAGCCGCCGGTGATGTTGATGGTTGTGTTGTCGTATCCGCGGAAGTTTGCGTCGACTGTGCCGGCGTGGATATTGATTTCGGAGCCTGTTTCAGCGGAGAAGTATGAGCCGACGGTTCCGCCCGTCATGTTGAGTGTGCCGGAGTATTCGGCGTTGTTGGGGATGACGCCGGTGCCTGAGAGATTGACGGTATCGGCAGGGTTAATGACGTCGGGCGCGTTGCCGCTGGGCACGTTGTAGATCACTGCATTGGTGTATTGAGTGAGAGAAAGTGTCAGTGCTGTTGCACAAATCAATGAAAAAGTCTTAATCAGCATCATTGTGTCCTTATCATGGTTATGGCTGTTTTGTTAATCGGCGGGTGAGGAATGGGAGTGTTGTGAGTAAGAAGAGGAGTGCGGTGGTGGGTTCGGGGATGAGGATGAGGTTAAGGGTGGCGGATGCGCTGATGGTGAAATCATTGGGGGTGCTGTATGCACTTGCGATTAATGAGAATGCTGTGCCATCGGCGAGTAGACCGGTGATGATTTCGCCTGGACCTGTGGTGATTTCGGTTGGTGTGGTGGAGAGGCCAAGGATTGGTGATCCGATTAATTTGAAGTTAGACCCGGTGATGTTCAGAGTGCTTGAGTCATTGACACTGAAGGTGTCACTTATGGTTCCACCAGAAAGGTGAACGGTGCTGAGGAATGAGGCTGTAAATTCTTCGCCCAGATCGCCACCTGAAATGTAAACTGTGGAGAAGTCGAGTGCATTGACAGTGCTTGCGAATGTTCCGCCGGTGATATGCATTGTGGATGACTCTTCAATAGAAGCGTTGTGGCCGATCGTGCCGCCATGAATGAAAACCTGGCTTGTGTTTGTAGCGATAAAGAAGTCGTCGACGGTACCGTCGTTGATTGTGACTTGGCTGGAATCTCTTGCGGTAAAAAAGCTGCCGAGGTAGCCGCCGGCGTTTAGTATGAGTGTGTCGTCGAGTGTGGTGTCTGATGGTGCGGTGTCGGTTGGAATGACATAGTCGAATGCGTGTGAGGTGTTGACGAGTGTGATTGAAATCGCGGCGGCGATGATCAGTTTAAACGATGATTTCGTTATCATTCAATTATCCCTTTATTTACAGGGTTTATTGGTAAATTTGAAATCAGTTATGCGCGTGAACGGCGTGTGAAGAGTGGTAGGGTTGAGAGTGAGAGGAGGATGGCGGTGGTGGGTTCGGGGATGAGTGTGACGGTGATGGTTGCGTCGTCGGCTGCGTAATCGACTGATGCATCGTCGATGATGCTGTTGAGTGTGTAACTGAAGGCTGATCCATCGGCGAGGATGCCGGCGAGGACTGCGTTATTGCGCTCTGTGATTTCGGTTGGGATGTGAGAGAGGTCTGCGATTGGGATTCCGTCTAATGTGAAGTTAGAGCCGATGAAGTTTGTTTTTTTGGTTGTGTAGATAATGCCGTCGATTGTTCCGCCAGAGACTTGGACGGACCCGTTTGCGGTACTGAGTAGTTTGCCGGTGGATGCGATTGTTCCACCAGAGAAATTGAGTGGTTTGTTTGAGGATGAGTTGCCGAGGAGGGCATTGAATGTTCCGTCGGTGACGTCGAGGTTGGCTTTGACGCGCATGAGGACGTTGCTGTGGAAGGTACCGCCTTCGATGGTGGTGATAGATTGGCCTTTGAGTTCTAGTTTGGCGTTAAAGATTCCAGCTGTGATGTGGGATTGTACATCGTCGATTGTTTGGTAGAGCGCGTTGAATGTACCGGCGGTGACGTTGACGGATGCGTTATTGAACGTGACGAAGTTAGAGTCGATGGTTCCGCCGTTGAGATTGAGTTCGGCAAAATTTTTGAGTGTGATGTTGGAGAGTGTGCCGTTTGTGACAGTGAGGATGCTGTTATCTGTGGCGACGATTTCGTGTGCAGAGCCTGCGGAGAGGTTGGCAGAACTGTTGTCATTGAGTGTGAGTTTGGCGGAGAGGTTGCCGCCGCTAATGAAGACTTGGCTGTTGTTGTCAGCGGTGAGGTTAGCGTTGATGACACCGGTAGGGTTGAGTGTGAGTGTGTCGGTGTTGGAGAGTGTGCCGGGGTTGGGGTCGGATGGGATGATGTAGTCTGCTGCATGGGTCATGGTTACAAATGACAATGATAATGCTGCGAAAAGTGTCGCTATGGTTTTGTGATTAATCATGATCTTTCTCTTTTAAATGCTGATCTTAATTTTCTTTGCACGTTGGGAGAGTAATGGAAGTGTTGTGAGTGAGAAGAGGAGTGCGGTGGTTGGTTCGGGGATTGGGACGAGGTTGATGGTGCCGGTCAGGAAATAATCTTCGCCGGGGACGCCGTTAAAATCATTGTCGAGTTCCCATTCGATGGTGTTGCCATCGGCGAGTGTTCCGGTGAGGATGCCTGAGGTGATCGCGGCGGCGTCGATAGAGCCGGCAACATCGAGGCCATCAATTTTGAAGTTGGAGCCGTGGACATCGATGGTAGCACCGTTGATGATTCCGACCGCATTGAAGTTTCCGCCGCTGATGGTATGCGTCACTATTGCGCCATCGAAGATCACGTAACTATTAAAGGTGCCACCGGAGATATTTGCTGTCGACGCATGATTAATATTGACTTGGCCCGAAAAGACGCCACCGCTGACATCCAAAGAAACGTTGTCATCTAATCCCACGATGCCTAGGATTGTTCCGCCGGTAATCTGTACATCAGCATTATTTCCAGCTAAGAAGCCAGCATCAAAAGTGCCACCAGAAATGTTTGTGTTACTATCTAGATAGAGCTCGGGTATTGCGACGAATGTGCCGCCTGAGATATTCATTTCACCGTAGTTCACAAACGTTCCGGAAACTGATCCGCCAGTGATGGTGGTGATGCTGCCATCGTGTGTGTAGAAACCACCACTGATGGCCCCACCAGCATTAAGTGTGAGTGTGTCGCCGGCGACAAGAATGGTTGGTGCGGTGTCGGATGGGATGACGTAGTCAGCGGCTGAGGCGTGGTGGGTGAGTGTGATTGAAATCGCGGCGGCGATGATCAGTTTAAACGATGATTTCGTTATCATTCAATTATCCCTTTATTTTTAGGGTTTATTGGTGAATATGAAATCGGTTATGCGCGTGAACGGCGTGCTATGAGTGGTAGGGTTGAGAGTGAGAGGAGGATGGCAGTGGTGGGTTCGGGGATGATGAGGTTTAGGGTGGCGGTGGAGTTGACAAAGTCCTGGCCGGGGACGCCGGTGTCGTTGAGGATGATGGAAAATGCGGAGCCGTCTGTGAGTGTGCCGGCGAGTGTGGCGCCGCCTCGTGTTGTGATTTCGGTAGGTGAGGTTGAGAGGCCTGCGATGGGCGAGCCGTCTAATGTGAAGCTAGAGCCGATGAAGTTGGTGATGCCTGCGCCGAGGTTGATTGATGAGCCGAAGGTTCCGCCTGAGATATTGGCGATGCTGTTGTTGTTGACGCTGAAGTTGTTGCCGAAGGATCCGCCGGTGATATTGGCGATGCCGCCGGGTCGAACACCGAAGTTGTTTCCGAATGTACCGCCGGAGATGTTGGCATTGGCATTCACATCGAAGCTGTTGCCGAAGGTTCCGCCTGAGATGTTGACGGTGGAGTTGCCAAGTACTCTGAAGAGGAAGTCGAAGTCGCCGCCGGTGATAGTGACGTTGCTGTTGTCAGAGGTGAAGAAACTGAAGCCGATGTTTCCGCCGGAGATGTGGGCATCGCCGCTGATGTTGGCATTGCCGCCGAGTGTGCCGCCGGTCATAGTGAGGAAACTACCTGCGTCGGATGTGAAGAAGTCACCAACGGAGCCGCCGGTGGAGAGGGTGAGCGTGTCGCCGGCTGCGATGCTGGATGGAGCAGCGTCTGGCGGGACGTTGTAGTTGATGGCGTGGGCGTGGGTTGCTGCGAGTAAAGTGATGACGGAACATATGATAAGTGAGTACAGGCGATTCATGGTTCCCCTCCTGAGGGAGAATTGATGTTTCGTAAAGCAAATGGGTACAAGAATAATGTACCACGCGGAGGCAGAATAACGAAAGAGATTTGTTTTTAATGCATCCGAAGCTGAAATGAAGGGAGAAGTTTGTGTTTTGGGAATGGTTGCAGTGAATATAAAACTACGATCAAGTTCCTTGGAAGTGACCGCAGGTGAGAAGAGAACATTTGTTGGACTTTGGTTGCATAAAACGGAGCCAAGATCGGCTTTGGCTAAGGAGAATAGGTAAATCAGGGGCTTTGGGTCAACTCAGTGATGGGGACGATGATGAGGGTCATGGTTTTATAGCCATCACGTTCGAAGAAACAGCCAACATTGTTACCGGGTAAGCGGATTAGCGAAGAGTAAGCTGTGTCACCTTTGTAGATCATTTTGGAGACGGGCCAAGTTTTACCTTCATCGAAACTAGCACGGAAGGTTAGATGGCGGCGTTTGGTTTTGTGAGCGGGGTTTGCAAAAAGTAGGATGCTTTGTTCGGTTTGGGATGGCCAACTGTATCGGAGGATGCTTGCTTGGCAGACTGGTTCAATCAGTGCATCTTCTTTTCGGGGTTTGGACCATGTTGTGCCAGAGTCTTTGCTGATCGCGGAGCGACGACGGGAATCTTTGAAGTAGGCGCGCATGTTGGTCATGACGTTGCCGCCGGGGAGTTCGACAAGTTGAGATTCGTTAACATGAGGTTCGATGGTGTTGGCACTAGATTGCCAAGTTTTGCCGTGATCATCGGAGTAGAAAGCATAAGTACCGATTGCGCGGCCGGGCCATTTTTCACTGGGATTGATGGCTTCAGGACGAGAGTAGTTGGCAGGAATCAATAGGCGGCCAGCATGTGGTCCGTTTTTGATTTGGATACCGATACCGGGACCAGTAGCGAACCAAAGCCAAGATGAATCTTTAACGTCGGAGGTGATTTCGCGTGGCTGTGACCAGGTAAGGCCGCTGTCGTTGGAGGTAGTAACCCAAACGGTTCGCGTGCCAACACCGGGGGCCTCGGGTTTTGATTCTTTGTAGTTGCCGGGGTTATGGGTCATGAGCAGATGGATGGTGCCGGTGGTTTGATCAACAACGGGGCAGGGGTTACCGCAGGTATTAGGTCCATCGTCCCAGATGATTTGCTGTTTAGACCAGGTGTATCCGCCGTCGGTGGAGCGCTTGACGAGCATGTCGATGTCACCAGAGTCGGATTTAGATTTTTTACGGCCTTCGGCAAAAGCAAGAAGCGAACCATCAGGAGCTGTGACGATCGATGGGATGCGATACATGTAGTAACCGTCTTTGCCGCTGGTGTATACATCGATCATGGTGGTGGATGCGGGAGATGTTTTACTTTCGGGTGTAGGGGCTGCGTGGAGAGAGGTGTAAGCAGAAAGAATCAGGGCGATGAGGCCGAAGGCAGCGAATTTCATGATTTTGCTCCAAAATAGAGGACGATGAAGATCTTGGAGTCAAGATATCAAATATTTCTAGAAATTCAAGAATTTATTTTACCCGCATATTTTTCTGCTCCTGCTACATCGTAAACCATTCTAGGTAGACCACTTTGGTTTTAGGATTGGTATCGTCGATGAGGATGCGTAGGCAAGGGTTAGAGAAATCAGGTGGGCTGATTTCGGCATAACGAAATTGCTGGAATACACCATATTGCCAATCGTGATTTTGAAACTGATAGCTGTTTGTGTCCCATATTTGTTTGGAGAGGATGGGGGTTTGCGCGATCCAAGCAGATAACTCAGTCTTGTCCATTTCAAATTCGAGTGCGAGGTAATGATCTTTGAATCCATGGTATTGGTAGCTGAGGTATGTGATGTTTTGTTTAGGTAAGGAGAGGCTAGATAGATCAGTGAGTTGTTCAGCGGTTGCGATATTTTCTTGAGTAATATTGGGATAGATTGAGCTTTCATCTATCCCCAAAGTGATATTGTTGTTACCACTTCCCACGATCAAACTGGGGAAGGTAAACAGGAGATAAAGCGTAATGGCTGGCAGAAGAATCATGACGACGAGAAGTGAACAAACGATCAAGAAGAATCGTGGCATGTCATATCCATGTGTGGTGCTTGTTGCTGTGTTATGAGTATAACTGTTGTGCACGTGAGTTATTCATAAAAGTTATTCGAATATTTCAAGTTCATAAGTGTTGGTTCATGGTGAAATAATCCTCGGGGGAGAGGGGGGCGGCCGATATACTGAGAATCGGGGTTAAAATGGGGTGGGGTGTTATTGCGTGAAAATCAGCACAGAGAGGCGACATGTCTCAGGAGCAAAAGCCCATGGATGGACGAGAAGCAGCAGATTTAGTGGCTCGAATCAAAGCGATCAGCGGTAACTTGCGGGAGCAGGTCGGAAAGGTCGTGGTCGGACAGGACGAGGTGATTGAGCAGCTTTTTATCGCACTATTCACAAGAGGACATGCGGTATTGGTAGGCGTGCCAGGGCTGGCGAAAACGCTGCTCGTGTCGACAGTTGCGGAGAGTTTGAGCTTGGATTTTAGTCGGATTCAGTTTACGCCGGATCTGATGCCGAGTGATATTACGGGGACAGAGGTGATTGATGAGAATCGTGTGGAGGGGCAGATGCGGCGGGAGCTGCGGTTTATTCATGGGCCGGTGTTTGGGAATGTGATCTTAGCGGATGAGATTAACCGGACACCGCCGAAGACGCAGGCGGCTTTGCTCGAAGCGATGCAGGAAGGACATGTGACGGTAAACGGTGTGCGGCATGATTTGCCAGACCCGTTTTTTGTGTTGGCGACGCAGAACCCGATCGAGCAGGAAGGAACTTATCCTTTGCCGGAGGCGCAGTTGGACCGGTTTATGTTCATGATCAAGGTGGGGTACCCGAGCGAGGCTGAGGAATTAGAGATTATCCGTAGAACTACAGGCAGTGGCATTTCAGATGTTCAAGATGTTGTTCATGCGAAAGAAGTAAAGGAGATTCAGGTGTTAGTGCGAGAAGTACCGGCAGCTGAGAGTGTGGTGCGGTATGCATTGGCACTGGTGCGTTCGACACGGAAACCGGAACGAAGCGAGAGTGATGGACGGCCAGAGTTTATAAAAAACTATTTGCAATGGGGTGCGGGACCACGTGCGAGTCAGAATTTGATCATGGCAGGTAAGGCGCGGGCAATTCTCCAAGGACGAATGCATGTGACGACGGAAGATATTGCTGCGGTTGCACATCCAGTATTGCGGCATAGATTGCTGATGAACTTCAATGCAGAAGCGGAGGGGGTGAGCGCGGATGAAGTTATTGATCAGCTTTTAGATGAGATTGATCCACAGCGGCCAAGTGACCCGTTATTGGAAACCGTCATGAAGTAATCACGATGCCTGAAGATTTGTATAAAACTTATGTTCTTCAAGGACATGATGTTTAAGCGGTGAATGAAGCATGGAGGCTTGTGTTCAAGTGAGCGGTGAAGCGTTAAAACATGAAGCATATTTAGATCCACGAACGTTAGCTGCGGTAGGTTCGCTAGATCTGCGCGCGCGCATGATTGTTGAGGGCGTGATGAGCGGAATGCATCGTTCACCATACCAGGGATTCAGTATCGAATTCGCACAGCATAGACAGTATGCACCGGGTGATGATACACGGTTTCTAGATTGGAAAGTTTACGGTAAAACCGACAAGCTGTACCTCAAACAATATCAACAGGAAACAAACCTCGACATGATTATCATGGTTGATGTTTCAGGTTCAATGTCTTTCCCACAGAAGCCGGGGGATAAAGGGGATTGGAGCAAGTTTGATTATGCAGCAACACTTGCAGGAGCAATGAGCTATCTAGCATTACGGCAGCAAGATCGAGTAGCGCTCAGTTTGTTTAGTGACAAGATTCGTAGAGCAACGCGGTTGTCGAATCGACAAGATCATTGGAAGTCAATCACAGGTGCATTGGCTGGTGCGCAAGGTGAGGTACAACGAGCAGGGGTACGTGGGGTTGATACGGCACAGAAAAAACGTGAAGGCAAATCATCTGGACGTGAGATAGACGAAGGAACATTTGGAGAACAAAGCAAGGGTTTGGCGGAAGTATTTGATCGTGTGGTGGCAAAACTGACAAAGCGGTCATTACTCGTGCTGATTAGTGATTTGTACGATGATTTGAGCGCGTTTGAATACGCGCTTGCGCGGCTGTCACATCGTGGACATGATCTTATCGTGTTGCAGGTGGTAGATCGGGAAGAAGAAGAATTCTCGATTCGACAAGCGAGCGATTTCATTGGATTAGAAGGTGAAGGACGACTTGCAGTGAACCCGGCGGGATTACGAACGGCTTATTTAAAGCTGTTTCAACAACACACCGAAGCAATTGAAAAAACGGTGCGCGGGTTTGAATTTGATTACTTGAAGATGCGAACAGACGAAAGTTTTGCTGGGCCATTGAGTCATTTTTTGGCGAAACGGGCAAATGCGATTGCACATGGGGGAGCGGGGGGGACAGGACGATGATGTTAGTAGCAGTGGGTGTTTTTGTGGTGCCGAGTTTGGCAGTAGCAGGTGCGGTGGCAGTGAGTGTGCCGATTGCTATTCATCTACTATCACGTGTACGGCGACAGCGTGTAGCTTGGGGCGCGATGCAGTTTATCTATGCTGCAATGATGATGCAGAAACGAAAGCTGCGGTTTGAGCAGTGGCTTCTGCTTACTATCCGGTGTTTATTGGTAGGTGTGTTGGGATTGGCGCTAGCAGGTCCAATGTTAAGAGGTGGGATTGGAGGGTTGTTTGGTGATGGCGGGGCAAGCAGGCATCTTCATCTGGTCATTGATAATTCGGTTGCGATGAGTGCAGAGACAGCTAATGGGCAAACACGTTTGGATATTGCGAAGGATTCAGCTAAGCGCGTATTAGACGAGGGTGCTTTGTGGCAAACAGCGACGGTATGGGAGATGGCGAAGTATCGAGGTGAGGCTGGCCGAAAAGTGGGGGAACTGGTTCGCGGCGATGGGCGGGGGGCATCCATGATTGACCAAATTGAATTACGTTATAGCGGAACAGATTTGTATGGTGTGCTTAATTGGATTGAGGCAGCAACGCGGCAACCAGGTGGAATGCAGGATGAGGTTGTGGTCTTGAGTGGTTTTGGCAGAAACAGCAGCTACTTACAAGGAGAATTGCCCACGTCTATTCGACAGTTAGATGAGAAAGCTCGTTTGGTGATAAGTGAGCCAATGGATACTGTGAATAACACACAGATCACGTCGCTTGAGACACTGCAGGCGTTAGTAAGCGAGGATGAGAGTGGAGCGATGATAGCGCGATTACGTTTAAAATTAAAGCGTAGTGTGGACTTGCCTGCTTTAGGTAATGGAGATTTGATTCGAGTACAGCTACGTGATGACACGGGAAGATTATTGGGAACGATCAATGAGAAAGCTCGATGGACAGATGGTGAAACAGATCTAATTCAAGTAGTGAGTGTGCCTGTGGATGAAGGGATTGGTGAGGGTAGTGCGGTGAAGGTGATGGTGTCAGCATCATTGGTTGTGAAAGATAAGAATCGAAATGCTTTGCTGGAGGATGATCATGCACGGGCTGTGATTGTGCTGAGGCGAAAGCTGAAGGTTGGTGTGATTGGTGATCAGGAAGATCTGGAAGGTAGAAGTAAAGGTGCGTGGTTGCGTTTGGCTTTTGATCCTGAAGAGACAGGTATCGCAGGAGGGATCGAATGGATCAGGATTGATCATGCGGGATTGCATGCAGATTTAGATGGTGTGATGCTACTTGATCCAGCAAGTCAATCACAATCTGATTGGGACACCCTTGAACAGTATATACAGGCAGGTGGTGTGTTATGGTTATTTGGAATCAAAGATGGCGGTGGACAGTGGGCGCGGTGGGTCCGTGAGGTAACAGGGTCTAACTGGCAGATAGACGGTATGCCAGAACAAAGTGACGCAGGCATGAGTCTGAAAATTGGTGATGGCGGTCAGCAAGGATTTAGTCGACTGGGTGTCGAAATGACATCATTGCTTCGTCCAGTTTGGGTTAAGCATTGGAACGCGGTACAGAGTAATTATCCGGAAGATATTTGGATGAGGGTGGATGACGGTAGTAGCAAGGCTCAGGGGGTAGTGGCAGTACGGCAAGTGGGTCGGGGTAAATTAGTTTATTGGGGTGTGCCGCTAGATGTGACGGCAAGCAATCTAATGACCAAGCCAGCGTTCCTGCCTGTGGTGCATGAGTTGTTACGGAGTGCATTGGGGGGTGTAGTGAAAGCAGATCAGAGGACTGTGATAGCTGGGGAACAGAAGGATGAATTGATAAAAGACGTACGATGGCTGGGTGATGATAAAGCAGAAAAAGATTTAAAAAACGGAGGAAATACAGTACGTGGTGGTGGCGTGATGATTGATGGTGAACAATGGATCGTGCGGCAAATTGATGTTGGGGAAAGTGATGGTGGAACGATCACACGTGCGCAGATGGGACGAATGTTTGATGGACTTGGCCAATGGGAAACATTGTCATGGAACGATCCAGGTAAGGCTATGGCGAAAGAGCCGACGCGCACAGAGATAGGATGGTATCTACTTTGGGTGCTACTAGTGCTTGCGATTATGGAATCGATATTGGCACGTTACATGAGTTATGCGCATGATGTCAGTAAAAAAGCAATGTTTGTTCGGCTTTGGCTCTGGATCAAGTTATTGCGACATGGCAAGCAAGGTGAAGTAGCTACGCAGCAGACGATCGGCCAACGTCAACAAAATCGTTCGATGGTTCATGCTGAGGGGGATGGATAATGGACAAATCTTGGCTAGATCAGTTATTTGGTTTGCAGGATTTAAGCTTTAACGGGATTAAAACCGAGTTGGGTTGGCTGTATGAAATGCCGGCGTGGTTATGGGCGATGACAATTCTTGCAGTGTTTGTTTTTTCTGGTTGGTGCTACTCGCGGTTATTGGGAAAGCGTTGGGTGCGGTTGTTGTTGTCGGGAACGCGGGCAGTGATATTAACGTTGATTGTGGTGTTATTAGTGGGGCCAATGTTGGTCAAACGTGATGAGGTGACTGAGCCGGACGTTTTGGTCGTGATGGTGGATCGGTCTGCATCGATGACCGTTAAGGATATGCATGGGCTGGGTGGTGACGCATATGATTTTGTAAGTCGTGATGAGATGATGCGAGATGTTTTAGCTAGAAACAAAGATTTTTTGAGTGGGGAGCTTGGTAAACGAGAAGTTGTGTGGTTGGGATTTGATCGTGAGGTTCGTTCTCTGACAAATGTTTATCCACAAGATAGAGAAGATGACAAAACAGATAATAGAGTGATGTTGGACGAGGCGATAGGCGATGAAACGCGACTGGTAAGCGGCGTGGCGGCAGGAATATCGTTGGCAGGAGGTCGACCGATTGCAGGGATGATCGTAATAAGTGATGGGCGAAGCGCGGAGCCGATTAGTAGTGATGTAATCTCGCGGCTGCGGGAGCGCGGTGTGGGTGTTTATGCGGTTCCGTTGGGGGGGGAGCGTTTACCATATGACGTAGCAATTAGAAAAGTGGTGGCACCACGGCGCGCGTTTACCGCGGATAAGCTACCGATTCGCGTACAACTTGAGCAGGTAGGTGGCGCGGAAGCTGGTGACGTGACAATAACGGTTCGCGAGGCTGATGGTGGAGAGGTACTTGCAACTCAATTATGGCAGGGCGGAGAAGAGGATGTGACCCTTGAAATCACAACTGGTGAAAGCGGGATCAAGTCATATGTCATCGAAGCGGTAAGTGAAACGATTAATGAACAGACCACACGGAACAACCAACACGTCACAACAGTTGAAGTAATTGATCGTCCGATACGTGTGCTTTATGTAGAGGGGTATCCACGATGGGAATATCGTTATTTGAAGAACATGCTCATTCGGGAGAAGAGTATCTGGTCGAGTTTGATGTTGATTTCAGCTGATCGTGGTTTTGCGCAAGAAGGGGATGAGCCTATTACACGTTTGCCGATGGATGCTGTAGAGATGGAAAAGTATGACGTGGTGATCGTCGGAGATGTACCGGGGGGATATTTGAGTGGTCACGAAATGAATCTCATCAAGCAACAGGTTTCATTGCATGGAGCAGGGTTGATTATGATCGGTGGTGAGCGATATATGCCGGGTGTGTATGAAGGAACAGTTTTTGAAGAACTTTTGCCGATGGCACGGGCAGAGGATGTTGGACGGATTGTGCAGGGCAGTGGTGAGTGGGTCATGCGTCCTGCAGATAATGCAGCTTCACTTGGCGTTTTAAAGATTGGCGATGCGGAAGATTGGCCGGCAGATCTACCAGCTGTTAGATGGGTACAGTCACTTGGGCCGTTGAAGGTGACCAGTGAAGTATTGGGTGAATGGATAGATGCAGAAAATAATGATCCAAAGGCTGAGCCGGCCGTGGTTCGGATGCGTTACGGTGCGGGTCAGGTGCTCTATATTGGAACAGATGAGATCTGGCGATGGCGATACGGCAAAGGTGAACAGTATTTTGAGCAATTTTGGGTGCAGTTGATTCGTATGTTAGGACGATCACGTGTGCAACAAGAGGAAACAGGGTTGTCCATTCGACTATCTAATCATCGAATAGATGTAGGTTCGCAAATGGTTGTCGAATTGCTTGTTTCAGATGGCTCATTGGATGAGAGGAAGGATCAAGTACGTTTAGAGGTACGTCAGCAGCAGAATCAATCCGTAGTGGATGAGCTGGTACTCCATCTCCAACATAAAAATGGGACAGAACAAAATAGAGCAGGACGTGTGTATCGAGGAATATACGTGGGCGAGAGGGCGGGCGCATATGAGCTTGTACTGGGAGACTGGCTTGCTGGCGATCGTAGAGTGAGTGAAAAAATTCAGGTAATTGCTTCTGCTGATGAAATGCAACACCTTGAAGCGGATCATGCCAAGCTCCGCCAACTTGCAGAAGCAAGTGGTGGGCAAGTGATTCCTGTTAATCAGATAGAAATCTTACCAGAGGTGATACCTAACCGTGCGCGTGTTCGGCCGAACGATCATCGTGAAAAACTTGCACACGCGCCTTTAATATTTGGATTAATTCTTGGTCTGCTTGTTGTTGAGTGGATTGGCAGAAAAGCGATGAAGCTTGTTTGATAGCAATATGAAGCATGTGATTGAACAACTTAAATTTGTGCGGCAAACCGGAAAGTGGTTATTGCTCACACAACGTCTAATGCAGTGGTCGATGTGGTTTATGCTACTCGGATTGATATTGTGTGTGCTGGATTACACGTTGAATTTACCCGGGGGTGTGCGGCTATTCTTGGGTTTAATTGTATTGAGTCTGCTTGGTTTGTGGGGATATGCCAGCATTTGGCCAGCGATATGCTTTCGTCCGAGTCTGGAAGAAATCGCTTTACGTGTTGAGCGCAAATACCCTGAAATACAAGGTAAATTAGGAAGTGCAGTCGCGTTTTGGCTTGAAGAAAACAAGCAAGCAAAACGGACTGATGACGGGCATCGTATGGGCATTGTTTTTCGAAATGCGCTAATGCACGAAGTTGATCACGATATGCGCAACGTCAAAATCGGCAATCTTATTCAGATGCGCAATACAACAAATGCGCTTAGCGGGATGATGGTTTTACTAATGGTGGTTAGTGGAATCGGTTTGTTTGCTGGTGATACATTAGTAACAGGAGCTGGTCGGTGGTTGTTGCCATTAAGTGATGTACGTTGGCCACAGCGCGTATATGTACAGGATCTTATGAATGAGGATCAATTCCTGCCGATAGATCGACCTGTAAAATTTTCGGCTGCGATTGAAAAAGGACATCAAGATGGTATGCGCGTATTTGCGCATTACCGTATTCGACGTGACGGTAAGCTTGGTAGATGGCAAAGTGTACTGATGAATCGACAAGGATTGATTAGTGCCAATATGACGCGCAGTGATCAAGCAGACAAGCGTGGCTTGTTACCGCGGTATGAACAACTTGTTGAGTTGAATCATGAATTAGATCATATGATGATTCAGCAGGCCGCGAATGATCATTCTGTTAGTCAAAACAATCAAGACCCAATTGAGATGTTGTATTATCTTGAGGCGGGCGATGATATTACAGATCAGCGTGTGGTTAGATTGATAGATCGTCCTAAAATATTACAACTTAGCGCTAAAATTATACCACCGCTATATGCAAAGGATTTTGTACAGCAGAAAACAGAAGTGCTATATGAAGTGGGTTCCAAGCATGTTAAGCCGGTGCGTGGTTTAATTGGTAGCCAAGTAACACTCGTATTGCGAACAAATAAATCTGTTGAACCAAATGGGGTTGATACCATTTTCCCTGAATTTTATAGGATGAGTCAAAATAACCGCTCGGATCTAACTTCGATACATCGTCTTGAAGAAAAATTTGGTCTCAGCATTACTTTTGATCTTGAACAGCATGAGGCTTCTATTATCTGTTTACACGATGAATATAATTTGTCACGTGAAACAGATTGGCAGCTTAAACTAATTGCGGTGACAGATGAGAATCCTTCAGTATCGATGCGCCAACCCGGTGGAGATCTTGGTGTGCTCGCAAGCGCTCAGGTTCCGCTACTTGCTACCGCACAAGATGACCTTGGTCTTAGCAGCATGCGCATGCTACTTCACGAGAACAAATCTAAAACGGACAAGAACGTATCGTTGCAGGACATCATTATTGGCAGTAGCACATTGCGTCAAGCTGAAGACCAGATTGAACTGATTTACGACCTAACACCTTTGAAATTAGAGTCAGGTGAATCCGTTCAAATTTATGCAGAAGCTGAAGATGTTTATGAGTTAAATGGTAATCGTCATAATTCTGTGCGATCTAATATGCGTACTGTTCGTATTATTGAAGAGCGTGAGCTGATTAGTCAGATTCGTGGAGAACTTGGTGCACTTAGAGAACATGCCATACGAGTTGGCCGCATGCAGAACGAAGTTATGGATAAGAATAATACCAATTTTGAAGCACAGGCGCGCGTTGGGGAACGATTAGGTGGCATGCAACGCATGACACAACGCATTGATAATCGCATGAGTATGAATCGTATGAATGATGCACAGTTGGCGGAGATGACAAGTCGTGCGGATGAACTGATTTCAATGGCGGAGCGAGCAAGCCGAGAGGCAGAAAAACAGCTGAAAATAGGCGATTTTCGGGCAAAACAGCAAGAGCAGTCTCAAGTGTCAGAGTTGATGAACGAGTTGGTCAGTGCGCTGGATCAAGGACGTGATGCGATGGGATTGCAGCTTCAGCTTCGTCAACTTGAGGCGCTTCAATCTGCGATTATGACCGATACGCGTGAAATGCTTCCACGTACAGTTGGGTTGGATCACGATCAACTAGATGATCAAATGAAGGCGGGTCTCGAAACTATTCGTAAACAGCAGGAGGATCTAGCTGCGCAGGCTGAAGCAATGATCAAACAGATGCAACAGTCTGCGGAGCAACTTGCAAGAACGGATGACGATAAAGCTGCTGCTGCAGCGGAATCATTAAAAGATGCCGCGAAGATCGGGCAGCGCTCTGGTTTAAGTGGGAAGATGTCGCAAGCAGCCAAACAGGCCAGTAAAAATCAATTGTCTCAAGCTGCTCAAACCCAGGCTGAGCTTATGCAGGTTATGCGAGATATGCTTCAACAGATGCAAGATCAAGAAACTCGCCGTACAGCAGCCCTTGAACGTCGGCTTGCAAAATTGGTCATGCAGCTTAAGAAATTAGTCGTCGATCAAAACCATGAGCGCACAAAAATTAAAGATACGACATTATTATTAAAAGCACTAGAAAAATCACAGTTGCAAATACGCCGTAGAACACAAGCGGCTGTTCAAGTTGCTCTTGGTTCAGATCAGACCAAGGATGTGGCTGGTGTAATTAAAGAAGCAGCGACAAAGCAAGGGGATGCTATATTGGCAATGCGATCTGGTCAACGCGCACAAATTATAGCCGAGCAAGGACGTGCAGTAGAGTTGTTGGAAGAAGCACTACGGCAAGTTCAACAGATCAAACGAAATAAGGATGCTGCAAAATCTCTGAAACAGCGGCAAGAACTCCGTGATGCGTATTTAAAACTCGCCGAACAGCAAGAAGCCTTACGACAAAAGGTTAGCCAATGGGAAGGAAAGGAAAAAACAAGCCGACGGGAACGGGCACAAATGATTAAACAAGCAGCAATACAAATGGAAATTGGTAAGGGTGTCTCTGTGCTTGGCGAAAAAGTGAAAGAAGCAAATGTTTTTAGACATGAACACGATCGTATTATTGTGCTGAGTGATTATGTCACACGCACATTGCGACGAGGTGTGATGGAAGAGCTTGTTCTTCGCAGTCAGGATCAAATCTCGCGATCACTTCGGATGATGGCGGCAGTACTTGATGAACAAATGAAAGATAGCGCGTTTAATGAAGGGCAGAGCGGCGGTAGTGGCGGTGGGCAGGGTGGCGACAAGGCGAAAATGATCCCACCGTTAGCAGAGCTTAAGCTGTTACGTGGAATGCAAGCTGCTTTGATTGAAGAAACGGTCGCTTATAACAAGGTAATCGAAGAGAGAAACATTGATTCAGGAAAATTGCAGGATGATCAAGTACTGCAGGCGATTTCAACACGTCAGCGTGATCTTGCTGTTTTAGCTGAAAAGATGATTGAGCAGATGAAAAAAGCATCCAGTAAAAACGAACAGCCTGAAGAGAGAACAAACGGGGGTCAAACTGATGGCTAGAGATGTTAAAATGAAATGTTTAATTTTCATGAAGATCATTGTGTGTTTGATGATGTGTACTTTATTGCTAGAAGGTGGTGTATCTCGAGGAGAGGATACTGCAGAAACATCACTGGATGAGATGCTCGGCATCGATATGAAAGAAACATTGACAGAAAAAGAGGCGGTCATTGAAGTAAAAACAAACAAGCAATCGGTAAGCGAAGTAAACCATGATGAGGCGAAACAAGCCGTAAGGCGGATGCTGGCAGAGGAAGACCCCGCGGATTTGTTTGAGAAGATCGTGCACGGAATGAAACAGGTAAGTGAGCGGCTTGGTCGGGAGTATGAAACTGGTTTGCCGACGCAGCGACAACAAAAAGTTATTTTGGATCAACTTGATCAAGTTATTGCACAATCCAGTCAAGGTAAAGGTGGTAAAGGAGGTAGTGCCGACGAAGGTGGACAGCAGCTTAAAGGTGAACAAGGCAAAAAGCAGGCTGGGCAACAAGGTGGCCAACGCGGGAACGGAGCGCAACTTTCACAAGGTACTGGGGAGAACAATGGGCAAGCTGGCGTGAGCAAAGCAATTCAAAATGCAAATCAGCGTGAAGACATTCAGGAACACCGCGTTGAATGGGGACGACTTCCACAGCGTGTCCGTGATGAATTGCGAGAAGGATTAAATGAGCCATTCAGTGGGTTGTACCGCAAAATGACAGAAGCCTACTATCGACGCCTTGCGGAAGAGCAAACAGGCCAAAGCGAATAAAGTTTGAATAGCTAAATATCGATCATCGAAAGGTATATATGAATGATGTAATGAAACAATACATACCATTTCTTAATGGTCTTTGTTGCGCGATAATGATAGGCGTTACGCTGTTGCCATTGCAAATAGTAAACGGTGAAGCGGCGCGCGGAGCGGAAGCGATTGCTTTTGATGAAATCACTCCCATGATGCGGTCATCAGTTGAAAAAGGATTACGTTTTATTGCAGAAGCGCAAGCAGAGGATGGTAGTTATGGTTCCGAGCGTATGCGTAAGCATGTGGGTATGACCGCGTTGGCGGCGATGGCTTTTATGGCAGACGGTCATGTACCGGGGCGTGGTAAATATGGATCGCATGTGGATAAGGCAGTGACGTTCGTACTTAGTAGTGCGACCGAGAGTGGCTTTATTGCCGCAGATACATCACATGGTCCAATGTATGGCCACGGTTTCGCAACACTAATGCTGGGTGAAGCTTATGGGATGACCGGTGATCCGCATGTGCGCGAGGTTCTAATTAAAGCGGTGCGCTTGATCGTCAACACACAAAATCATGAAGGTGGTTGGCGGTATCATCCGATCCCGTTTGATGCGGATATATCTGTGACGATTTGCCAGATCATGGCATTAAGAAGTGCGCGTAATGCAGGGTTGAGCGTGCCGAAGGAAACAATTGATCGAGCGATTGCTTATGTGCGGCAATGTCAAAATCCTGCAGATGGTGGATTTCGTTACATGCTCAGTGCCGGTGGCAGTGCATTTCCGAGATCGGCTGCCGGTGTGGCGAGTTTGTTCTATGCGGGTGTTTATGAAGGGGAAGATATTGAAAAAGGTTTGGGTTATCTGGTCCGGGAAGGTGAGCATATGAGTTTTCGTAGTGGTGGTCATTACTACTATGGGCATTACTATGCAGGACAAGCGATGTATCTTGCGGGCGGTGATTATTGGAAGCAGTGGTACCCCAAGGTACGTGATGAGCTGATCACACGGCAAAACGAGGATGGAAGCTGGGAATCATCCCACGGTAAGTCCTACGGTACATCTATGAGTTTATTAATCATGCAAATACCCAATCGATTATTGCCGATATTTCAAAGGTAGGTGACTGGGGATGCGCAGCTTTCAACAATCATCAAAATTACACCGCAGGGGACGATGATGCGAGCATTGAATCAAGCAGCCATACATTTTTATCTTGGGCTTGTTGCCTTTTGGGGGGCATTGCTGTTGATGACTGTACATGCTTCTGCAGCACGTCCGATGATTTTGCTAGATCAATCGCTCAAAACGCAGCGTATCTATTTGATCGCAATGAATGAAGATGAGATTGTTTACTACGATCTTCAACAACGTTTACAAAAACGTGATCTAAAACAGGTCGTTCGTTTGACTACTGCAACAAAGAACGTTTTTCAGTTGCCAGATCATCTAGGCATGATCGAGTTTATTGATGGGCAGCGTATCACTGGCAAGATTAAGTTTCGTACACCTGCCGCAGAAGGTGAAGGATTCTATTGGGAAAGTATGTTGGGTGTCGAACGTGCTATAAAAAATAGCGGTGTGTTTGACGAACGTAACAAAAGTGGTTGGACCTATACTGCTCGGCATCGGCGTAGCATACCGGTGCGACTTGACGATTTACGTGCCGCTTCTTTTTCAGGGCCGATCCAACAATATAAAAATAACCAGCCACAGAATGATCTGGTCACACTCCTTAACGGTGAAATACTCCAAGGTTTTGTCGTCGGTTTTGAACAAGGCAAACTTCAGCTTGAGCAAGATCAAGATGGCTTATTGAATTTGAATGTCGACCATCTTGCCGAGCTTCAGCTCATGCAAGACCAGCCAGAGGTACAGAGCCAATATGTTGTTAATCTTACAGATGGGTCGCGGCTTTATGCACACAAGTTGAATGTGGCCAAAGAAGTAGTATACATAACGGTGAGTTTGACAGGTCAGGGTGAAGACGATCTTGAGCTCCCACTTACGTCTATCTCGCAAATAGACATACAAAAACACGGTTACAAAATTCTTCCACTTCATTCGCTACAAGTACTTGCTGCAAAGCCTGCTGTGGTTTTTGGCTTAACACATACGCCGAGTTGGGAGTCGGGGGTATTACATCTTCATGCTCCAGCGAGTATGCGATTTGAGCTCCCTTCTGGTGCGGCTTATTTTTCTGCAGAAGCTCAACTGGATGAAACTCAGCATAGCGATGATGATCTGCGTTGGGCTGATATGACAATCATGTTGAAACATGCTGAGCATAATCAGAAAGTCGTCTATCCATTGAATAGGCGGGAAGCTAAGCAAATCCTTCGTGCTGATGTCGAATCGGAAAAATGGATTGAGATTGTGATTGACGAGGGGGTTAACGGTCCTATCATGGATCGATTGCGTATCACCAACGGTAAGGTCCTAGTCTATAAACCAACAAAGGTTGAAGGTCTTACAGATTCCGGTCAGCTGCCATAATCCACCTGAAAATTGCGCATCACGGCTCTGGGATCATCATCATTGCGGTAAAAACAGGTGGTTTATATGGCTTTTGTGTTAATTGAGCGGTTCATCTGTAGCGAATTGACCTGATTGTCGTTACATCATTCGCTCGCAGGCTATAATTGGGGTCTAATTTCTATGTATGCGATGAGATTGAAACCAAGATGGATCAAGAGAATCTGGGTATGAAACCGAACGAAGAAGCAGCTGCAATATCACGTGCGGAACTGGCAGCACCTGGTAAAGAATTACAGGCGGTGCGGGCGGAGCGTGCAAAATTTTTCAACCGTGAATCATCATGGCTAGAATTCAATCGACGCGTATTGCATGAAGCGCTTGACCCACGCACACCGCTTTTGGAGCGCGTTGGTTTTCTGGCAATCTTCACTTCCAATCTTGATGAGTATTATCAGAAACGTGTTGGTGGTTTGAAACGGCAGATCGATCTCGGTGTAGTATCGCGCACGCCGGACGGCATGATGCCTGAGGATATGCTTAAGCTCATACGTGAAAAAGTTCTGCCTATGCTTAAGCAGCAAGCAGACTGTTATGAGAAGATAATCAAACCCGCGCTTGCCAAAAATGGTATTCATATGCTCAATTGGAACGAGCTTACTGAGCATGGTAAGCATCTGGCGCGAGATTACTTTAAGAAGAATCTTTTTCCGGTACTCACGCCTATTGCAGTTGATCCCGGTCATCCGTTCCCCTTTATCAGTAACCTCAGCACGTCATTGGGTGTAATGTTACGGAACCCCAATGATCCAGTTCGTGAAAGTACGAGTGAGTTTTCGACGGACCCCGAGGACATGGGTATGCAATTTGCGCGCGTGAAAGTTCCTGCGGTTTTGCCAGGCTGGATCAAACTTAAAAACCCAAACCACATGACCTCTGGCCAAGAAGATGAATTTCGATTCATCAATCTTGAAGACCTGATTACGCATAATTTGGATGAGCTTTTCCGTGGCATGGAAATTGTGGAAGTGGAATCATTCCGTATCACTCGTAATGCTGATGTTGAACGCGATGAGGAGGATGCGGAAGATTTGCTTGAATTGATCTCACAAGAACTGCGCGATCGCCGTTTTGCACGAGCGGTTCGTCTTGAAGTACAACACGATCCTTATAAGCCGATTCACCGTGTGCTTAGTCATCAGCTTAACCTTAAGCAGGATGATGTTTATGAGATGCCGAGCTTGTTGGACTACACGGATCTTTGGATTATTAATGGTTTAAACGTGCCTGAGCTCAAGTATAAGCCTTGGACGCCGATGACACCGCCGCGTCTTGCTGATGAAGATTCCGATATCTTCAATATTATTCGGGCTGGCGATGTATTGGTGCACCATCCATACGATTCTTTCGGATCATCTGTAGAACGCTTCATTAAAGCTGCGGCAAAAGATCCGAAGGTTGTTACGATTAAACTTACGCTTTACCGAACCGATAAGGATTCGCCATTCCTACCAGAGTTAATCAAGGCTGCGGAGATGGGTAAGCAGGTTGTGGTATTGGTCGAGCTCAAAGCACGTTTTGACGAAGAACGTAATGTGCAGCTTGCTCGACAACTCGAACAAGCTGGTGTTCATGTCGTTTATGGTGTGGTTGGCCTGAAAACACACACCAAAACAGCACTCGTTGTTCGGCATGAAGAAGATGGTATGCGATGCTATGCGCACATCGGTACTGGTAACTATAACTCTAAAACCGCAAAGCTATACACCGATCTTGGTATTTTCACTTGCGATCCAAGACTAACCAACGATCTCATTGAAGTTTTTCATTTCATTACTGGTCGCAGCATCAAAACTGACTTCGATCATCTGCTCATTGCACCGATCAATATGCGCCGTCGTTTCATGGAAATGATCGATCGTGAAATCGGATATTGTGAAGCGTGGAAGTCACGCGGTGCTGACCCTGAAGACCCTAATCGTCCTACAATTATTGCAAAAATGAATAGTCTTGAAGACAAAATTCTCATCAATAAACTTTATGATGCTTCACAAGCAGGCGTGCGCGTGAAACTTATTGTTCGCGGGTTCTGTTCACTGCGTCCCGGCGTGAAAGATCTCAGTGAAAACATTACGGTGACCTCGATCATCGGCCGTTTCCTCGAACACTCTCGTATCTATCATTTCCATAACGACGGTAACCATGAATACTACATAGGTTCTGCGGACTGGATGTACCGTAATCTTAATAACCGTGTTGAGTGTATCGCCCCGATTTACGATTTAACGCTGCAAAAGAAGTTACAGTTAATTCTCGATGTATCACTGAACGATCAGCGTCAAGCGTGGGACCTTCAACCGGATGGTACATATATTCAGCGTCAACCCGATCCAAATGATACTACAACGGGCATTGGCACGCAGCAATTGCTGATGGATCATACTCGCCAAGAAAGCGCAAGTGTTAATTTATAATCGGCAAAGGTCATTTATCAAACAGATCAATCTTCGGGTCCAATCCACATAAATGGATTGTATGCGACTTCCCATAGATGCCCATCTGGGTCTTTAAAATAACCAGAGTAGCCACCCCACGAAGTTTTTTGTGCAGGTTTTACAATTGTTGCGCCAGCTGCGACCGCTTGTTGCAAGATTTCATCTGCTTCTTCTTCCGATGCAACATTATGTGCTAAATTGAATGCACGATAACCACTGCCTTCTGCTGAAACCTCCGCATCGCCTGCAAGGCTTTCTCTTGTCGCCAATCCCAGCCATGTGCCGTTAAGATTGAAGAACGCAACCTCCGGCGGTGAATCAATTTTTGGTAAACCTAATCCGTTTTGATAAAACGTAATTGCACGTTCAAGGTTTTCAACACCTAATGCAATCATGCTGATCCGAGGTTTCATAATTGTCCTTTGTGATATGAAATGACAGTAGCAATGATACGTTGCTGAAAAATGAGTATTACCTACCAACTGATTCCGACATCATGACTGCATTTTGAATGTGATCAATCATGTTGTCTTGTAACTTACGCACGTTGGCTTGAAGAACCGGTGCTTTGATATTGTTGAATAAAAAGCTGAATGCAATTGTTCGGATTGCGTCCGGTTCAGTCGAAGATGGGAACATGTAGTAGCCGGACAGCGCGGTGACGCCAGTTAGATGACCTGTCTTGGCAAAGACCCAATGTCCCGGCTTAAGGTTTTTCATGCGTTTGGCACGCTTCAGTGATCCTACTGCGATGCGCTCATTCTCAGGTGTACGGCCAGCATACGATAGTGATTCACGAAACACCTGTGACTTTTCCGGGTCTTCATACACATTCTCAAGTAGATTGATAAACATGCGGCTTGATACCTTATTTTCACGGCTCAAACCACTGCCATCACTGATATTGATCGCACTGGCGCTTGGGCCGACTCGGCTGTGCATTACGTTCCGCATAGCGGCGGCGCCGTTGTTCCAACCACCCGGTTCACCTGTGATTTGGTGTCCGCTTCGCTTGAACAAAGATTCTGCAAACAAATTCACCGAATCTTGGTTCGTTCGCGAGATTACAAGTGGCAACGTTGTTCGCACCACGTGTAATTCTTCACCCGGTGGCAGTGTTTGGTCCTCGTCCGGTCGGGCGATGTAATCTACCTTGATTCCACGTTTCTCTAATTCGTAAATCAAATATTGTGTGAAAAACACAGCGGGGTCATGTACGGTCATGCGTTTGGGTTGAAACGGATGATTCTTGATCGTGCCATGGAAAGAAAAGTCATTCGTGTCTAGTCGGCGATTGACCCAATAGTTATCTGTTTTCCCTGTTTTGGCGCGATTGATCGTCTGCAGATATGGTACATCCGGAAACATCATAATCCGCGGTGACTGACCAATGTAGTTACTCGGAACAAATGTAAAGTCAATGCAATTCAGATAAAAATTAAGCCCGGAGATTTGTGCTCCGTAGTGCTTCATTAAATCATTCTGTTCCCATGATGGGTGCACAAATTGATAATCGAAAATGCGATCATCAAGAATGATCTTGCTGAAATGCTTGACGTTCGTAGCTTCGATTGCTTTGAGCCATTGATCAAGTACATTTTCTACGGTGAGATCGTGGTCACGCAATAATGCTGGATCACAAAAGGCTGGATCACCATCACCACGGATCAATAACGCTGGAAGCCCATCAGTGTATTTGCTATCCAGGAGTGAAAGCCGCGTTTCAAAAATATAATCTGCCCCCAAGATATCCAATGCCATCGCGGTCGTCAGTATCTTCATGTTGCTTGCTGGGATCATTGGCGTATCTGCATTGATCTCGGCCAGATAAACATCGTAGTCCAGATCTTTTACCGTGATTGAATACGTCGTCTTGCCCAGATTGCTCGATTGGATGAGATGGCGTAGTGGCGATTCAAGATCAACTCCACTTGCCACGCTCGTCACAAAGAGCGAAATCATGATCATCAATGTTTTTAATACGCGGCGATTATGCTGCATAAATCCCTCTTGCCTAAGTATCATCATGTCCAAGTTGATCCTTCATCTCGGAGTTTGTTTATTTTACCTAAACTTACACGATCTGGCCGTCTGATGCATCAAGGTTGCGCAACAACATCTCTTATTAAGTTCGTAAGCCAGATCCATTGCACTTTTACTTGGATCCAATCCACAATCAGGACATAGTCAACACCACGATCCCCGACACCGTTAGCAACATACCAATTACAATTTTCATGCTTATTGGCTCACCACCAAACATCATTCCCATTAGCGCGCCAAATAGCGGCGCGGTAAAAGCAATTGGCATGACCCGCGAAAGCGGTGCTTCCTTAATTGCAGCGTAAAAACAGAGCATCCCGATCGATCCAGCGACGATTCCTCCACCTATCACCAGATATAAGATTGATTTTGTGCCGGCATTACCGAGCTGTTTCCACTGCGGTAAGCTTATTACACCAAGGATCAAAATTGCTACCGCCGTCCGTACCGTGATCCCAACATGCGGGGAAAGATTGCCGAGCTTCAATCCCTTCTTTTCGAAGTAGCCACCCACTCCCCATGCAGCCGCGGTTAGGATCGCAAATAAAACAGCAAGCATCACAGGCTCCTTATGGTTAAGCCAACAGTGTGCCACACCGATCATGATTGTAATCCCGATCAGGCGGAGTATACCATCGCGTATCAGCAAAACCTATAGTCACGCTGCTGTATTTATTATGGTTGTAATTTAGGAAGGTGAAATCATGCTGCGTCAATCGATGCCGCCCATATCCAGGCCTCTTCAATATCTGATTGATCAAAGTAGCGTAATTCACCATTCATGATCAGGTTTGAAATTTTTGTCATTTGTTTTTGCCATTTTTTGTGGCCAACGATGGCAACTTTTTCGTAGCTTCTCCAATGAGCAATATCAAACTTTAAGTCATCAAACAGGGCGCGCAACTCGATTCCATCATATTTTTCCATGTTTACAACGAGTCGGATTCTGCCGTGCTTTTCGATCATTTTTTCAATAACTGGGATGATTCGAGTGTAGTCATCATGTGTAAGCTTGCCTGCGGTATACATACCCAGGGTGTTGTCTATGCCGCTACGTTTGACGATATCAATCATGTTTTACCCTTCATGCATGGGATATTATGCTGCCGCCCAATGCCACGCTTCGTCCACTTGTGCAATATCAAAGTAACGGATCTCACCTTTCATCAGCAGATTCGATAATTTTGCTGCGTGATTATGCCATTTTTCTTTGCCGACGATCGCGACCTTTGTAAAGTCTCGGCGGTGCCGCGCATCAAATCGAAGTTCATTCCAAAATGCTTTGAGATTCCATCCCTCGAACTCATCGGCAAGCAGCACGAGTCGCAGCTTTCCACGATCCTCAATCATTTTCTCAACTTCAGGAACAACCTGCTCATAGTCTTCATGCTTAAGTTTGCCGATTGCTTTTAGGCCTACTACTTCTTTTGCATCTGGATGATTTACTAGTTCAATCATAATACGACCTCTTAAACTTATCGGTTGCTGTTGTAAATATATAGATACACGTAAACAAGCCGTTTGCGCCTTAGCGCCTATCGGCTTGCCCGCTCATTCTATGCAAGAGGTCATCTACTTAGCTTTGTCTGAATAAATTCCCCGCCAGTGATCTGCTTAGTTGCCTTCCCAATATGCGAATCGTTTGTAAGACTTGATTTTGTAGTTCACACCGTGCGGTCCGGTGTATTGGACCAATACATGTTGTCGATCTGTCGATGCTTCAAACCAGAAATCTACCGGCGGTATGAATTGTTTTGTCGGTCCTGCAAACCGCATCCGCACATGATACGCTTCCACTTCTCCTATCGGCAGTATCAATTTTTCTTTACCCACATACTCAACTACCCACTGCTGCGGTGCATATGGCGACCATTTCGTTGTCGATTGGTCCGGCACAAGATTCATCATAATATCCGCAGGAGCATCAAATGGATATCCACGTAACACCAGCGTCATCGCATCGAAAAACCCAAAGTCTTTCGGCGTGTTATACCGATCGTTTCGACTTCCTTCATTCGGAAAATATGAATCCTGCTCCCAACTCACTTTGCCGTCCCAATTCACAAAGCGTTTGTACGTACTGCCGCAATCTTCGATTGAAGCGTGATCTAATTTATAACTCTTGAAATCTTTGGTGCCGATATAGCTCATCATACTGTAGTGATACACATAGTTTTTGACAGCGATATCTTCCAGGATGTGATGTTTGAAAACAGGCATCCCATTTCTGGTAGCATCTTTGGTAAACGTTTTTGTGCTGAAGTGTTCCTTGTTGGTGATGATCAGTGCTTGGTATTGTCGCAGCTTGCCATAGATGGGTCGTGTTGCTTCATACGTCACATATTCTGCCTTCCCATCAAACCAAATCGGATCATCAGCCCAGCCATGTGTGAAGGATTCATACCCGTTCTGCGCACCAGCCTGCAGCGTCATCATCAAACTGACAAACAAGATCACGATTGTATGTTTCATTTTCATATGCCTGATATTAGAAAGGATCAGTTGCCGATGAATCCAAGGATTAAACCTGTTTTCGTAGGGGACTATTTCAGCATTTTTGTATTGCAATGGAGTGATTAAGCCAACTAGACCATCTCGCGTTGCATCGGTTCACCTAACATCTGTGCATACACGCGCTCGTAAGCCTTGTGCATTTGATGCTGGGTGAACATCTTAAGTAAACGGTTTTGCCCCGCTTCTCCCATTTTAGCCCGCATGTCTGCATCGCCAAGCAACATCTTCAGATTATGTGCAAGTGCTTCCGGATGTTGTCGTTCAGAGAGCAAACCATTGCGGCCATGCTCCACAACTTCCGCATTCCCTCCCACATTGGTTGCTGCGATCGGGATGTTTGCTGCCATTGCTTCCAATAGTGTGACGCTCACTCCTTCACTTAAACTTGACAGCATAAAAATGTCTGCCGCGGGCAAGATTTCGTGGACATCATCTCGTACACCTGTAAATAGCACGTGCTCACCAATCTCCAGTTCTTGTACAAGCGCCTCGATCATTTCTCGTTCACTGCCATCACCTACCAATACCAGTTTTGCGCGGTTTGCTTTCGAACCCAGCACTTCCGGCTCATCGCCAATCGCTCTGGCAAACGCACGGACGGCTGTTTCATGATCCTTCACCGGATGGAACCGCGCGACTTGCATGATGATCCGTTCGTGTTCGCCCAGACCCAGTCGCCGCCGAGCTTCTGCCTTGTCGCCCGCGCCAAATTTATCCGGGTCGATCCCGTTGTAGATCACCTCGACGGTTTTGCCGGTGCGCTGCTCGGTGATCCCCTCGTTTTCGATCAGAGCTTGACGAACAAACTGTCCAACCGCTGTAACTCGATCGTGTTCTTTAAGTAAATATTGATTCACAAACACCCGTTTGCCACTGCGTTTATCTGGATAATGCCTACCATGTTCGGTAAACACAATCGGAGGGTGTGCTTTGAATCGTCGTGAGACTGCTGCATAAAAGAATGGTGTGTATTGATGCGCGTGCAACAAATGGATATGTCGCTCATGTACCACTTTCCGAAGCCGCCGCCCAACGCGCCAGTCTACGCCTGGCCGCCGCCCCAGATCGACCACCTCGTATCCTTCGTCTCGAAGTTGATCTCCCAGTACACCTACCCCATCTAGGCACAAGAATACAAATCGCCACCGATGACCCAGTCGTCGGGCCAGATCTGCAGCCAAAACTTCTGCACCCGCAAAATCCATTTGGTGCAGCACATGGCCAATCAATGGTAAATGCATACTCATAAACAGCTTCCTGTCTTTAGCCCGGCACATCCTGATCAATATATCATCGGCTCACTTTTTTTATCGGACAACTGCAGGCTCACCCTGAGGCGAAACCCATCTTTTCTCTCCAGCTTCGATCCGTCAATCATGACAGAAGATCTTAATCTTATTTATAAAAAAGACTTATCGTAAAATTGAGGTCTTATATAAGACGCGCAATATAAAAATATCTAATTGTACACTTTTTTGACATTAACTTCCCTAATGATATACTTCTTATCTTATGCAGACGTTGCGTCTCTTCTATGATGTTGCGCGTTGCCACAGCTTCTCACAGGCAGCCAACCTTCATGGAATCACTCAGTCCGCCGCAAGCCAGCGTATCAGCCAGCTTGAGAAACGACTTGGTGTGACGCTCATCGACCGTTCTGTCAGGCCGCTCGCGCTTACCGACGAAGGCAACACCTTCCTTGAAGGTGCATCGTGCATCCTTGATAAGTACGACCGGCTTGCCGCAAAACTGGCGAGCATGAAACAAGACCCTATCGGGACCGTTCGGATCGCTGCGATCTATTCCTCCGGCATCGAACTCCTCGGACGCATCGCCGACCAGTTCCATAAAGAACACCCTCGGGTCCACATCGACATCCACTACACCAAGCCCGACCATGTGTATCGGGAAGTACGTGAAGATGTCGCCGACTTTGGAATTCTCGCCTACCCTCAGGGGTGGCGCAAACTCGGGATCCTCCCACTCCGCGAAGAGGTAATGGCTGTGGTCACTAACCCCAGTCACCCACTTGCCTCTCGCAGCGTGGTGACACCAGAAGATTTGTCACCCTATGAAATGGTGACATTTGATACGGACCTGCCGCTTGGCAGAAAGATTCGCTCCTTCCTCAAGGAGCATCACGCGACGCCGCGCATTGCCGGCTCGTTTGACAACATAGACACGGTGAAGAATGCGGTCGCTGTCACCAGCACTTTTTCCATCCTCCCCGGACGCACCGTCCTTCGAGAATTGGAAGCAGGCACGTTGACACTGACCGAGCTCCGCCCGCAGATGGTCAGGCCCATGGGTGTGGTTTACAGGAAACGGCATAAGCATCAAGACGCCGCTTTCTCTCCCGCGACGCAACAGTTTATTGACTACTTGCTCGCAAATGCTGGCCCCGACACGGACCTTGGCCAGCAGTTCTGGGCTTCGCGGCAGATCAAACACGCTGCGACCCCCGAATCGCTACGCATCTGATTATTTCGGGTCTGCGCTTCACCTGCCCCGCATACCAAGCGGGACACAACGACATGAAGAAGAATATGAAGGATTGGGTTATGGATAATCAAAAGACAGACAGCTTGCGCGACCCTCAGTACAAGCTCAGCCCCGGTTTTCCCGAGAAGCAGGCACTCTATGATCCTGCCAATGAGAAAGACGCTTGTGGCGTAGGTTTTATTGCGCAGCTCAAAGCCATCGGTTCGCATGGCATCGTCACTGATGCGCTTGAAATGCTACACCGCATGGATCACCGTGGTGCTTGTGGCTGCGAAGCCAATACCGGTGACGGTGCGGGTATCCTCACCGCCATTCCGCACGATCTTTTTAACGAAGAATACAAAAAGAATGCAGGTACCGATCTTCCAGAGCGCGGCCACTATGCTGTCGGCATGATCTTCTTCCCGCAAGATGCTGATAAACGTGCTGCTTGCAAAAAGGTTATTGAAAAGTACATCGCCGAGCACAAGCAAACTCTCCTTGGTTGGCGCGAAGTGCCAACCTCCGCATCTAATGCAGATATTGGTCCATCTGCACTCCGTACTGAGCCGTTCGTTGAGCAAGTTTTCATTGGCGCAGCCACGGGTGAGTTTGGTGCAGACTGCGATCACGATCAAGATGCCTTCGAACGTGAACTATATACCATTCGTAAGCAAGCCTTCCACGAGATCAAAACCAATGATCTCGACGACGGCACCTACTACGTTTGCTCTCTTTCTTCAAAAATCATCACCTACAAAGGTCAGCTTACCAGCTACCAGGTACCGCTTTATTATGCCGACCTCCGCGATGAACGATATACATCGCATCTTGCCATGGTTCACTCCCGCTTCTCCACCAACACGTTCCCATCTTGGGACCGCGCTCAGCCGCTGCGTTGGATGAGTCACAATGGCGAAATCAACACGCTCCGCGGTAACGCCAACTGGACCAAAGCACGTCAAGGTCTCATGAAGTCCGAACTCTTCGGCGAGAATCTCGACCTGCTTATGCCTGTCATCGATCCGACGACATCGGACTCGGGTACGTTCGACAATGTACTTGAGTTGCTGCTGCTGTCTGGTCGTACGCTTCCCGAAGCCATGATGATGATGATCCCCGAAGCGTGGGAAAATCATGAATCCATGTCGCCCTCAAAACGTGCTTTCTACGAATACCATGCGTCACTCATGGAAGCATGGGATGGGCCGGCCTCGGTTGCATTTACCGATGGCACGTACATTGGTGCGACCCTCGACCGTAACGGCCTCCGTCCCTCGCGCTACTACGTCACCGAAGATGACCGTGTGATCATGGCTTCCGAAGTCGGCGTCGTGCCAGACATCCCGACTGATCAAGTGCGATACAAAGGTCGCCTGCAGCCCGGCCGCATGTTCCTCGTCAACTTCGATGAAGGACGCATCATCGCCGACGAAGAACTCAAGAACAGCATTGCCACCGCGCGTCCTTACGGGCAGTGGCTACAAAACCAGCGCATCGAAGTGTCTGAAATCCCCGGCGCTGAGCGCGGTCTTGATGTCGCACGTGTCGATGAAAACCAAGTCCTCGAAAAAATGCAGGCCTTCGGCTTCACCATCGAACACCTCCGCATGTTCCTTCAGCCCATGTGCCTTGATGGCAAAGACCCCATCGGCTCGATGGGTAACGATGCGGCTCTTGCCGTGCTTTCTGACAAGCCACGCCTGATCTATGAATACTTCAAACAACTTTTCGCACAGGTGACCAACCCGCCGATCGATCCGATTCGCGAAGAGATCATCATGTCGCTGGAAACTTACATCGGGCCCGAAGGCAATATTCTTGGCACCACCGAAGAGCAATGCCATCGCCTGCATCTGCCGCATCCGATTCTTACAAATGCAGAACTGGATGCGCTCCGCAACATGAAACACCGTGATTGGAAGTCAATCACCATTGACATCACCCACCCGCTGGCTGCTTCTGATACTGAGAATGAAAAGAATCTGAACGAAGCCCTCGATCGTATTTGCGTAGAGTCCCGCCAAGCGATTGCTGATGGGTATCAGATCATCATTCTTTCCGATCGTGGCACCAGCGCGACCCGTGTGCCGATCAGCTCACTGATTGCCGGCGGTGCGGTCCATCATCACTTGGTTAAACACCAAGAGCGCACCCAAGTTGGTCTGGTGATCGAATCCGGTGAAGCGCGTGAAGTGCACCACTTCTGCCTGCTTGCCGGCTACGGCGTTGATGCGGTTAATCCATACATGGCCTTCGAAGCCATCTACCGCATGCGTAATGAACGCATCATGGACCCCGATGCGATCTCCGAAGAAAAGGCCATCAAGAACTACATCAAAGCTGTCGGTACCGGTATGCTCAAAGTGTTCTCCAAGATGGGTATCTCCACGCTTGCTTCCTACAAGGGGGCGCAAATCTTTGAAGCCATTGGCCTACGTTCCGATGTCGTCGACCGTTGCTTCTTCGGAACCGCCTCGCGACTTCAAGGTGCAGGTTTCGATGTGCTTGCCAAGGAAGCAACCCGTCGTCATGCCATCGGCTATCCGCCCAAGAAAGTCGTTAAACTTCCAACCCTCCCTAACCCCGGCGACTTCCACTGGCGCGCTGGCGGCGAGAAGCATCAGTTCAACCCCGAAACGATTGCAAACCTCCAACGGGCAGCCCGCGAAAACTCTCGTCAGGCTTATGATGATTATGCTCGCCTCATCAACGATGACGCAAAATCACGCGCCACCCTACGTGGCCTCTTCAACTTCGAGATCGATGAATCCAAATCCATCCCGCTTGATGAAGTCGAGTCGGCAGCGCATATCGTTCGCCGGTTCCGATCCGGCGCGATGTCCATGGGTTCGCTCTCCAAAGAAGCGCACGAATCATTGGCTGTTGCGATGAACCGTCTCGGCGGCCGCTCAAACTCTGGTGAAGGTGGTGAAGATCCCAAACGCTTTAAGCCCGACAACAACGGCGATCTGCGACGTTCCGCGATTAAACAGATAGCCTCCGGCCGTTTCGGTGTGACCTCCTATTATCTCACCAACGGTGATGTTCTGCAGATCAAAATCGCGCAGGGCGCGAAGCCGGGTGAAGGTGGTCAGCTTCCCGGCTTCAAGGTCGACAAAGCTATCGCCTCGTTGCGTCACTCCACCCCTGGCGTCGGTCTCATCTCTCCGCCACCGCACCACGACATCTACTCCATCGAAGACCTCGCGCAGCTTATTTATGATCTGAAAAACTCGAACCCCGAAGCGGATGTTTCGGTGAAGCTCGTCTCCGAAGTTGGCGTTGGCACGATTGCTGCAGGTGTTTCTAAAGCGCATGCCGATCACATCTTAATCTCGGGTCACGATGGCGGCACCGGTGCTTCACCGTTGACTTCGATCAAACACGCCGGCCTTCCATGGGAACTCGGTCTTGCTGAAACGCATCAAACCCTCGTCATGAACGATTTGCGTTCACGTGTTCGTCTTGAAACCGACGGCGGACTCAAGACCGGCCGTGACGTGGTGATTGCCGCGTGTCTTGGTGCCGAAGAATACGGCTTCGCCACTGCGCCGCTTGTCACCATGGGCTGCATCATGATGCGCAAGTGTCACCTCAACACATGTCCCGTCGGCATCTGCACGCAAGACCCTGTGCTTCGCAAAAAATTCAACGGCCAACCCGAACACCTCGTCAACTATCTTTTCATGGTCGCCGAAGAAGCCCGCCAACTCATGGCCAAGCTCGGCATCAAAACCATAGACGAACTGATCGGCCGCGTCGATCTCATCGACACACGTGACGCAGTGGACCATTGGAAAGCTGATGGCCTTGATCTTTCTGCGATCCTTACACCTGCGAAGAAGCCGCACGAAAATGTCGGTATCCGTAAGTTGCAAGAACAAGATCACAATCTCGGTGAAGTCCTCGACCGCAAGCTCATCGCTGAATGTCAGCCCGCGATCAAGGATCAAACCCCAGTTACACTCGATATCAAGATCGAGAACACCGATCGTACCGCCGGCGCGATGCTCTCGAATCAGGTGTCCAAGGTTCATGAAGCGGCCGGTCTCCCCGAAGACACGATCACCGTGAATTTCTCCGGTTCCGCGGGCCAGTCCTTCGGCGCCTTCCTCGCACATGGCATCACCTTCAACCTTGAAGGCGATGCAAACGACTATGTCGGCAAAGGTTTGTCAGGCGGGCGCGTGGCGATCTTCCCACCGAAGAACGCAACTTTTGCTGCGGAAGACAACATCATCGCCGGCAATGTCTGCCTCTACGGCGCGACCAAAGGTGAAGCATACTTCCGCGGGATGGCTGCCGAACGGTTCTGCGTTCGTAACTCCGGCGCCCATACCGTTATCGAAGGCGTCGGCGATCATGCTTGCGAATACATGACCGGTGGCCGCATCGTCATCCTTGGCCCGACAGGCCGTAACTTCGCAGCCGGTATGTCCGGCGGCATCGCCTACATCTGGGACCCGGCCGGTAACTTCATCCAGCACTGCAACCTCGGCATGGTCGAACTCGAAAAACTCGAAACCGAAGAGGATATCACCGAAGTTCGCTCCATGATCGAGAAGCACCTGCAATATACCGGCTCCAATGTTGCGGAAAAAGTGCTCGCCACATGGAAGGATCGGGTCAGCCAGTTCGTCAAAGTCATGCCGATTGATTACAAGCGTGTCCTGCGTGAACAGCAGCTTGCCGCTGCCGCTTCTGAAAATATGCCCGGCGTCGGCCAAGGCTAATCTAATCAACGGTTAGATCAGAACCCTTTAGACTGAAATTAAAATCATGATTGGGAAACCTGCATAAAGACAGGTGATAGAAAGAAGATAAGACATGGGTAAACCAACAGGATTCATGGAATACAAGCGTAAGCCGCTCCCAAACCGCGATCCGCTCACGCGTGCCAAGGATTTCAACGAAATCCACGATCATGATTCGGATACCAAGCTCAAGAACCAAGGTGCCCGCTGCATGGACTGCGGCGTGCCCTTCTGCCAGTCCGACACCGGCTGTCCCATCGACAATCTCATCCCTGAATGGAATGATCTCGTCTATCGCAATCAGTGGAAAGAAGCGCTTGACCGCCTCCACAAGACCAATAACTTCCCCGAGTTCACTGGCCGCGTCTGTCCCGCACCGTGCGAAGGCTCTTGCTGCCTCGGTGTGATCGAACCCGCTGTGACCATCAAGTCCATCGAGTGCGCCATCGTTGATCGCGGCTATGAAGAAGGCTGGATCATCCCCGAGCCGCCTGAAGCGCGCACCGGCAAACGTGTCGCTATCGTCGGCTCCGGACCCGCAGGTCTTGCCGCAGCCGCACAACTTAACAAAGCCGGCCACGATGTCGTTGTTTACGAACGTCACGACCGCATAGGCGGACTACTCATGTATGGCATTCCCAACATGAAGCTCGACAAGAACTACGTGCAGCGCCGCATCGATCTCCTGATCGCCGAAGGTGTGAATTTTGTCACCAATGCTTTCATCTGCGGCGACGACGATCAACCTGCAGGCGCAGGACCCAAAGATTCCAATATTCAATACATTCCCATGTCACAATTGCAGGACGAGTTTGACGCGGTTCTTCTTGCCACCGGTGCTACTCGGCCGCGCGACCTTCCTGTTCCCGGTCGTGAACTCAAAGGCGTCCACTTTGCCATGGAGTTCCTCCATCAGAATACTAAGTCGTTGCTTGACTCAAACCTTGAGGACGGCAACTACATTTCAGCCAAAGATAAAAACGTCGTCGTCATTGGTGGTGGTGATACTGGTACTGATTGTATCGGTACATCTATTCGTCACGGTTGCAAGTCTGTGATCAACTTTGAACTGCTCCCGCAACCACCCAAAGAACGTGCTGATGACAACCCTTGGCCGCAGTGGCCGCGCATCCTTCGCACAGATTATGGCCATCAGGAAGCCGAAGCTATCCAAGGCGAAGACCCACGTGTCTACAAAATCCTCACCAAAGAATTCATCGGCGACGATGATGGTAATCTTACTGGCGTTAAAACCGTTCGTGTCCACTGGCGCAAAGATCAGCAAGGTCGTTGGGCTATGACGGAAGTCACCGGCTCCGAACAAATCATTCCTGCGGAACGATGTTTCCTTGCCATGGGCTTCCTCGGACCTGAAACTTTCCTTGCTGAAAAACTTGGCCTTGAAACCGATCCACGTACAAATTTCAAAGCACAATATGGCGACTATGCTACTTCCATTGAAGGCATTTTCGCTGCCGGTGACTGCCGTCGTGGCCAGTCACTTGTCGTTTGGGCGATTAATGAAGGTCGTGGCGCCGCTCGTAAGATCGACGAATACCTCACCGGTTCATCTGAACTTCCCGCTTCCGGCGTGAAAACACAATTCGCCTCTTCCGCCGGCTAATTAGTGCTTAGATAGAAACTATCCAACCAAACCCATGGCCACGGTCATGGGTTTTCTCTTTACATCTCATTTTTTGAAATCAAATAAAAAAACCGCATTCTTTTGAATGCGGCATATCTATTCAACGATTTAATTGCCTGAAAGATCAATCCTTCTTTGCCTTCACGCCAAGCTCCTTAAGTGCTTCCTTGGCTGCTGCTCTTGCAAAATAGGCTTTTGGGTACTTCGCTAAGATTTCTTGATAGACCTCGATTGCGCCTTCTTTCTCATCAGCTTTCAGATAGCTTGCGGCAGTCTTGAGCATCTGCTTGCCTTTTTCATCTTGCTTGTGTGATTCATATCGTTCAGCAAAAGTTTCATCCGCTTCAAGTTCCCGTACGCGCGCGGCTGCTTTTTTAGCTTCTTCGCTATCCCCACCGCGCTTGATAACCCATTGATACTTCTCGTATGCCTTCACAAGGTCTTGCCCACGTTCTGCTGCTTCTGCCTGCGCCATTTTGCTCGCGAGCAGTTTCGGATTTACTTTTTTCCGCGGGTCTGCAGTATTTTGACGTTCAATCTTTTTCCCACGCAATTTCTCAAGCGCTTTTTTCTGCGATTTGGATTCTCTTGCTGCCTGCTGTAGCGCCCGGAGTTGCCGGATCATTTCAGGATTGTCCTTGATCAGCATCGCTATTTCCGGATTCTTTAAAATCTGCGATTGCATCGACATCGCTAATTTCACAGCTGCATCGACCAGTTCCGGATCACGTGCTGCTTCAACCGGGATCGCACTCAATTTCTGCAACACCACCGCAAAGTTCCCTGCCTTGGCCGCCTCTTGTGCCTCAGCAATCAATCCCAATGCTTGCTTACGTGTTGCAGCATCTACCTCAAATGCAGCTGCCTCTTCATCTTCTCGTGCTTCTTCCTCGGCTGCTTTTTTTTGTTTCGAAGCTTTCGTTGTAAGCTGATCTTTGTATTTCTTATAGATATCTTTGATTGGTTGATCCATCCGCATTGGATGCCCAGTCCATTCCACTTTTCCATCTGGCCCCATGATAAAAACGCGCGGAATACCGCTTACACCAAATTGTTCCGTCATTGTCCGTTTGCTATCCAACATCTGCGGCCAGGAAATCCCATTCTTCCTAACAAACGTTGACACATCCCGGCCACGACGATCAAGGCTGATCCCAATAATGACTACACCCTTCCCGTGCGTTGCTTTATACAATTCCTTCATATGTGGCATGGAATCTACGCATGGAGGGCACCACGTTGCCCAAAAATCCAAAATCACAATCTTCCCACGTAGCTTCTCGCTCGTGATTACCTCACCACGCATGGATCTGATTCGGTAGTCAGGATTCTGTCCCACACTTACCGCCGCATGTAATTCCGTTCCAGCTACACACAACAACATCATCACGTACAATAAACCGCGAATTAATATTGTCCCCATAACAAAACTCCAATTCCTTACAAAGTGACATGTATCCCGGACATCATTGTCCCATATACGCACCTACTATCCTCTCACATTCAGCTGTGATTGCAATCCGACCCCCAAATGTCTTCGTTTAAAAGTCCTTAATCACTCAATCGTCCCCCATTTTCAAGCTCCTTCACAATCACATCCCGCATCGCTGCCGCGGTGACCACCTCTTCCACCACTACCTCATCTGCCCCAGCCTGCTCCGCCATCATGCCTCTGCTCAAAAAATTCGTCCGCGCCACGATGAACAAATCCCGTCTCATCGACCGTGCAATTCGGCAAGCCTCAATTGCTGATCGTTCGTCTGGGATCGCCACCACCAGCAAATCCGCCGACATGATCCCTGCTTCCTCTAGCACACTCCCATCCAAAACATCACCATACTTCGCCCCCTTCTTTTTCTCCAGCCGCATTAAAACCGTGTCAGCATTCTCATCAATCACCGTCACCTCAAAACCGCTTCCTTCAAGTTCTGCTGCCACCAATCTTCCTGCCGGTCCATATCCCGCCACAATCGCACGACGATCGCCCGCATCTGCTGCGCCGTTTGTTTTCACAACACTCGCTTCTTCATCTAACTCACTCATGCTTTGCCTGCCCTTTTTGATACATCAAACTTCTATAACCCGCGCAAACTTATGTGTAATACTGGCTGCGCTCGTCGTCTTCGTTATCCTTAATGTGATGACCGGACCAATTTACCAGATCGACGCCTTTACCGACCAGTCTTTTTCTGGAAACCCTGCCGCAGTCCATATCCTCGCTGATTCAAAGCCTGACACTTATCTGCAGGCCGTTGCTGCCGAGATGAACCTCTCCGAAACCGCCTTCATCCTCCCACGTGATGACGGCTCCTATTCTCTCCGGTGGTTCACGCCTGTTGCCGAAGTCGAACTCTGCGGTCACGCCACCCTCGCCTCAGCACATATCCTCTGGCAAACCGGTCGGCACTGTATCTCCTCAGACATCATCTTCCACACACAAAAACGTGGTACCCTCGTCTGCTCCCGCACTGAAAACAATTGTATCACCATGCGCTTCCCTCTCGATAAACCCAAACCCCTCAACCCCGCCGACATCCAAAATTATGATCAACTCCTCACACATCTCAGCCTCCAATCCGCCGACGTCGTTGACCTTTTCCAAGGGCCATATGACCTCATCCTCACATTGGAATCCGAATCTCTTGTTCGCAATCTTCAGCCAGATTTCAATGCACTAGCGGCCATTCCATACCGTGGTATTGCTGTGACAGCTAAAGCGGATACTAAAACAACAGTCGATAACGAAAGTACCAGCGTTGATTTTATATCTCGTTTCTTTGCCCCCTCGCTCCGCATCAACGAAGATCCAGTTACCGGTTCGCTTCATTGTGTGCTCGCCCCATATTGGTCTGAAAAATTAGGTAAATCCGAATTCATTGCCGTCCAAGCCTCACCCCGTTCTGGTACCCTCTATCTTGAGCTTCTCCAAGACAAACCCGGCGTTCTCCTTATCTCCGGTTATGCTACTACTATCTTTGCCGGGCAACTCCTCACATAAAAAACGCCCCATCTAACCATAGGTTGGATAAGGCGCTTCCGGGGGCAAAATAGATTTTAAATTCACCTCTTCAATCCCAACACCGCCGGTGTTGGGGAGAAGAAATAATATCTCGTTGATGAATTAGCCTTCTGACTTCTTCACCGTTTCTGCTTTTTTCACTTCCAGCGTGTTGCCTGGTAAAAGCGTTGCTTTCACCTTCACCTGTTGGCCGTGTGTGCCGCCTTTACCCTTTATCAACTCTTGTGCCGAACCCGTTGGGATATAGTTGTAAATATTTCCCTTCGTATCTTGCAGATGGTGTAAGTGCCCCAACTTGCAGCTGTGCGGCAAGTCCGCCATCTTCAATTGGCACTGGCAGCCATTCACACCCACCAGTTCAACTTCTTTACCTTTGGCGCTCTTGAACTTGCTCACATCAACTTGCTTGCCTTCAACCAGTTTTGCTTCGTCCAAGAACAACATCGAGCCACTGTTGTAGATTTTGCCCTTTGCCGCGATTACATCGCCCGGCTTGATCTCTGATAAAGCAGCCTTATTGCTTGGTGTCTCAATAAAGTGATATACACCCTTTTCTGTCACCAAAATCAAGTCCACCAGCGCTTCGCCGCTTTCATCATGATTGTGCTCATGAGCGCTTTTTGATTCAGCATCAAAGAATCCACGTAACGACTGTACCACGCCGACTTGTTCAAATTTGCCTACCGGCTCGCACTTCTCGCAAGTCTCCCCGTCACATATGGTTTTCTCACCTTTAGCTTTGGCGGCCTTTTTAGCGTCACACTTTGTACACGGCTTCCCCGCAGCACATGTTTCACATTTAGATTTCTCGCCCTCAGCGGCAGCTTTCTTCTTTTCACACTTCTCGCAGTATTCGCCTTTTGCACATGTTTCGCACTTTTTCTTTTCTGCATGCTTGTGACCGTGATCCTTGTCACTGTGGTCATGGCCCTCACTTGGCTGTGTGGCCGCAGGTTTGTCACTGCATCCGCAAGTGTCACAGGCCATTGCTGCCTGTCCACCCAGCCCCAGCATCAACGCCAATCCAAACAGGATTGCCAAGCATTTCTTCGTGTTCATCGACTGATCTCCATCGTGTGTGGTCATAGGATAAGCGCAGATCGCGCTACATTGTGTTCATGCAAAACCATCATGATGACTTATCTATTCCCATAACCCCAATTTTCTATTGTTTTTTACCTCACCAATTTTATAGATTCAGAAAATGTTTCACGCCCATCATCATTAGCTGTGCCGCAAGCACACAAAACACCAACCCCGTTAACTTGCTGAAGATCGTCAGCCCCCCGATCGCCTTTTCCACCGTGCTCACGCCATCCACACAACCTGACAATACTACCCAAGCTTCACCCCTTACAGCAATAAATTTGCTTTGCAAGCGTTTTCCAACAAAAGGAGTTCCTTGTGAAATGCATCATCACCAGTTTCGCGATCATTCTTCTCCTCCCCACTTTGACTATTGCACAATCGGCACACACATACCCCATCGTCGACACCAATCAGATCCGTACCTACAACAACACCTCTCGCATTAAATACCCTTTAAGATCCAGTACCTTCTTCGGCCAGGATGCACAGTATCAAGGATTAAAACCGAGCTATCAAGACAATCATGATGGCACCATCACCGATCTCAACACCAGTCTCATGTGGCAAAAAGAATATCAGCGGGCCACCTATCAACAAGCCGTTTTTGGTACGAAGAAATGTCGCACAGCAAACCACAACGACTGGCGACTCCCTACCATCAAAGAACTCTATTCACTCATCGATTTCTCCGGCAGCGACCCCGACCCTCGTGCTGCCACCTCATCATCGATCCCATTCATTGATACCAGTTGTTTTAACTTCACTTTCGGTGATACATCCCGCGGAGAGCGTATCATCGATGCACAGTACTGGACCTCAACCATCTACACCTCAACCACCATGAACGGCAACAAAACAGCTTTCGGTATTAACTTTGCTGATGGCCGCATCAAAGGATATCCGACCTCTTCACCGCGCGATCGTAATAAACAACGATTCGTTCGCTATGTCCGAGGCAACACTAACTATGGCAAAAACAATTTTATTGACAATAGTGACGGTACTATTACAGATAAAGCAACAGGTTTAATATGGGCGCAAAACGATTCTGGTGAACCCATGCCATGGCAAGAAGCTCTTAAATACTGCGAACAACTCAAACTCGCCGGTCATACCGATTGGCGACTTCCAAACGCCAAAGAACTCCAATCCATCGTTGACTACTCACGTTCACCGGATGCAACACGCTCACCAGCCATCAATCCAATCTTTAATACAACAACCATCAAAAACGAAGGAAACAAGAAAGACTATCCGCAGTTCTGGACTTCAACGACACACAAATCGCAGCGCGGCGGAACAAACGCCGTTTATATCGCCTTTGGCCGCGCACTTGGTTTCATGTCCCCCCGGCCACCTTCTAATAACCCGCGTAAAACCTCGCGCAATGCAAAGCTCATGGATGTTCACGGTGCTGGTGCGCAACGCTCCGACATGAAATCCGGCAACCCCGATGACTATCCTCAGGGTCACGGTCCCCAAGGTGATGTCATCCGCATTGAGAACTTCGTCCGTCCAGTTCGAGGTGGCGCAGCAATCCTCATCACCAAAGAACCGTCACTCATAAAGACTGAAAAACAAGTACAAAACACACAACTACGATCACAGATCGACCTCTTCATTAAACGCCTTGATCGCAACGGCGACAATAAAATCTCCAAATCAGAATTCGATGGTCCTAGAGAACACTTCTCACACATCGACCGCAATGGTGATAACTACATCACCGCCGACGAAGCACCAACCGGTCCGCCCAAAGATCCTCCCAGTCACGAGTCTGGCAGCAGACCTCCCAAGCGCCATCATTAATTGCATAAAAAAGCCTGCAGAAATTAACCTGCAGGCTTTTTGCTTTCCTATATCATTTAATTATCCTACTGCTACCAATGGCTTCACCGACTTGCGCTGGTTCTCCTCCACCACCTGCTGCAAGAACTGATCGAGCGGCACCGCGCCCAGATCCCCCTCACTACGATGACGTACACTTACCGTGCGAGCATCACGGTCCTTGCCGCCCACCACCAGCATGTACGGAATCTTTTCTTCCTGCGCTACTTTGATCTTGCCATTCAAACGATCATTACCACTGTCGAGTGTCACGCGGAAGCCAGCCTCTCTAAGCGCGGCATAGACCTCATCCGCATAGTCCATAAACTTATCACTGATCGGCAGGACGCGAATCTGTTCCGGATGAAGCCATAACGGGAATGCGCCGTTGAAATGCTCAATTAGCACGCCGACGAATCGTTCCATCGAACCAAACGGGGCGCGGTGGATCATGACCGGCGCATGCTCCGTGTTGTCGCTGCCCACATAAGATAGTTCAAACCGCTGTGGCAGCTGATAGTCAACCTGTACCGTACCCAATTGCCATTCGCGACCAATTACATCCTTCACGACAAAATCGATCTTTGGCCCGTAAAATGCCGCCTCACCCGGCTCCGAACTAAACGGCACACCCAAACTCTCAGCCGCCTTCAAACAGGCTGCTTCCGCGCGATCCCAGTCCTCAGGATTACCGACATACTTGCTGCTGTCCGGATCACGCAACCCAACACGCACACGGTAATCTTCCATGCCCAGCGTATTAAAGATCACCTTCACCAATTCCAAACAACCCTGCACCTCATCATCCAATTGGTCCGGCAAGACAAACAGGTGCGCATCATCTTGCGTAAAACCACGCACGCGCGTCATCCCATTCAGTTCGCCTGATTGTTCCCAACGATACACCGTGCCGAACTCCGCCAAACGGATCGGCAAATCGCGGTACGATCGTTTTTCACTCGCATAAATCCGAATGTGATGCGGGCAGTTCATCGGCTTGAGCAGGTAGCCATCAATGTCGCCTTCTTCAAGCATGTTTGAAAGCTGACCACACGTACAACCTTCATCCGCAAGTGCTTTGATTTGTTCACCTGAAATCAATGGCGGATATTGCGAATCTTGATAGTACGGGAAGTGGCCGGATGTTCTATATAGATCCAGCTTCCCGATGTGCGGCGTGAACACCTGAAAATAACCCTGCTTGGTCAAATGCTCGCCAATAAACTTCTGCAACTGATCGCGGATGATCCCGCCCTTCGGCTTCCAAAGCACCAAACCCTGACCAACCTTATCATCGATTGCAAATAGCCCGAGTTTTTGTCCGATGACGCGGTGGTCGCGCGCTTTGGCTTGCTCAAGTTTTTCGAGATATTCTTCGAGGTCTTTTTCTGAGAAGAAGGCGGTGCCGTAGACGCGCTGGAAGCGGTCGGAGTTCACATCGCCGTGCCAGTTGGAGGAGGCGATCGACATCACCTTGTAAGCACCGATGAGTGAGGTGTTGGTGACGTGCGGCCCTTGGCAGAGGTCTTCCCAAAATTCAGATTGCGGTGTGGTCGAACAAGCTGAATCTAAAGATGGATCACCCGTCACATACCATGACAACGTGGTCGCGCCGTTTTCGATCGCGCGCTCGGCGTTATCGATCTTGTATTTATTGTTCTCCGCCTGCAGCTTCTTCATCCCCTCATCCACGGGGAGGTCGTATCGTTTGAAGGCGCGGTGGCTGGCGATGATATTTTTCATCTCCGCTTCGATTTTGGCGAAGTCGTCAGAGGAGATGGGGGTGTCGAGTTTGATGTCGTAGTAGAAGCCGGTGTCCAGCGGCGGGCCGTAGGCGAGTTCGGTGTCCGGCCAGAGCTTTTCGATGGCTTCGGCCATGACGTGAGCGGTGGAGTGGCGGAGGAGGTATAGCGCATCGGCTTGGTGCTGCTCATCGCGGAATTTGGAGCGGCCTTTCTTGTCCTGTCGGGGTGCGGTGACGATGCCGATTTCGCAATCTTCTGTGATTGGGGAGGTTACGTCGACGAGTGTGCCGTTGACGCGGGCGCCAATGGCTGCCTTGGCGAGTCCTTCACCGATTGAGGCGGCGACGTCGTAGGGAGTTGAGCCGACGGCTAGAGAGAGGGAATTACCATCAGGGAGTTTGATATTGATGTTGTCGCTCATGATGCGGTCTCCAGTGGCTTTTGCACTGCATTTTAGGGGTTTGGCCCTTGGGTGTTGGATTTCAGAATTTTAATGTAAAAGGCGGTTTGATGTTTCGTTCACCATTGAAGGCGCGGGTTGATGCGGTTGAAAGCAATTTTACTTCTGAGGGTGGGGGAGAATGAGAAACGCCTCGCGGTTTGGCGAGGCGGGTGAATTGCTGAGTGGTTTGATGAATCAGTGGATCACTTGCCTCGGTCCGGTGTTGTGTCGGTCGTGGTGGTGCTTCTGGGGGTGGTTGTTTCACGGGTGATCAACATGATGCACTCAAAGTATCGAGATGAGAGAGGTGATGCAAGAGAGTGGGAGTATAAAAAGATTGTGAATATTTGCGGGTTGTGCGATGCTATGGGATATTTTGGTGCTGCGATGAGGGGAGCTTATAAGCAAGATGATATTTAAGCTGTAAAACAAGGGGTTTGATGATGACTTGCCTAGCCTGTGAATCTGAATGTGCTGAAATGGATGTGAAAGAGTGGGTGGTGGTGAAGTTGGCGGTAGCGAAGAAGCGCGGATTTGCAGTGACAAGCGGGCAGGTGATCGTGCGGGGATGGGGGATGCAAGAGATTGATCGTGTGCAGACCGAGGTGTGTGCGGATTGTATGACGAAGAAAGTGTCTGAAGCGGCGGCGGATCGGCGGCTTGCGTTAGTGCGCTACCAGCAACGACAGAAGATTTTGAATGTGGGCGGGCCGGCGCTCGGGGCGGTGATATTTGGGGCGGCGTATTTTCTTGGGCCAGAGGGTATTGAGGCTATCGGGTTGCCAAAGCGGTGGCATGATTATGCAATTGTGGTGGCGGTGGTGGCCGCGATCCTGCCGGTGCTTCATTTCTTTTTGGATCCTAAGCTGGATGGGAAAGGTGATGGCAGCGAAAAGTATGCTGAGCGCATGCGTGAGGATGTGGGGGATGCTTTTCATCGTGAGTTTGTTGAGACGATGCGCGAAGGGATCAGCAAGCGATTGGGTGAAGATGTGAAGGGGTTTGTGCTGCATCCCGAGCCGGTGTTGCCCGAGCCCGAGCCAGTGAAGGGGATGTGTTTTATGGTGCCGGCGAAAGCAATAGCTGGATATCAGAAGCACCAAGAGAAAACCGGGTGGTCGCGGATTGACTACTACCACAAGGGCGCGGATGTATCGGGGGAGTATGATCGTGGGCTGCAGCGGCAGAATTTACGTAACTTTGGTTTTGAGCATTGGGGTGAGTTTTTGTCGAAGCCCGCAGAGGAGCTGGCGAAAGTGATTGATGGTTATGCGGATGATGGTCAGGATTGAGTGAGATGAAAGACACTATTTTTATAGGGTTTTTGCGTGAGTTGTGTTAAGATCTCACCTTAGGGGCAGGATGCCGGAGGATGACGCAGGGAAGCACATCTGGTTGTTGCATGTCAAGAAGGTGAGAGAGACCGATGGCGATCTATGAGAAATCGACGCGCGAATTGATGTTTATGATGGTCGATGAGATGGGGATTCGTAAGGGTGAACGGATTCAGCGGGAGCAGGTGGTGAATTGGTTCCGTGAGCGATATCCAAAGATCCGTGTGGAGGTGGTGAACTCACATTTGACTCGGATGAGTACGAATGCAGAAAGCCGAGTAAGTCATTACCGCAGGACGTTGCGGGATGATTTGTTTTATCAGGTAGGACGTGGTGAGTGGGAGTTATATGATGCGGCGCGGCATCCACGGCCGATTGTACCGGGGGGATATGAGGATGTTTGCGAGGTAGAAGATGAAGTGGTTGCGGAAACGGCGCGGCGGGCTGAAAGTAGCGAGTTTGCGTATGAGAAGGATTTACAACATTTTTTGGCGCGGCATTTAGCGGTGATCGAAGACGGAATGGTGCTATACGAAGATGAAGAGGCAAAGGGGATTGAATATCCAGCAGGTGGACGACTGATTGATTTGCTGGCGGTGGATCGGGAAGGTGGTTTGGTGGTTGTCGAGTTGAAAGTGAGCAAGGGTTACGACCGGGTGGTGGGGCAATTGCTCAGGTATATGAACTGGGTGCGGCGGTTTGTGGCAGAAGAAGGGCAACGGGTACGAGGGATGATCGTGGCGCGGCACATCACAGAAGACCTGCAGCTAGCGTGTGCGGGGCTGGCGGATGTGTCGTTGTTGGAGTACGAAATGTCAGTGAAATTGCAACGCGTTATGACATAGATTGCTAGGTAGAGGAGGGGGTTTCCGGATATCTCATAAAATGTAAATATATGTTGATAAATTGTTTACATGCAATTTCGATTAAGCGCGTGCGATTTATTTTGACCAAATGAGGCCGGATGCTATACTTTAATTGAACAATCGTTCAAAACGAATGTTCAGCGGCATGGTAAGCGATTAAGAGAGGATGAAGGATGGACCTCGAAAGCTTTGGTTTAAAAGTGAGTTTGTGATGGTAGATAAGCAGAAACAGATTGTGAAAGTTCGTGATGAGACAGGGGAAAAGGAGCGCGGGGATATAACGCGCGACAAGTTGATTCATGTGAGTGGTCGGTTGTTTGCGGAGAAGGGATTTGATGGGACAAGTGTACGGTTGATTGCGAAAGAAGCAGGTGTGGGGATAGGTGTATTGAACTATCACTTTAAGAGTAAGGATGGTTTATATGAGGCTGTGCTGGGTGAGGTGTTGTCATATTTTGGGAAGCCAGCCTTTGCAACTGAATCGGGATATGGAGCGCTGCCAAACAAGGAGAAGCTGCGGATGTGGGTGATGTGGGCAGTGCATGATGCGCTGATGTATGGGATTGATGAAGATGAGGGGGTTGGTTGGTATCGTCAGTTATTGACGCGGGAGATGCTATCGCCGTCGGAAGTGTATTTGAAGTGGTATATGGGTGAGGGGATGCAGCAGGTTGAGGTGCTGGTTGAGATTGTGAGCGGGATGTTGGGACTGGGGAAGCTAGATGAACGTGTGAATTTTTGTGTGATGAGTTTGTTGGGGCAGGTGTATGTTTACTATTACGAAAGTGGCGCGATGCGGTATGTATGGCCGGGAGTGTATACGGATAGTGAAGTTGTGGATCGACTGGTCACGTTCACGGAGCGGATTGCGATAGCAACGATTGAGGCGGCACGTGAATCATTATGAGTTTTGAGGGTTTAATTTAAATAGTTTTAATATTTATCTTCACGTTGTCGTTAAATAATATGTTGAAAGGTTGAATGATGAAAAAGATCAAATGGTTCACGATTATATCGCTGATCATTTTGATTGGTGGAACTGCGATGGGTTGGTATCGGGTTTGGGGCGTGTTGTTTTTGTGGTGGGGTATTTATGAAATCATTATGGGTCGAACGTTTTTGGTAGAAGATATTCGGCGTGATGATCATGTGATTCTGTTTTGGTTGATCACATTAATGTGGTTGGTATTTGGTGTGCTGGCATTGGTGTTTGGAATGTAGTGGTATTTATTTTTTGGGTGGGTGTGGTTTGTTTGGACTAGTGTACGTTTGGGGGACTTGGAGATTTGCGATGAAAGTTTTATTGATTAAAGCATCGAATGATAGTGATTTTAAGCGGTATAAGAAATATGTAGGTTCGCCGCCCCAGAATATATTCTCGGCAGCAGCGGCATTACCGCAGGGAATAAAGTTTGAGATGGTAGATGAAACTTCGGGGAGCCCTGCACGATTGAAGACAGATGCGGACGTGGTTGGTATTTTTGCGTCCACGCCGGATGCTATGCGGATGTATGAATTGGCGGATGCATATCGGAAGCGTGGTAAGATTGTGGTGTTGGGAGGATTGCACGCTACGTTTTTGCCGGAGGAAGCCGCGGGTCATGCGGATGCGGTGATTGTGGGAGAGAGTGAAGGGTTATGGGAAGATATTTTGGCTGACGCGTGCGATGGGAAGATGAAAGCGCGCTATGAACGAGATAAGCCGGTGGATTTGCGCGGGATCAAGGATTTTCCGTTGGGCAAGATATCGGCGGATATTTACAAGGGGCTATGGTCGGTATTGGTGTCGCGAGGATGCGGGTTTAATTGTGCGTTTTGTACGGTGCGTGTTTTTGGCGGGGCACAGCGGTGGCGGCCGGTGAAAGAAGTGGCGCGTGAGATTGCGGCGTGTGGGTATGACTGGGTGGAATTGCACTCGGATAATCTGACGTTTGATCGCGATTATGCGATGGCGCTTTTTAAGGAGATCAAGCCGTTGGGGATCAATTGGGTCGGTGAGACCACGATCACGATGGCGGATGATGAGGAACTGTTAGATGCCGCGGTAGATAGTGGGATGCGATATATGCTGGCGGGTTTGGAAACGCCGTCGCAGTCGGCACTCAAAGGCGTAGGTAAAGGGTTTGTGTCGGTGGATAAGGTGAAGGATCAGGTGGCGCGTTTGCATGAGCGGAACGTGATGGTCGATTCATGTATTTTGTTTGGTTTTGATCAGCATGATACTGATATTTTTCAGCAGTCGCTGGATTATGTGGACGAGGTTGATGTGGATGTGGTGACGGGAGTGATTATGACACCATATCCTGGGACGCGGTTGTATAAGAAGTTGGAAAGCGAAGGACGGATTTTAACGAAGAATTGGAGCTTATATGACGGATCACATGCGGTGTTTAAACCGATGGGGATGAGTGCCGCTGAGTTGGAGGAGGGGGCAGGATGGTTTACGGAGAAGTATTACGATACGTGGCGGTACATTAAGCGGAAGGCGAAGCATGTGAAGCGTTTTGGGATTGGGAACGCGATAATGTTGACGCCGTAGGGGTGAATTTTTTTATGATTCTCTTTACTTGTCTCGTCCTTATGCGTGTGAGGGCGGGACAATTTTAGTTTGTAGCTTTAGTTTTATTATTGAGAGTAAATGTGGGATTGAGTTTTGTCGGAATGTGCGCATTGGTATCAGCAAGCCAGTTATTCAGCATGGTGAGCAGTTCTTGATGCATTTGTGGATTTAACGTTGAAAGATCAGTGGTTTCAGATATATCGTTTTTGAGGTTAAAGAGTTTGGTACTGTTATTCTCAAAGTATCGAATGAGTTTGTAATCACCAAATCTTATAGCAGCGGCAGGGACACCTCGCCAATAGATATGATCAGTATTATGTACGGGGATGTTTCGAACTTTTTTATTGCCACTAAGGTAGAGCGGGTAGTACCAGAAGATAGGACGAGGGTTGATATGTTCTGACTTTAGGAGAGGGAGGATTGATATGCCGTCGCATAGTTGATCAGAGGGAATGGGTGATTGAGCAATTTCCGCGAATGTCGGAAGAAAATCAACTGAGTTTATGGGTGTATCGCAACGAGTGTTTGGAGCTGTGACATGGGGGTAAAGGATAATGGTGGGTATACGGATGCCGCCCTCAAAGAGTGATCCTTTGCCAGAACGTAGAGGCTTGTTTGTAGTAACGGAAGTAACGCCGCCGTTGTCAGATGAAAAGATAATAATCGTGTTTTGATCGAGATGAATTTTTTTAAGATGATCCCGGATGCGGCCAACGGAATGATCAACGGCATGAATCATAGCGGCGTAGATTGGGTTATATTTTTCGTCGGTTTTTTCGAGTTTTTGTTTGAAATAGTCGGTGATGTCTGCGCGAGCTTTAATGGGTGTATGGACATCAAAGTGTGAGAGATAAAGAAAAAAAGGTTTGTCTTTATGATTGTCTATAAAGGTGATGGCACGGCTGGTAAGGGTTTCGGCGATGTTGATGTCGTTATAGTGTGTTTTAGTGTCGTTGGGTTTATCGCTAGTTGAACTAATATCAAATCCAAGGTGGTGTGGTCCAAGATGCCATTTACCAAAGCGGGCAGTGGTGTAACCGGCAGCCTTGAGATTGGTGGCGATGGAAGGGGTGTTTTCGGGGAGAGCGGTTGGTGTGGGGATTGTGTTATAGAGGGGGTTATTTGATTCGCGATTTGGGACGGCAAGTCGCATGTAGTCGAGACGGCCTTTTGATCGAGCACCAGGTGTATAGATGTGGTGTCGTGGTGTGTAAGTTCCTGAGATAAGAGATGCGCGTGTTGGAGCACAGTTAGGACCACAAGAATAAGCATTTGTGAATATGAGCCCATCGGCAGCAAGTTGGTTGATGTTTGGCGTTTCGTAGAAGCTGGGATTGTTGTAGGCGACATCCATGTATCCGAGGTCGTCGGCAAGGATGAAGATAATGTTTGGTTTTGTATTAAGCGAGTTTGCTTGAGCAAAAGAGTTTGTGGATGAGGTAAGGAGAGAGAGAGTGGCTAGACAGGATGCAGAGTAAATGGCTGTGGATTTAATCATTTTTTTGCTCTATCTATTTAGAATATCTGTTTATCCATTATGCTTTGATATAGGTGGACTGGACAAGACCTGTGGGGAAGGATTCGGTTTTGGTGTGGTTGAGGTGGAGGAGGGGATTGTTGTCTGAGTGCGGAAAGAGGGGGACGCCTTTGCCGAGGAGTACGGGGTGGACGGAGAAGATGTAGGTGTCAATGAGGTTGTGGTGGATGAGTGGGTGGATGAGGGAAGCGCCGCCGACGAGCCAAAGATTAAGCTGGGGTTCGGGTTCAGGGAGATGTGTGGGGTTGATGCTGTGCTGAGATTTGAGGTGATGGATGTAATCGATGATGGACTTATCTGCGAAAGTAATATTGTCAGGATGGGGATTATGATCGGGGGTGTGGTGGGTGAAGACGATGGATTGCTTGGTGGGGTATGGGTATGGGCCGAAGGTGAGGATTTGGTCGTAGGTTTTGCGGCCGAGCAAGAGAGTGTGGATGTTTTTGTAGAAAGAGGTGTAGTTGTAATCTTGATCTGTGAAGAGCCAATCGACGGAGCCGTCGGGTGAAGCAATGTAGTTATCGAGTGAGGTTGCAATAAAGAGGGTGAGGTTAAGCATGGGAACGATGATAGCGATTGCTTGTGAGTTGTGGAAGGTGTGAGATAGGGGTGGCACTTAGGAAGCAGGGGCGTGCGGGTAGGGGACGAGGGGGGTATGATGTAGAGGTTTGGCGGGAATATGGGGGCGTGTTGGCATAGAGTGGGAGGAGTATAAAAAGGGGATGCGCCTGTGTGTGGGATAATGATGATTGGCGGCCTTGACGGGTTTGTGTGAACCGGTTGCGGCGTGTTGCCGATGGTATGACGTGAAGAAGGCGAAGTGCGATGAGCGATAAGCAGCAAGTTGGTTTTGGATTTTCTAAGCGAGGTCAACGGATTGTTGATCAGCCGATCAGCTATTTGATGGCGAAGGCGATCGAGAATCCGGACTTGATTTCGCTGGCAGCAGGGTTGGTGGATTATGAGACACTGCCGGCGGAAGAATGTTCGGCGATCTTGCAGGACATTTTGGGGGATGAGGCAAAGAGCAGGGTGGCGTTACAGTACGGAACGACCGAGGGATTCTGGGAGTTGCGCCAACTTCTCTATGAACATTTGTGTGAGATGGATGGGGTGAAGCCGAGCGCGTATCCGGGAAGTGCGGCTGAAGTGGTCGTTAGCACGGGGAGTCAACAACTATTGCATATGCTGGCAGATGTGATGCTGGATGAGCATGATGTGGTGATTGCATCGTGGCCGAGCTATTTTGTGTATACGGGTGCGTTGGCGGCGGTGGGTGCGACTGTGCGGAGTGTAGATATTGATGAATATGGGATGAAGCCGGAATGTTTAGAGCGGATGCTGGAGGGGTATGATGCGCTGAATCAGATAGAGCGGGTGAAGATGGTGTATGTGGTGAGCTATCATCAGAACCCGACAGGGATCACGTTGGCTCAGGAACGTAAGCAGCAAATCGTGGAGATTGTAAAGAAGTTCTCGAAGCGGCATCGGATTTTGATTGTGGAAGATGCGGCGTATCGTGAACTGACATATGAGGGTGAAGCGCCAAAATCGATGAAGACATGGGATGTGGATAATGAATACGTGGCGTATTTGGCGACGTTTAGCAAGCCGTTCAGTCCGGGGCTTAAGACGGGATACGGGCTTTTGCCGAATGATTTAATCAAGCCGATACAGTTGAACAAGGGTGGACGGGATTTTGGTTCGACGAACTTGTCGCAGCATTTGATTTATGAGGCGATGAAGCGAGGTGTTTTTGCGAAACATGTTGAGCGGTTGAAGAAGGCGTATAAATTAAAGCGCGACGTGATGCTTGAAGCGCTGGAGAAATATGTCGGGGTGTTGGATAAGAGGATATATTGGACGAAGCCGAGCGGTGGTTTGTATGTGTGGCTGACGTTGCCGGAGGGGATTGATACGGGGAAGGATGGGAAGCTGTTTGCAGCGAAGATGGAGCGTGGAGTGATCGGTGTGCCGGGGGTTTACTGTTATCCAGAAGATCCGAATCGTGATGCGCCGAGCAATCAGATTCGGTTGTCGTTTGGGACGGCAACAGCGGAGCAGGTTGAGGAAGGGGTGAAGCGATTGGGTGAGGCGATTGCACATATTTTACCGAAGGAAGTGGCGAAGTAATGACGTGATGGGGATGATAAATTATTTGAATGATAATGACCGTATGCCGCAAGGTGTGCGGTTTTTTAGTGTTGCGAATGATCATGCTTGTTAAAATGCCGGCATGATGGACTGGAAACAATTACTGAACTGTGAGCGGTTTTATATGGGGAGCAAAGAGGGTGGTGTGACTTCTGGGGGAGAGGTGCGAAGTGAGTTTCAGCGGGATTATGACCGAGCACTATTTTCAAGTGCGGTACGGCGGTTGCAGCACAAGGCTCAGGTGTTTCCGCTTGAGCCGAATGATCGTGTACGGAACAGGTTGACGCATTCGTTGGAGGTGAGTTGTATTGCGCGGAGTTTGGCGGAACGGTGGTTAAGTGGGACTAAGCGTGAGATAGACGATGAAGTGCGTGGTGGGATTGCAGCAGTCTGCGCGACGGCTGGGTTATTGCATGATTTGGGGAATCCGCCGTTTGGTCATGCAGGTGAAGCGGCAATCGCGGAGTGGTTTGCAGGGAAAGGTGAGAAGGTATGGGGAGATGCGCTAGATGGTGATGATGACGATGCGAAGTGGGCGCGTGCAGATTTTTTGAAGTTTGAAGGTAATGCGCAGACGATGCGGATTGTACTTAAATTGCAGAGTCTACTAGGGGAGAGTGGGTTGAATCTGACGTACGGAACACTGAGCGCGTGTCGGAAATATGTGGGGCGGAGTGTAGATGTTGATAAGACGGATCAAGGGAAGAAGAAGCCGGGCTGGTTTCGTACGGAGCGCGAACAGATTGTAAAGATCGAAGCGCAGACGGGGACGGGTGTGAATGGGTCATTGGTGGGGATGCGTCATCCACTGACGTATTTGGTGGAAGCGGCAGACGATATTGTGTATTGCACGGGCGATCTTGAAGATGGTTTATCGAAGGGGATTTTAGATTGGGAACAAGTAAAGCGCGAGCTTGAGGTACGTCTCGAAGGCGAGATAGGGGAGAAGGTTGCGGCTATGGCGGAGCATATTGATGGCCAGTTGGATCATCATATAGGCAGTCACGATCGTGGTGAGCGGAATGTCGTGGCAGGGCAATTGCTACGGACGCGATTGATTGGAGTGCTCATTGAAAGTGTGGTTGAAGGATTTGAGGCAAAGTATGACCAGATCATGTGCGGCGTATTTAAGGGAGAGCTTGTGGTAGAAGCGGGGATGGGGGCTGTGGTGAAGGCGTGTAAGGGGGTGGGATATGATCACGTTTATGGGGTGACGTCTAATGTGAAGTTAGAGGTCTTGGGACGGAAGGTGATCATGGATCTGCTCGACTTGTTTTGGGATGCGGTACGCGGATATGAGGGAAAGGCGAGTTTGCGAGGATATGATGCAAAGGTTTGGGAGCTGATCTCGCCGAATTATCGAGGGTTGTTTGAGCGGTGGTATGAGAAAGCGGCGGATGATGCAGCACGTTGGGAACTAAAGCTACACTTGGTGACGGATTATGTTTGCGGTATGACCGATCATTATGCACGGCAGATTCATAGAGAGCTTTTGGGGTAGTGTTAAGAAGTAGGGGGGGCGAGTTGTCTAAGGGAATGCGAGGCTGTGATTGAGGGGGAGTTATTGCATGGCGCAACGGATGCGGGTGCGGTTTTACCCCTTGTTTCAAGTAAAAAATCAACAAATATCGGAAATGAAGGCGATTTGTGGGGGGGAAAAGTAGAAGGTTTCGATTTGTACGGAATGATATTGTTGATGGGTCTGCGTAAGTGGCGTGGGCATGGGGTCCTTAAGAGAAACGGAATGCGAAAGGCGCACCGGTACATCATGGAAAGGACTGAATTATGAAGGCATTAGATGTAATTGCAGCAATCTTGCTGATCGTTGGCGGGCTGAACTGGGCACTAGTAGGTTTGTTCCAGTTTGACCTGATAGCTTCGGTTTTTGGTGGTGAAGGCACGGCACTCGCGCGGTTGATCTACATCCTGGTTGGTGTTGCGGCTGTATGGCAGATTGCGCAGTTCAAAGCCATCCAGCAGCGTTGGGGTCAGACCGCTGCAAGTAAGCCAATGTAATTAGCAGTTGTATCAAGGATGATGCGGCTGAGAATGGATTAGAAGCTGGCGCATGAAAGTGCGTCGGCTTCCTTTTGTTTAATGTGTAACCATCTTGGGTGAGTTGATTGATGGTAGATAAAAAAACAAACAAGATTGAGAGGGGGCGAATGAGTTGGGAGACGTGGCTGTTCATGCTGCTTGGGGTGGCGTTATTGTTTATGGTGGTCAGCCGAGCGTGCGGTGAAGGGGATGGTTCGGGGATTAATGAACCAGCGACAGTGATGGAAGTGATGACAGGAGAGGGTGAGTATGCCACGATGCGATCACTTATTGTATTAGGTGGATTGGAGGCGGTTGTAGAAGGCGATGGGCCGGTGACAGTTTTCGCGCCAACGGACCGAGCGTTTGAAAAGCTAAACGCGGATGTGCTTGCGGATTTAAAAAAAGAAAGCAATCGTGAAACGCTGCGACAGGTGCTCAGTTTTCATTTGGCACCTGGGATGTATTTGCGAAATGATCTGATCAATATGGAGGTGGTGCCGACGCTTGAAGGGCAGACGCTTCGGGTCGGCGTGGTTGGCGAGACGGTTTCGGTAGATGGTGCTGTATTGGTAGGTGGTGAGCGGTTAGCGGGCAATGGCGTGGTACATGGGATTGATCGTGTTTTATTACCGGGTGGATTGGATGGTTTGGGGTTAGAGAAAGAAATTGACGGGGAGTGAAGGGCTGTGACGGGTGATGAAGTGGGTAAATTTTTTGGAGATTTAAGATGTTGAAACGTAATCGAATGTGCTTGATGAGTTTGGCTGGTGTTATTGCGATGATAAGTTTGGTGACTTTTGGTTGCCATAACGGCGATGACAAAAACATGGATGGTTCGTCATCAAGCGCGATGCCTGAGAAGATGGATAAGGACAAAGCGGATGATAAGCGGATGAAAAACAAGATGGATGGGGAGATGAATGATCGGGTGGGTGAGAGGATGGATGAACCGGCAACGATTGTGGCGGTACTATCCGACCACAATCAGTTTTCCACGCTAGATAAAGCTGTAAGAGAAGCACAGTTGACAAGGGTATTGCAGGAACGCGGGCCATATACATTGTTTGCGCCGACCGATGATGCTTTTGACGATTTGCCGGACGGTGTACTGGAAAAATTATTAAAGCCTGAGAACCGCTGGTATCTACAGATGATCTTGAAGTATCACGTGGTGAAGGGTCAATATGACATGGCAAAGATCGGCCAAGAACACGATCTCCGTTCACTTGAAGGACAGAAGTTGATCATTCGGACGGATGGCGATCAGATTTATGTCAGTGGAGCGCGCGTGACCAATACAGATTTGATCTCGCGAAATGGTGTGGTGCATCAGATAGACAAGGTGCTTCTTCCAGATCGATTTGATGTGAATGATCTGCGGTAGTTTGATCTTACTGATATGAGATGTTCGAAACCCGTTGCAGGGATGCGACGGGTTTTTTGTTGTTGGAGGTGTTTTTGAAAACAAGGGGTGGGATGGGGTATGCTGTGGTGATGAATAGAGGTGCAGGAAATACGAATCGGAAACGGGCGACAGGCAACAAGCTTGAGGTCAGTGGTTATGGTTTTGAAGCGGAGGACTTGCCGCCGTTTGAAGATGGGGTAATCGATCTTGCGGAATATTTTGACTTTGTGGACAAGGGGTTGCCGTTGGAGCTGGAGATTGGAAGTGGGAAGGGGACGTTTTTGGTGCAGCAGTCGCCGCAAACGCTTGGGATCAATTATTTGGGGGTCGAATATGCGAAAGCGTACTGGCGGCATGCGGCGGACCGTGTGAGGAGGCACGGCTTGCCGAACGTTCGGATGTTGCATGCTGAGGCAGGATATTTTTTACGGAATTATGTGGGGGAAGGGGTATTGAGTCAGGTGCATATTTATTTCCCGGATCCTTGGCCGAAGGCGCGGCATAACAAGCGGCGATTGGTACAAGAAGGGTTTTTGAGAGAGTTGCATGTGAAGTTGGTTGCGGGTGGACGAGTGAGATTGGCGACAGATCATCTTGACTATTTTGCGTGGATGGAAGAACACGCAGCGAAGGTGGAGGATTTGTACGAGCGGATCGCTTTTGAAAGCCCAGCAAGTGCTGAGGAGGGTGAACTGGTGGGGACAAATTTCGAGCGGAAGTACCGTGAGGAAGGGCGGGAGTTCAACGGGATGGTGCTGGTGAAGAAGGGGTAGTCGTTAGAAGTCATGGTGTTACAGGGGGTTGGGTCTTCAGAGCAGCATTGATATGAAAACCGGTGGAAATCTAAAGGGTTATCGGGCGGTGGTGGTAGAAGATGGGAAAGTTGTGGTGTGATTGATGAAGGATGGGCGGGGATGGGGTATGATGTGCAGGTTGCCTGTGGTGCGTATGCGAACAATCGCGGCAATTAATTTATTGATGATATTCAAAGTGGAGATGAAGCGATGCTTAAGAAGATGGCAAGTGTGCTGGTTGTGGCAGTACTAGCTGGCGGAATGCTGGTTGGATGTCAGGGCGAGCAAAAGGTTGAAGAAAACAACGCTCAGACAAGCAATCATGCGGCGGCTGAGCCTGTTGCAATCAAGAGCAAGACTCATGGTTCTGACAAGGCGATGAACGAAACAGGCGTGACGCTTGTGAAAAGTGATGAAGAGTGGGACGCACTCGGAATGCAGGGCGACAAGCCGAATTTTAATGAAGAATCGGTTGTGGTTCTGAGCCTGGGTGAAGTGCCAACAGGTGGTTATTGGGCGCGAATCACCGGGGTTCAGCAAGTTGGCGATGTGCTTTATGTACAAGGCATCGTGAATCAGCCAGGTTCTGAAGAAGTTGTGACTGAGGCGATTGAATATCCATACTGTGTTGCGGTGATCGAAAAGGTTGACGCGAATGATGTGCAGTATGATGTTCAAGAAGTGAGCGGCCAGCAGCCAGCGGCTGAATGAGTCTAATCGCTTAATAGACATGAATATTTGGATGAAAGAACGCTGACCCGATGGGTTGGCGTTTTTTTATCGTGAGTATGACAAGATGACCCCACGGATTGGAACTCGTGGGCTTGGGTTAGTTAGCGCGCACATGCGCTTGTAAGTGGTCGCACTTCCGGGGATGTCCGATAAGTGGTGTGTCTGGGGTGGTGCTGTCGGGAGGAGAAGTGGGGGTGGTCGATGATGGGGATAGATGATTCATGAAGCGAGACAAAACGGGATGCGTGTGGGTGATGCACGTGGTGATCGGGCAGAGCGACCGCGGTTATTGTTTTTGACGCATCGTGTGCCGTATCCACCGGACCGTGGAGACCGAATTCGCAGCTATAACATGCTCAAAGCGCTGGCAGGCAGGTTTGATGTGAGTGTGGCTTGTGTGACGGAAGAGGGGGTGAGTCGCGATCAGTTGGAGGAGATGAAGCGGCTGAGTGTGCGGTTTGCATGGGCGAATATGGGGAAAGTAAAAAAAGCTTGGCGAGCGGGGATGGGTGTGGTTCGTGGAAAGGCGATTACGCCGAGCGTGTTTTATGATGTTGAATTGGCGAGCGTGGTGAAGAGTTGGCATGCTGGGGAGCGATTTGATGCAGTGGTGAGTTTTTGTAGCGGGATGACAGGGTATGCGGAAGATGTGTTGGTGATGAGTGATGAACGTGAGAAGCCGATTTATCATTTGGATTTGGTGGATGTGGATAGCGCGAAATGGGCGAGTTATGCGGAAGATGTGCGAGGTTGGAAAAGGTGGTTGTATGGCCGAGAGGCGAAGCTGTTACAAGAAGTAGAGCGAGGAGTGGGCGCGGATTATGTGAGTGTTGTGAGTGATCGCGAGTTAGAGGTTTACTCAGCGCTTAGGCGAAATGGAGATGGTGGCGGTAAAAGTATGATCGTGGGTAATGGTGTTGATTTAGATTATTTCATGCCGCGGTTAGATTACGGTGCAGAGGTGAAGGATATTGTGTTTGTGGGGGTGCTGGATTACAAGCCGAATGTTGAGGGAGTGGTTTGGTTTGCAAACCAGGTTATGGGTCAGCTTCGAGAAATTGATTCAGAGGTACGGTTTAAGGTTGTGGGCAAGGATGCGTGTGCGGAAGTACTTGGGGTGGATGGCGTGAATGGGACGGAGGTGGTGGGGGCGGTTGATGATGTTCGGCCGTATATATGGGGAAGTGCTGTGGTGGTGGCGCCTTTGGCATTAGCTCGCGGGGTCCAGAACAAAGTGCTGGAGGCGATGTCGTGTGGGCGGACGGTTGTGTGTTCGCCCGCAGCGGCAGCGGGTGTGGATGCAATGGTGGGAAGAGATTTGTTTACTGCAAAGAATGCGGGGGAGTACGTGAAATTGATTTCGCGGCTGCTCAAATATCCAGAGGCGAGGGAAGTGGTGGGTCAGGCGGCGCGGCGGCGGATGGAAGAGCGGTACGGTTGGCGTGCGGCGATGCAGCCGTTGGTCGAGTTGCTTAGTCGGAATGTTGGAGCAAAAGGCGCAGCGCAGGGGCAGTTGTCAGCACCGGAAGTGCAACAGGCAATGAAGCGCGCAGCATGATTGCTGGGGATTATCTAAACGTTATTTTCTGCGAGCGAGTTCGCTTTGGTAGTTCTTACCGAGGGTTTGGTGGTGTTCTTGCGCCCAATCGGTGAGACGGGTTGAGCCAGTGGGTTGCGATTGTGTGACCAGGAGATTGTCCATGAGGCCGCCAATTTCATCGCGGGTGATGACAACATCACGTGTGATGAGATTAAAGATTTTGCTGAGAGCAAGGCCTGTGCGAGGTGAGATGTGAATGATTTTTCGTTTTATATTCAATATGTGAATAAGTACTTTAACTAATTGTTCATAGGTGAAGGTTTCGGGGCCTATAGCATCAGTGATGGTGTTGGTGGTTTGGTTGCCAAGTTGAACGGCAAGTTTGGCTTGATCTTCGACATGGATGGGTTGAAGTTTGTATTGGCCGTTACCGAAAATGGCGAAGAGTGGGGAGTGCTTGAGTAGCCAGGCGATGTTGTTGATGAGGATATCGCGGCCGCCGAAGAGGACAGCGGGCCGGATGATAGCGTATTGCATGCCGGAGCTGATGAGTGATTGTTCAAGTTGAGCTTTGCCGCGGAAGTAGGAGTAGGGTGAGTCGAGTGAAGGATTGGTAATGCTGACGTGGATGATACGTTGAACGCCTGCTGTGCGTGCGGCGTCGAAGAGGGTTTGTGTGTTGACGACGGCTTGCTGGTGATTGAAATTTCTGTGGTTAAAGCGGACCCAATAGGTGTTGTAGAGAACACGGATGTTTTGGAGAGATTGGGCGAGTTGTTTTTTATTGTTGAAATCAAGTGGGTGTATTTGGATTTTGTTTTTGAGTTCGTGGTGATTGCCGGGATTGTTGGTGAGGGTAACGACGTTCTTTCCTTGTTCTAAAAGATTTTTAGCAATGTAACTTCCGGAGTATCCGAAGGCGCCGGTGATGGCATGTGTTTCTGTGTGGTTGATGTTGTCCATGGTGAGTCCAGATGATGTTGGGATTATTGTTTATTTGATTGGAAGAGTTTGGTGACTTTGCCGAGGGTTGATTGTTGGAGTGAGTCAAGGGTGGTGATGGTGGCGACCCACTTGTCGAGCAGGGAAAAAAACTCTTCCATGTTTTGCATGCGTTGATCGTAGAATTCTTCTTTATTGGATTTGCTTTGAGATTTGAGCATTTCACGGCTTTCTGAGACGGCTTTCAGGGCGCTGTCGAATTCAGTTTTTTCGCGTTCACGGAGGACATTGCGGAGGATTTTCCAAAAGTCGGTTTCAGCGATGTAGTAGTCGCGGCGGTCGCCGAGGATGAGGTGTTTGTGAAAAAGGCCAAGACGATCGAGTGTGCGGACGTGTGTGCTGATGGCGCCTTTGGTGACGCCGGTTTCTTCGACGAGCTGGTTGAGGCTGACGGGTTCTGAGGAGAGATAGACGACGCCGTAGGCGGCACCCATGGCACGAGGAAAGCCCCAGAATTGTGCGATGCGGCTCATGCCTTGAATGAAGTGTTCTTTGGCTTGTCGGGTGTGGTCGGTTTGAGTCGTCATGCTTTGCCTCGCAGGATCTTTATGTAGTATAGAACGTTTAGTTTAAACTAAACGATAATTGGGGGCAACATTCTTGTCATTGGAAGGAAGATCAAAGTGATGCGGGGGAGGCGACGGTTGTCATGGAGGAAGTTTAGTTTGCGGATACTTAATCGCGATGAACATCATTCACTTTGAGGAAATGAGGTTCATCGAGTTAGCGGCTTTGGGTGCGAATGAGGGTAATCAAGAAAGGAAGATTGAGGTGGCGATACGAATGTCGTACGACACATCTGAGTCAAATGTGGATTAATATGGGATAGGATTGGGATGATATGGAATGTCTAAATCGGCATTTTAGCTATGTTAACGGGGTTTAGTTGTGGTTATTTGGTGTGTTTGGATTGTGAGCATTTTGTTATGCGGGATGGGTGTGTTGGTATGTGGACGGTGAATCGCTACAATCTGCGGCATGGGATTGCGACAAAACGGTTTTTTCATGACCAAGATATTGGCGACAGTGGGTCCATCTTGTAACACGCCAGAAGAATTCGCCCAGCTGATTGAGCAGGGCGCTCGTGTTGCGCGGATCAACTTTTCACATGGTACGTTCGATGACTTTGCGGTGGCACTACATGCAGTGCGCGAGGCGAGTCGTCTGACGGGCGAGGTTGTTGGTGTGCTCGGAGATTTGAGCGGGCCAAAGATCCGCGTGCCGAAGGTGGCGGGGGATGTGATGGAGGTCGGCCAAGGAGAGTTGGTTGAAATCACGGGTGACAAGACGGTGGCGGCGTATCGAGATGAGGACCGCGGGGTGACGGTGATCAGCTCGAATTACGACAAGATTGTGGCGGAGGTTGACCCGGGTCATCGTGTGCTCATTGATGATGGTGCGGTGCGATTACGGGTAGTGGATCGCAAGCCGGTGATTTTGGGGAATGGGAACGGCCATGTACGGGAAGAGCCACGGCTGATCTGTGAGGTCGAGGTTGGTGGGAAGGTGAGTAACAAGAAGGGGATCAATCTGCCGGACAGCGAGATTAGTGTGCCGAGCTTGACGGATTGGGATAAGGAATGTTTGAAGTGGGCGATTGCGAATGAGGTGGACTATCTTGCGCTTAGCTTTGTGCGGAAGGCGGAGGATATCAGTGAGCTGAATCGTGAGCTGCATAAGTACGGGTATGATCGAAAGGGTCAGCGGGGGATGGGTCACATGCCGATTGTGGCGAAGATTGAGACACCGCAGGCGATTGCGGATTTGGACAAGATATGTGAGAAGTCCAATGCGGTGATGGTGGCACGTGGTGATTTGGGTGTAGAGATGGACTTGGCGGAAGTGCCGGTGATCCAGAAGCAAATCATTCAGAGGGCGCATGGTTGGGGCAAGCCAGTGATTGTGGCGACGCAGATGTTGCAGAGCATGATTGATGCGCCGGTACCGACGCGTGCGGAAGTGAGTGATGTGGCGGGTGCGATCATGGCAGGTGCAGATGCGGTGATGCTTAGTGGTGAAACAGCGGTGGGCAAGTATGCGTGTGAAGCGGTGGAAGTCATGGCACGGACCGCGCGGATCACAGAAGCGGGGAACGAGTGGGAGCATGAAGGGACGACAAACGCACCAAAGAAATTACGGGCGAATAAGTATCGTACAGCAGCACTTGCGCATGGTGTGAGTGTGGTAGTGAACGATCTGCAGGCGAAGTATGTGGTGGTATGGACGGAACTTGGTGGGACTGCACAGCATATTTCACAGAACAAGTTGACGGTGCCGATTGTGGCGTTGTCGTCGAATTTGCGAACGCTTCGTCAAATGAGTTTATTTTTTGGTGTGAAGCCGAAACTGGTGGAGCGACCTAAGACAACGGAACAGTTCACGGCGGCGATCGACAAATTGTTTATTGAAGAGAATAAATGGTGTGATGCGGGTGATCCGATTGTGGTTTGCAGCGGGATGCCACTCGGAGTGCCAGGCGTGACAAATACGATCCGGATTCATTATGTGGGTGATGTTTGTAAATTGAATTGGACGGATGCGGATCAGGGGCGTGGGGTTGTGATGAAGGAACGGGAATCGGAGCCGTGTGTGGATGTGATGAAGCAGATCCGAATGTTGTATGGTAGTTAAGTCGGTCTGCGAGTATTTGTGGCTGGCAATGACAGTACAGATCTGGTCGCATGTTTCCAAGGGCATACATGCAGCACGACATTGAAATTATCAATATTCAAGATCATCTTCTTACTGAGAAAATGAAATTGCAATTAAGTGCGCTTTTGGAGATTTCGTTCCCGGGATTTTTTAATGGCCGTGTCTATTACAAGCAACTTCCTCATTTCCGGTTGCTTGCATGCGAAGAAGATGTTGTGATCGGGCAGCTTGGAGTGGATTGTCGGATTATCAATGTGGGTGGTGTGGTTTTAAATATCTTAGGTGTGATTGATTTGTGTGTTGTGCCAGAAGAGCGAGGGCAGGGTATTGCAACAAAGCTTCTGGAAGCTGCCGAGAGAATTGCGGTCAAATCGAGCCAAGATTTTATGATATTGATTGCAGATCGACATGAGATATATGAACGGTTGGGGTTTGAACGTGTTCAGCCAGCTAAAGCAAAGTGGCTTGCGATTGAGGAACGAGCGAGTGTTCGTGTGATCGAGGATGATTTAAGTGATTGCTTTTTGGCTAAATCAATTTGCGGCGGTAGTTGGCCGGCAGGAAAAATTGATATGCTCGGCTATATGTTTTGATAGTCATGTAAGGGCATGAGCATAGCTGAAAGCCAATACTTTATTGCGCAATGGCGATTGTTTGGTATGTACTAAAATGGCTCATGTTATACTATGGGCTGCACATGAATTATAGCCACGTTACTGATATGAACGGGTATGTATGATGATTCGATCTTTAATGGTTCTTATGTTGATGGGTTTTTTAACAACAACACTCTTTGGGCAAAAGGAAAAATCGATTGAGAGAGATGTGGTTGCGTATTGGCGGTTTGATGGTGGGGAGGCAATGCGAAATTTGAACAATCAGATTGATGTTGAGCCTGCGACGAGTGAAGTGATTAAAGATGTGAGTGGGAATGGGAATGTACTGCGGACGTTTAACACAGATGTATCGCGGTGGCCGAGCGATACAAGTCCGACTACTTCGGCGGTTGTACCGACAATGCGTTTGCGTGGGGGCGAGAAGAATGATTTGTCGTTACATTTTTCAGGCAATCAGGATGTATTTACACAAAGTGGGATGATTGAGCGGGTGAAGTTAGACGCGTTTACGGTCGAAGCCGCGGTGCGTGTAGTGAGTATTGGTGAGGATAGTGTGGAGTATCAGGTAGTTTTGGGGAAAGATGGCCAACCAATTAAAGGGATGGGGAATGCGCCGTTGCAATTGACGATTGCCGGGCGGACGGATGAGTTTACGGTGAAGGATGCGCCGGCGTTTCAGATCATTGATAGAGCGGGACAGTTTCATAATGCAGCAAGTAAGAAGCCTTTGCCGCGAGATAAGTGGGTTTGGTTGGCAGGTGTATGCGATGGTAACGTGTTGAAGTTGTATGTTGATCGCGGAAATGGGTACAAGGTCGAAGGGACAGCGATGGGGGTGAGTGGCGGGTTGCATGCTGATGCGGGGCGATGGGTGATTGGTCGAGGGATGTACAACAAAGGGGTGGGGCAATGGCTGCGGCAAGGGTGGATAGATGAAGTGCGTGTGACGGCGCGAGCACTGAGTGTGCGTGAATTTGTGGGGTATAAACGCAAAAGCGGCCCGAGGCATGTGGATGAATCGCAAACACATGTGATGTCGAAAACGATCAAGCCAATTGAATTGGTTAAGGATATTGCGGACCCTTGTTTGATCAAGGATGGCGATACGTTTTATATGTATGGGACGGGGGAGCCGGATGGTTTTGCGGCTTATAGCTCTAAGGATTTGAAAACGTGGAAAAAGCATCCCAATGTATTGAAGAAAGGCGATGGTGTTTGGGGGACACACTTCTTTTGGGCGCCATCTGTGAGTAAATTCAATGGCGGGTATGAGATGTTTTATACGAGTAAGGGACCGGTGCCGAACGGCGCTGGGCGCGAATCACTTCGGATATGTCGTGCGGTGAGTGATAGTCCGCTTGGCCCGTTTAAGGAAGTATCGTCTGCGGTGAAAGATCCGCTGGTGAATATTGGGATGGCGACGATTGATGCGGAGGTGTTTGTTGATGATGATGGACATCGGTACATGTATTACGTTTTGGATTATTTGGAGACGGGTAAGAGCCGGATATTGGCTGCGGCGTTGGATGATGATGGCCGGGTAATGGGTGAATCGAGTTATTGTTTCGAGCCGAATTTACCATGGGAGGGTGGTCATTGGGTGGAAGCACCGTCGGTGATTAAGCATGATGGTTGGTACATCATGTTGTATTCAGCGAACCCATTTTTTAGTGAGAATTATGCGATCGCATATGCGGTGTCGAAATCACCTTTGGGGCCATGGGTGAAGCCGCCGGGAAATCGGATTTTGGGTAAAGAGATAGGCATGCCTGGCCCAGGACATCAAGGGATTCTAAAGCACTCAGAAGGGTTGTATTATTTTCCATTTCATGCGTTGATTGGTCCGAATGCACGGCGAGGAACTTTTATGGTTGGAATGACGCTTGAGGCAACGGGTGATGTGTATGGTTATCGCCCAGTGTTTGTAGATGTACCGGGGATTGAGTGAGTGATTGGATGATCAGGATTTTGTTGGCAGCTTAGTATCTGCGTGTGATTATGATGGAATTTTCGAAGTTGGAGAAGCAGGCTGTAAGATGCCTGCTTTTATCGATTAGTGTCATGGCGGGACTATTTACCATTGAAGTTTTCGAAACGCTCCGATATAGTATTTTTAGCACATATTCCCATCACGATTAAATTGGATTAATAGAGTCTATTCGCCAGACAGGAGCTAAGCGATGAGATTATTGACTTGCTTGTGTACGTTTATGGTGGCTTGTTTACAAGTGGTAAGTTATGTGTGGGCGAAGCCGAATGTTGTGGTGATTATGTCGGATGATATGGGATGGGGTCAGTTAGGCTGCGAAGATATTGATGAGGTAGTGCCGACGCCGAATATTGATCGGATCGCAGAAGAGGGGGTAATGTTAAGGAACTACTATGTGCAATCGGTATGTTCGCCGACGCGTGCTGCATTTTTAACAGGGCGGTATCCGTTTCGTTGCGGAATGGAGGAGCGGACGCATGGGAATGATGATGCGGGGATGTTAAAGGATGAGCGGACGGTGGCGCAGGCGCTGAAGGAAGCTGGATATAGTACGGCGATCTTTGGTAAGTGGCATCTAGGGCAGTGGCAGAAAGAACATCTGCCGATGCAGCGCGGGTTTGATCATCAATATGGTCATTATTCAGCGCTGATCGGTTCGTTTGGCCATGCGCGCGGTCAGAAGTATTACGATTGGCATCGCAATGAGAAGCCTATATATGAAGAGGGATATAGTAGTTATTTGATTGCTGATGAATTAGATCGGGTGTTGAAGGAACGCGATAAAAAGAAACCGTTCTTTTATTATGTAGCTTATAACGCGGTTCATGACCCGCATGAAGCACCGGATGAATTGATTGCGAAGTATAAAGATCAGAAGATGGGCAAGCAGTTGGCGATGCTGGAAGGCATGGATATTTCAGTTGGGAAGATATTGAAATCACTGGAAAATGAGAGGGTTTTGGATAATACGCTGATTGTGTTCTTTAATGATAATGGTGGGACAAGAGCGGTGGGGAATGAGCCGCTACGGGGTTGGAAGGGAAATTTTTATGAAGGCGGGGTGAAAGTTGTTTGCATGGCGCGTTATCCGAAAGCGATTAAAGCAGGGAGTGAATATGATGGGCTGATGTATGTTGCGGACTGGTATCCGACGTTGATTAGTTTGGGTGGCGGGAGCTTAGAGCAAACGTTTGCGATTGATGGTTTTAACATTTGGCAAGGAATTACAAGGGGTAAAGCATCGGAGCGTGAAGAGATTGTGCATTGCGTACCGGGGTCGTATCGTAAGAAGGCGACGCGTGCATTGCGGGTTGGTAACTATAAGTTGGTGGGTGATGAGTTATATGATGTGGTGAATGATGTTTATGAGACGAAAGATTTAGCGAAGAAAAAGCCAGAGATTTTTACAAAAATGGAAGCGAGGCTGGATAGGTTGATGCAGGAAAGAAGAGTGCCTGAAGTACATAAGATGATCTTTCCTGCGCCGATGGTATATGGGCAGTATGAATGTGAAAATGCACCCGAGTGGTTGGTGAAATTGGATAAAGAGTCGGGTCGGTATGCGAATCGGGTGAAGCGGGAGAGGGAAGATAAGGGGATGGAAATGAAGCGTTAAATTGCTTTACACGTTAAGAATAATGGCAGGCACGAGGCTGAAAGAGTCTTGTGCCTGTTCTGTTTAAGATTGTGATTTTAGAAATATTTTTTAAGATTCGGCGCCACGGAGGCCGTAGGCTTTGATTTTACGATAGATGGTGGCTTCGGAAATGCCAAGTTTACGTGCAGCTTTACCGGGGGATCCTTGGCAGACATGGATAGCATGTTCGATGGCGCGGCGTTCGAGTTGATCAATGGGGATGATCTCGTTGGGATGAGTTGGAGATTCGGGATTTGGCGAAGGTGGATGAGTTTGTGGCGCGGCTGGTGTGTCGATAGTTGAAGACGCTGGAGCAGGAGGTGCAGGAATGGGGGTATGGTGAAGTTCTTCAGCTTCAGCATGGGTAATGATATCGTTCTCGATGGGGGGTTGGCCGAGGACTTCGGGTGGGAGCATATCCAACTCAAGAATCGGTCCGTCATATAGGACGATGGCGCGTTCGATGGTGTTGATGAGTTCACGGACGTTGCCGGGCCAGTTGTATTGATTGAGTGCGGTGAGCGCTGCAGAAGAAATTTCGGCGAAGCTTTTATGGTAGTTATTATTGAGATGATGGAGCATGTGCAGGGCTATGAGCGGGATATCGCCGGCGCGTTCGCGTAGCGGCGGGACATGGATGGGGATGACAGCGAGTCGATAGTAAAGGTCTTCACGGAAGCGGTTATTCTTTACTTCCTCGAGAGGGTGACGGTTGGTGGCGGAGATGAGCCGGACATCAGAGGTATGGACAAGGGTGGAGCCGAGTCGATTAAATTTGTGTTCTTGTGCGAAACGCAGAATTTTAGGTTGAAGTTCAATGGGCATTTCGGTGACTTCATCCAGAAAGAGTGTGCCTGTATGCGCGTCTTCACAAGCGCCGGTGCGCATGCGATCTGCTCCGGTGAATGCGCCTTTTTCGTGACCAAAGAGCATGGATTCGATGAGGGTCGCGGGAAGGGCGGCGGTATTGAGTGCGACGAGTGGATTGTGTTTGCGATGGGATCGGTTGTGGATGGCTTGAGCGATGAGTTCTTTACCCGTGCCGGATTCGCCAGCGATAAGTACAGAGACATCGGTAGATGCGACTTTGTCGATAATGGCGAAGACAGATTGCATTTGTGGGGAGCGGCCGAGGATGTTTTCGAAATGCGCAGTGGTGAAGGAGGGATCGTTGGGGTGGCTCGCGGTTTGGATGAGTTGATGATGTTCGATGGCGCGGTTGACCGTAGCAATAAGGCGAGCTTCGGAGATAGGTTTAGGGAGAAAATCGAATGCGCCGGTGCGCATCGCAGAGACGATGTGATCGGGAGAATCATGTGCGGTGAGGATGATGATGGGAGCAGCAGGGCTGGCAGCGTGGAGAGGCGCGATGAGGTCTAAGCCGGTGTGGTTGTTGCCGAGGTTCCAATCGAGGAGGATAACATCAGCGGAATCAGATTCGAAAGTCGTTTGGGCTTGTTCAAAAGAGAGGGCTGTGATGATGCGAAGAGGTTGTTTTCTAAGCATAAAGCGAACAAGGCGGTGGGTTTGTTCGTCATCATCGATGAGGAGGATGGTGTACTGCTTCTCAGTCATGATGTTATGGGGTTTGGGTCGCAATGCTTGACGGAAGGATATTGCAAAGCGAGTCAGGTGTGGGGTACTGATTCTATCGGCTTGATAGGGCGCCCAGTCAAGATGCGAGAAAGTCTGGTAATGAAAGGTTCTATAGGTAGGTGATTGGGTGAGGTGCAAACAGTCTCGCAAATGTAGAAAAAGGCGAGGTAGACATGAAAAGGTGATTGAGTGTTGATAAGAAGTGGTTATGCTTGTGTGGTGCATTGGGACGCGCGTGGTAAGGGATAATTGGAATAGACCAAAGCAATGTTTAATGAAACCAAAAATTTGGGTGATGGTTCTGCATTGGCAAGCGAACCGCGTGGCTTGGCGGTGCCTTATGGATTGATCGTGTTGGGCTTACCAATCATTGCGTCAATGATTTCGCGCACAGCGATGAGCTTCGTTGATTTCATCATGGTGTCCCAATTGGGGACCGATGCACAGGCAGCAATTATGCCTGCGGGTATTATTTTGTTTTGTGTGATTGCATTTGGGATGGGGGTGCTTAGCGTGGTGAACACGTTTGTGGCGCAGAGTTTAGGGCGGGGAGATAAAGGGAATTGTGCGGCATATGCGTGGCAGGGTGTTTATTTAAGTGTGTTCTTGGGTGTTCTCATGTTACCGGGGTGGTGGTTGGCAACGCCGTTCTTTCAATGGGTGGGTCATGAGCCACAGGTATCGGAAATGGAAGCGGTGTATGTACAGATCGGTGTGCTTGGGGTTGCGCCGACATTGGTTTGTGTAGCGTTATCGAATTTCTTTAATGGTGTGCACAGGCCGGTCATTGGGTTTTGGGCGGCGCTGATTGGGAATATTTTTAATGTATTGGCAAACTATGCATTGATTTTTGGCAAGTGGGGTTTCCCTGCGATGGGAATTGCCGGTGCGGCGTGGGGGACATTGATCTCCGCAGTATTGCAAATGATTGTGCTTTTGATCTGGTTCACGCGAGGTTGGTCGAAGCGTGAGTATGATAGTTTGCACCATTGGCGTGTGGCCTTAAAAAAAATGTGGCAGATCGTAACCGTGGGCTTTCCGGCAGGCGTGCAATTTATGATGGACATCATTGTGTTCACGATTTTTACGCTTTTTTTAATTGGCCGATTTGGGACTGAACAGTTAGCTGCAAACAACCTGACATTTAAGTGTTTGGAAGTGAGTTTCATGCCAGTTGTGGGAATGGGCGTAGCACTTACAGCTGCAGTTGGTAAATCCATCGGTGAGAAACGGATTTGCTTGGCGCGTATCCAGTCACGATGGGTTTGTGGAATGGGGGTAGGCTATATGGGGATGATTGCGATTGCGCTCATATTTTTTAATGAGCAGTTTGCTGATTTACTGACGGATGATCCTGAGGTTATTCATTGGGCAAGTCGTATGTTGATTGTTTGTGCTATCTTCCAGGTATTTGATGCTGTTGGGATTACTTATAGCAGCGCGCTGCGAGGTGCGGGTGATACGCTTGTGCCAGCAGTGATGATGGTTGTGTTTGGTGGAGTGGTATTTATGGGTGGGGGGTTTGCGATAGCGCACTATTATCCAGGGCTTCAAAGTATCGGTCCTTGGTCGGCAGCGACGGCGTATATTATTGTTTTGAGTACGGGATTTGCCGTGCGGTTCTGGCTGGGACACTGGGAAAGATTGAACATTCTAGATGAGCGTGTCGATGTACCTTTGCCCTAAGCTCAATTATCTATTAGATAAATAAAATGTATCTTGTGATAGGAGTTATGCCGTTGCTGGGTCCGGTGGAATTTCTACAATCAATGCGGGGGCGGCATGATCTGTTGGGGTATTTGCTTGAGAGGGTGTGTTTCGATCTGCAAGCTTTCGAAGTAAGAGTTGCGCAACATCGGGAGCAATTTCAGAAGGGATCTGTCCGAGGATAATTTGTTGGACCACGCGGTCTTGCATACAGAACCATCCCATGATGCGCGAGACGAGTTCTTTTTGGGTCATGCCGTTCCAGTCGCGGAGTTTTTCTAGCTTTTCTTTAGAGCCGTGGGCAAGTTCTATGTTGAGGTTCTGTCTTGTTTCAGCCATGGGATTGTCCATATGTTGTATGTTTTCATGGGCTATGCCTACATATTGTATCCTGCCGGCATTTTGTCTACAAGTGTATTTATAAGAAGATAGATATGATGAATTATATGAAGTGAGGCTGGGGTATGGGATAAGGTGGAGTCTGTAGGTAAAAAAGCAGCGACCAAGAGCGCCGTTGCACAGAGAGGGTGGGGTATTGTTGTTTGTTTAAGTTTTCGGTAGAGACGGTGCGGCTGGGTGTGGTGTTACATCCGCAATATCAAGCCGCCCATTTTCTGAGATGGGGATTAATGAGGCAATGATGTGGCCAATGGTAAGGTAGAGATGAATAGCTGGTCGCGAAAAAGGAATGGCTTGGTTGGATAGTAAAAGTAAACGGCCACGATGGTACTGGTCGTTCATGTCCAGTGCACAAAAAAGAGATGGTAGGTACACAGCGGATTGCGCGGGTCGATAATAGATTCGATGTTGTTGGAGTATGGTTGCATCAGTATGAAGCATGCTAGAGATGATGGGTGACGACAGAGAATTCGAAATAAAAAGCGGTTCAAGTTGTGGTGTAAGAAAAATCGCATCAGTTAAATACAACGTTTGGGCGAGATGGCGAAGTATTTTGGTGATTACAATTGACAATTGATCATCAGTGGCAGTTGATAATAGCTCCGCGGTATGAGATGCGATAGAACGAAATAGCATTTTATTATCTGATTTTTGTAATCGCGAGGTAGTGATACTTGCATGGGGCATCGTTGGAAGAGGTAAGTAAAAAAAATCTGATTGGCATTGAGATGGATCTGTAAAAATAGAGTTTTTAGAAGCAACTTTGGTTGCAATGATCGAAGTTAGATGTGAGAGGATTTGCTGTAATTGGTTTGAGGTTGTAATGGACGAAAAGAAGATTTGTTTATGTGCATGATGGCATATACAAATCACTTCGCGTTTGTTGACATAAAGGCGTTCGGGAGAATAGCAGATCTCATAGGATAATTGGCCGACTCCTAATTTCATCGTGTGCTCCGCTGTACGTGTCTCCCTGTCAGACATGTCCTTAGGCTGATTAGGGGGAATGAAATCACAGATACGATCCTGGTATCCGCGCAGCGTGAGTCCCGGATTGAATCAACTTCTCTAAATGATGTGAAATGGTGAAATCGAAAACTTGACGTGTCTAGCGTAAAGAACGTTCTTTCCAAGAGCAAGCAGATGTTCACCTGATAGGGTAAGTGTTTATAGGGTTGTGGTTGTTCAATTTTCAGAGGGTGGGCGGATCTCGAACAAGTTTGCATAGTTTGGCTGATAGGAGGATTGAGGTGTTTGACGAGCTAGATATGAGTTGCGAATTCGTACTTGTTGGCCGTGGTCATAAACATAGGTGGTGGAATATATAGCCTTAGTCGAGGAATTGTGTAGCTGCATACGAAAGAATGAGGATTAGTAATTATAGATAGCAAAGATAGGGCAGTAGGTGCAATGAGGGCGGCAGAATTAAGTTAAAAAACACTTATTTTAAGATTGGTTTGGAAATTAGCCTACTCCCTCCCTCAGAATTTATTCGTATTGTTTTGTATATTATTTTAAGCTACTGTGGTCTTGAGCCGATAAGATGGCTAGTCAGGTGTGATAGGGCAGGATCATGAGAAGGTTGGCCGGGCAAGGATGCAGATCGTGAAACAAATTGACCAAAATAAACATACGGACCAAGGCACGGATGCTTTGGTTCATGGCGGTCAGTGGGGCAAGGCAGAGATTACGGCTGATGGGCTTGCGGTTAATGATGAAGAATCAGATGCGTTGATGGAATGGCTAACACAGCAATGGGCATCCTATGAATTTACTGAGATGATTGGTAAGTGGGGTGCGAGTAATAAAGAAAATATTAGTTCAAATATTAATCATATAACTAATGATGAATTGTGTATGTTACTGCTTTATGACACATGTAATCAGAGAACGGCATTTAGCCAAGTTATTGATTGTTTAATATGGATGTTATTAAAGCGTTTACAGAGCAAGTCATCGGTTTCTTTGGGGCAACTGCTTTGGGAAGGGCCAACGGTTTTGCGGAAAAGTTTTTGCAATCGATTTAGTGCATCGATCGCAGGGGAAATGATGTTGGATGAATATGAGCAGATGAGTCGGCGCGCCATGGCGAGATGGATATTGGAATCAGGAGGGAGTGAGCATGTTATTCTGTCTGTATCGCATGACATCAAAATTCGAACATGCCGGCTCGTAGTGCTATTCATAAGCGATGCGGGACAAAGGCATGGATGGTGTATGGCACAAAAAGTACTGTGTGATTTATGGGGCGTCTCGAATCAGAAAAGTGCGGCGCTTGTGGAGATCGTCAAGGATGGTGTTTGGTAGGCCAGGGATGGCCAGCGCCGCTTCTTGATGATACTGAAAAGTATAGGACCCACTATGAAAACATATCAAACGATTCAAGATAGGGGGGGTGAAACGCATATGAGCCCAATATTTGTGATCAATGATGTGCTTGAGGCTGAGATAGATGATCAACGGCAACCTGCGGTGATGAAGCGGTTTGAGCGCTTTAAGAAAATGGTGTCACGACAAATTGGTGAAACATATAACGATCAATATCGAAAACGAGGTTCTGATTGTCAGGAGATTATGGGGGAGGCCGATTCGCAATCTATGGGGCACCGAATGGTTTTACAGCGACTACTAGAAGCTCAACATGGCCGATTGCATGCATTATTTGGAGTATCAGTTGTAGATGAGGAAGTTGTGTTTGTACAGCCGTTTGGGCATGAAACGCATGTTAGTGTGGTGGGCGGATTTAATGATTGGGATGTAAATGGAAAAAGGTTTGATGAGTGTGATATTGAGGGGATTAAGCTTTGGTGTTGTGTGATCGCGCTCAAAACTGGATATTACGAATATAGATTAAAGCGGAATGGTAAGTGGTCAAAAGATTTTTTTAACCCACATGTGTGTACTAATTCATTCGGCAGTGAGAATCATATTGTTGTTGTTTAGATAGGCCAAAGAAGACATCAGGGGTATCCAGTGGTACTGATAAGGATGCGATTTAATGATTTAAGAGCATTGTTTATTAAAAGATCAAGCCAACGCAGCCTCCCGGTGGGACCTGTCATCGACCCACCCCAGCGGCATACCATCGGGAGGTTTTAACCAATAATAACTGTGTTTTATGGTTGCCTGGGTCTTACGAATTGTGAATGATTTCTTGAAGGGACCGGACACGAGATGACGAAAAGTGTGAAGGTAGTCGAATCATCTTTGTTTGATCATCTGAATATTTGTTTTATTTGATTACTTTAGTTTTATAGACGTTCTGCGGTAAACATTCGTTAATCGGGCTTCTGGTTGGAACATTAATCATCAGTTACACGGACGGCTTTGCGGCCAAGAGCAAAGGAGTGCACAGTAATGAACTGGCAGGGAATGCGTTATTTTATGCGTGGTACGCGTGGTGGAGGTTTAGCAGTTGTCATCGCTATTATTATGATGATGACAGGGTGCTCTCTCATCAGCGAAACCAGGGTAGACAATCAACTCTTTAGACAGCACATGGTGGCATGTACACAAGCGATTAGCCATGGCGATCTGCAGCAAGCTGAAGTGCATCTTTCAGAAGCACGGCCTATGGCGGTTACTAATCGTCAGAAGCGTCAGATCCGAAGCTTGCAAGCGCTAATTGAAGGTGCTGAAGCGTTGATGAACGGTAATGGCGATTTGGCTGAAGCACATTTCTCACGTATCGAAGATCCATATCTACGGCGTGAAGTGCGTATCAAGGCTCGTCAAGTGAACCTGAAGGTTCCAATTACGCCACTCGCGGCATACGGAGGTGGACGATGAGCTTCAAATCTATCAGTGAAAGGTTTGTGATGAAGGCGAAATGCACTTCAAGACGAAATTGTTGGGCTGTGATGTCGATTGTTGCTGGCGCTGTTGCATTTGGAAGCTTCGCGACTGTTTCCTATGGCGCAGAAGTCATTGATATCACGGGCAAGAATAAGAAAAAATCGAAGAGCACACTTGATCTTGAGGGCTATGACTTTGGTCATGTCGTTGAGAAGCTGGCGACTTCAATTGATCCACTTGAAAAAGAGATGGAAACATCTTTCACGGCGTTTGTCGAAGCGGTCAATGATGCGGAAGCAGAATTGGCTGAAGGCGAAACGCGCAATGCACTTGAAAAGTGCGAGGTGGCGGTTGAAGGCGTTTTGACGTCACGGGAGCGTGTGCTTGAGCCGATGTGGGAAGGTCAAACTTATCTGACCGAGCAAATTGGCTGGGTGCGTATGCGGTTGGCGCGTGCACTGGAAGCAGACGGTAAGGCTGAGTTGCTGAAACCGGATGCACGTAGTGAGAAACTGCTGAACAGTATTGCGAAACGGATCCCAGATGAAAAGGACCCGGTTCGTAAGAAATGGCTTGTTGCTCACTATCGTACTGTGCGTGACCTTGCGCAGATTAAGCGGATGACTGACCGCCTTTCGCCAGACCAGCGTAAGCTGTGGGTGAATGTTCTGAGTGTTCTAGATGAAGCGTCCTTGGCGCATCAGCAGGTGCTCATGGGGACTGAAGTTCTGTTCGCTCAGTTTGAATCGACTGCGGTTCGTCTCGAGGAATATCTGACTTTGCTGGATACGGTTGAAGGCGCCTCGGAGTTGCTGGATATGGTGCGCGGCATTGGTGGGACAACTGGTGAAATGTCACAGTTCACCTCAAGCATGACACAGTTGCAGGATCAACTTAGTGGCTTCAATGTTGCAGTTGAAAACGCATTGCAGGAAAGCATGTTTGAGCTTGAAGCGGCAGTGGATTCAATCCAACCGAACGATCAGGCGATGTTCAGCTCGGGTATTTCAAGTGACACGAGTGGTTTTGGGAGCCTTGCAGAAGATGAAGAGCTTTCGGCTCGTATTCTGAAACTGCAAGATTCAGGTATCGAGTAAAGAGATAAGAGGGCGCGGCCGGCCGCCTGTGCAAAGGCGGTTGGTCTTCCTTCGATTAATCGAACAATTGTCATAAGGATTGCAGAGATGCAAGATAAATCAGTCAAAAAATCTGCGGAGTGGGGTTGGCTTATCGGATGGTTTGTTTTAGTGCTAATGTTAGCGCTAGCAACAACTAGTTTTGCTGAGAATAAAAAATCACAGGTAAAGGAACGGGCAATCTATCATAAATTGCTCAATGAACGTCAGGTGATTCGCCAACGGCTTAATCAGCTAGATCGTCGTGCAGCTCATTTAATGCAACAGGGCCAAGATCCGGTCGTGCTTCATGCAGAGCAGGTGAGTTTGCAGGACAAGCTTGATCTGATTGAGCTTCGTTTGGAGATTGTCGCAGCCCGTTTGGGTTTGGAAGTGCCGGTGGGGAATGTCGAAGCAGAAGCGGCAAATCCGGATGAGGATCCGGTGAAAGCCAAAGCTTATAAGGCATTTGAGCGTGGACGTAACCGTACGATGGTTCGTTTACGTCAGGATGCAAAGCGCCTGCTTTCGTCGATTAACTTTACGCGTTTCCTTGCAGAGCCGGTTGAAGATGATTTTGATGATTGAGCCGGTGTAGCCACCGGGTGCTGAAAGGCACTCTGTGGCTTTTGTTGTGCTTTGTGTGGAGAGAAGGGATGTGACTGCCGTTGGGGCGGTACAAATATAGATGTTAATCATGAGGTAGCTTGATCATGATGCGATTGTGGGATTATTTTGAGTTGGGTGGTTTCATGATGTGGCCACTACTAATCTGTTCGATCCTGTTGGGGGCAGTTCTGATTGAGCGTAGCCTGGTGATCGGGTTGTGGGGGATTGTTTTTGGTAAACAGTTGAAGGCACGTGTGTGGCGGGGGCATGAGCGCATGCTAAAGTTTTTTGAAGAAGTACCTCCGGGACTCGGGCTTCTGGGCACGATCGTTGGTGTGGTGCAGAGTTTTCACCTGGCCGACGGTGGTTTGGCGGGGGAGCATGTTGGGAGCGGCTTGGCGGTAGCGTGTATGACAACCATCTTTGGGTTGTCTATCGCGCTGGTCGCCACGGTGGTCCGATACCTTCTAGACGGTGTGGCTAGTAAGGCGGCCATGGATGCGACTGAAAAAGAAGCACGTGTACATTCATAAAAGATAGTGGATCTGTCCGACTTGATTCAAGCGGGCAGGGTTCATGAAGTATGCGTGATGGCGACGGTACTGTGTTGCGTACAACACAGTCCATCATGAAAGTAAGGCGACGGGTATGCTGCAACGAGGCTTTATTGATCTGCTTTTCATTTTGCTTTGCGCTGCGATCGTACTTCTGAGCGAATCGATCCGCGTAGGCACAGTGGAAGCCAAACCTGCGGAAGTTGGCGGAGGCGCCGTTTCGCCTATCACGGTAGATCAAGTACGTCTGGTTGTTGTTCAAGAAGATAAGTATGTCTTCGAGGATAAGCCGTATGAAACACCTAGACAGCTCATGCAGGGTTGGCAGGGCAATGAGTGTATTGTCTTGGTGACCGGAAACGAACAGGTTACGCATCACCGTATGATGCGGGTTTGGTCTGATTTCCGTGATACGGGGGTGGCGGTTAAGTTTGGTGCAAAAGCAATCAACCAGGAAGAATCAAATAGCCAGCTTGGTGGGTTGGCTTCTCGTGAAGAATAACCATGTGATGGGGGTGTGCATTTGTCACGCGTCTTTATTTTATTTGGTGTCATACTTTCATTAGCACTACATGCAATGATGTTGGAGCTTCCGTTTATGAAGCGCCAAAAGCAAGTGAATGCACAGGAGCTTGCAGCGATTGTTGAGTTGGTAGAAGCGATGGAGACGTTGGAGATGCCTGAGGAGGAGGTAAAAGAAGAGGAAGTTGAGGAAGAATTACCGGAGCCAGAAGAGCTGGTTGAGGCTAAAGAACCAGAACCGGAGCCTGAACCAGAGATCGATGAAGAAGTAATTAAACCAGAGCCCGAGCCGATTAAGCAGGCTGAAACGCCCGAACCTGAGCCGGAACCCGAGCCAATGATGGAGCCCGAGCCTGTCGAGCAAGCTGCTGTAGAAGAGCCAGCGCCGCAGGAAGAGCCGAAATTAGAGATGGAGAGAATGTTTGAATCACAGCAAGCCGAGACAGAGGCTGAGGATATTGCGGGTGATTTTGCACGGGCGACCGAAGGCAAGCCGAGTCCAGTATTGCGGATTGACTGGGGGGATATGGAAGAAGCTCTTAATGTGATTCGCAGTGGAGGAATGCGATTGGTTGTTTATGAAGGAATGAATGAGCCGATTGATTTGGAGTACGTATTGCGCGGTGGCGAGTGGCGAAAGCAGCGTCTACGTGTGGGACGACGGGAACGGTATTCAAACCGCCTACGGATTGTGCATGAAGTGCCTGCTTTTTCAGGGGTCGTACAAAATCAAGGTTGGCAAGAAGGTAATCAATTGGCGGTGATGTTGCCGAGACCCGTAGAGCAGATGTTACAGAAAGCGCAATTGACTGCACTGTCGCGCAAGGGTTTGACAATGTCGGGGGTCCATAGTTTTGCTGGGAAATTTTCTCTTCAGAAAAATAAACGTTTAGATTTTGAAATAACCGCAATCCATGTTCGTACGCAGTGATGCGTGAAAAAAAGGCAAGGAACGATGAGTAGTCAAAAAAGACCATTTTCGTTAAACACAGTTCTTGTTGGGGTGAATGTGCTGATGCTCGTGCTCATCATCGCGGGTGTGATGGTGTATATTAATGTGAAGCACCGTCGCGCTAAGAGTGAAATGATTACTCAGCCAGCTCAGATTGTGGCGCAGCTCGTCAGTGAGGCAAAAGCTCAGGGTGATGATGGTTCGGCGAATGAACCGTCAGACGATGAAGTATTTGAAGAGCTTCCTCGTCGTGAAGAAGCACGCGGGAAAAACAATGATGCTGAACTCGACGAGCTTTCAGAGCATGAGCAGTTTGCAGACCGATCGGATTTAGCAGATAGGGGTGAGAGAATACCTGAAGCTGAAATTGAAGAAAAAGAAATGCAAATTGCTCGGGCTGAATCTGAAGATCAAGAAGGAGGATTGTTAGAGGAATTATCCGTCAAATATTCCGACAATGAGCCTGTCATTCAAGAGCCGGAGCGTGCAAAACTAATTTTACTTCAGACCGAAGATATCAAGATGGTGGATGAGCTTGCGGGTATTGATCAAGAAGAACAGGATAGAAAACACGAAGCTGCTGAACAGGCGATGGATGATGCGGGTATCGCTGATTACAGACGTCCAAATTATCGTAAGGTTCGCAGCGGTTTAATTGATGTTGCACAAGCATTAGTGCGACTCAATTCGCGATTGTCAGAATCTGAGCCAGGGCCTAATGGGGCCGACGAAGAGGCAATCACACAACTGGATTACGATGAAGAATAAGTAGCGACATCGAATTAATTGATGAACATGGTTTGGGATGAGTCGGGGCAAGCAATTGCTCCGGCTCATTTTGTTATTTCTTAGTCCAAGATATTCAAAAAGGAAAGTATTGCCTTCGACGTGGGCAGAATCAGATTTATGTTATCACGTATAAAAGAACGAATTTCTTCTTGTGGTATTACTTTAAAGGAATCATATTCGTTATTTGTTCGTGATTGGAAGTGGCTTTGTGCTTCAGCCAAACTGAGATTCGGCGTAAGTTTCAGGCAAACTTCATATGAGGGGTCGTTAGAATCCAGTGTATAAGCGAATGGAGTAACTTGAGTGATGATTTTTTTTGAAAGTCCGGTTTCTTCTTCAAGCTCGCAACAGATTTGAGATTTGAGGTCAATCAAACCTGTTGCGGAGTTGTAGAACTGCCTGTCGATTGCACCGGAAGGGGCTAATTCCCAATAACCCGCATATGACATGACATGCTGGCTACGTTTGGCAAAGACAATATAGTCGTCGTGAAGGATGATGCCAGAAACACCTACGGATATGGGCAGGTCAGCGAGTTTGTTTGGGATAATTTTACGCGCGACATAGTAGCGATACTCGAACCACCGACCGACCATGCCCTGTACATTTACGTCAAGAATACCAACAAGCGTGCCATTGAAAAGATGCGATCCACGTTTCTTTTTCTCGGTTTGCCAGAGCGCATCAACCTCATCACTCAAATTCGAGGGGGCTTCCCAGCTGGCTTCTTCGGGAATGCTCAGCGAGAACGATTCATGGGCGGGGTGGATGATCGTGTCACTCATAGGGATATCATATCATGAACGATCCTTAGCACATCACCCATCTGCCATAAGCAGCGATGCGTTTTACAATAGATTGCATTCCCATGTGTTTGAAGGGGTGAGCTCATTGTGTTGGAGGCACCCATCTACGGATACGTGAACCACGCAAGATGATCTTACTAGATCATTTAGTTCCTTTCTGTAAGGGTTGCTATGCGCACTGCGCTTGTCCATGAATGGATCGCTTCGTATGCGGGATCTGAAAAAGTTGTCGAAGCGATCGGGACGTTGTACCCGGAGGCGCCCCTTTATCTTTTACTATATAACCCAAAGGTGGTTTCACAGTCGCCGTTAGCGAATCGGTTAATACGTACGTCTTTCTTGCAGAAATTACCATTTGCGAAAACGCATCATGCGTTATATTTGCCGCTTATGCCTTTGGCGGTTGAGCAGCATGATCTCGGTGATTCGGAGTTGGTGATTTCATCGTCACATGCGGTGAGTAAGTCGGTATTGACACATGCAGATCAGCTACATATCTGTTACATGCACACACCGATGCGATACATCCATGATTTGTATCACGTATATATGAAGCAAGCTGGCATTGGTTCTGGTCCATGGGGCTTGTTGAAGCGAGCACTGCTACATCGCGTGCGTCAGTTTGATCTTGCGACGGCACATCGTCCAGATGTGCTTATTGCGAATTCACAGTACGTTGCTCGGCGTATTTACAAAATCTATCGTCGATCGTGCGAGGTGATTTATCCGCCGGTTGATGTGATGCGGTTTTCGCCTAACGAAGTGCGAGAGCATTTTTATTTAACAGTATCACGATTGGTTTCATATAAGCGTGTTGATTTGATTGTGCAAGCATTTGCGAAGCACCCGGATAAGCGATGTTATGTGATTGGAGATGGACCTGATCGAGAAAAGCTTGAGAGAATGAGTTCGCGTAATGTAATTTTTCTTGGGGAAAAACCAGATGAAGTAGTGTCTGATTATATGCAGAGATGTAGAGGGTTTGTGTATGCCGCAGACGAGGATTTTGGTATTGCGCCTGTTGAGGCGCAAGCAGCCGGCGCACCGGTGATTGCATTTGGTAAAGGCGGAACAAAAGAAACCGTGCTACACGGGACGACAGGGCTGCATTTCAAGCAGCAAACAGCTGAGGATATATCTGAGAGTATTCATCAATTTGATGCTTGCCGAACACAGTTTTCCTCGGCACAAATCGCAGAGCACGCACAGCAATTCTCAAGTGACCGATTTCTTAGTGAGATGAATGAGTTGATTCAATATTACTGGCAGATGTTCACTTCCAAAGGGATGATATGTCAGACACCGAGCAAGCTTTTGCGCCCGAATATCATGCAGCCACAAACGAACTAGCGATCAAGCCCAAAGGGCGGCGGGCTATCTCTAAACTAGCATCAGCGCATGCGCGGCCGCTGGCGGTCTATATACTGCTGTTCATTTCAGATATTGTTGCGCTATCAAGTGTTTTTTTTGCATCAGTGTTGGCCCGTGATTACTTCAATGGGGGCTACAATCCTTCAATCTATTGGCCCCTCCTACCGCTGGTGCTTGTGTTTATTCTTGCATACATCTGTGCGCGGTTATATCCGGGGATACCGCTTTCGCCTGCCAATGAACTGCGAAATCTCACGATTACCACGACCTTGGTATATTTTTCACTTGCGGCGGCTATTTTTTTATTTCGTGAAGCGACGACCTATTCCCGTGCAGTGATATTTATTTCTTGGATGCTTTCACTTTTGTCTGTACCGTTCGGACGGGCGCTTGTACGTATGTTGTTTGCAGGAAAACATTGGTGGGGACAGCCAGCGGTAATTATTGCGGACAATCTCTCCGCTCAACGTACAGTGCGCACCTTATGTATGCGCCCTGAAATCGGATTAAAGCCGGTTGCTGTGATTAACGTTGCGGAGGATTCAACAGTGACATCCGAAGATTACTTTGGTGTGCCGGTGAGAAATAGCCTTGAGCACATACGATCACTGTCGGGTCGAGAGAAAAAACATATTGCGATTGTAGCGATGTCAAAAGTTAATCATGAAAGTACACACAAACTTCTACGGAAGATCACAACCAACTTTCATTCAACAATTATGGTGCCACAATATGACGCACTGGCTTCATTGTGGGTGACTTCTGCGGACCTTGGTGGTGTGCTCGGCCTACAGATGCGGCATCGATTGCTTGATCCGGGAAGGCGATCATTAAAACGTTTTATAGAGCTGATTCTCGTGACCTTTTTTTCACCAGTCATCTTTCCAGTATTAATGATGATTGCTATTATCATTCGTCTTGATTCAAAAGGTGAAGTATTTTACCGACAGGAACGTGTCGGTAAACATGGCCAAAAGTTTTGGATGATTAAATTTCGCACGATGCACCATGATGCTGACCAGATGCTTGAAGAGTATCTACAACGTCATCCCGTTTATCAACTCGAATGGAAAGAAACGCATAAGCTTAAGTATGACCCCCGCATTACACGTGTTGGAAAATTTTTGCGAAAAACGTCCTTGGATGAGTTGCCACAACTGTTGAACGTAATGTTTGGAGAGATGGCATTGGTAGGACCGCGTCCAATTTTCGAAGAAGACATGGTGCATTACAAGCATGAAATTGATCTCTATAAGCAGGTTTCACCGGGTATTACAGGGATGTGGCAAGTGTCGGGGCGAAACCTGCTAACGTATCCGCAGCGCGTGGCATTGGACATTTATTATGTACGTAATTGGTCAGTTTGGCTTGATATCTACCTGCTATCGCGCACATTCTTAGCCGTAGTATTTTGTCGTGGTGCCTATTGATTCAAATGATCTTCTGGAGCAAGAAGCCAGAGTGTATACATACGGCCGCGCTTGCCGGAGTGGTTTGCCAACTCTTTAATAGGGATAAGTTTAGCTTGCTTCATTTTAAGCATTCCTTCATCACTTAGGGGCAAGATGGCATACGAGAAATGTGTTGCAGTAAGCTGATTCATGACCACACGATCACTCCACCACGAAAGCTCCATATTCATCCATGTCGGAGCAAGCACAGCTTCAGCAGGATCAACATATTTGTGAATATCTGCTGCTAAGCCAGGAATACCGAGATACTTATTCCGCCGGTACTGTTCATGGTTTTCAAATCGTGATGCAAACACCTTCAGGTCAGTAGCTAAGTTGCAACCAAGCCAGATAATAACGATAGCGGGTGTGAGCCATTTTGTACTGATTTTAAAGTGTTTTTGAGCCGTTAAAGATTCAAGCCAGCAGAGACCGTCCCATATCGCCAGTGTGATTAATCCCGTGATAGGAATAAAGTATCGATCTACTGGTAGCACAAGAATCCACTGCACAATGAATGCACAAAAAAGAATTCCCCATAACAATCGTCTTCGAAAGAGACGTAATCCCAGCATAAAAAGAATCAGGCCGATAGGTATGCTGATGATGGGGCCGAGATCTTGACCTAGTATGCCTTCCGGGCCAGCTTCCGTCAGTAGAAATTGGATGTTTTGCCACATCCGAGTAAGTAAATCATATGGTGATGTTTGTGTGATGAGATCGATTACTAATTTTTCATCGGGATGCAGACTCAGTGGACCTACACCAAGTGCAAGCCACCGTGCAGATATAGTAAAAACAAATATTGCGATACTGGTAAATATGAGAATTCGCCATTTTTGATAATGTACAAGTTTAATAAAAAGTGTGAGAATGACTGCGCTGACAAACACAATTACAACACTACGAAAAATACTCATAATCACGATGCCCATGCATAGTTCAAATACACTTCGCAAAACTCCTTTTTTTTGCCACCATACAGTGGCATCACACCAATCATTGCTAAGAGATTGTTGAAGACGCTCGACACCCAATAACATAAGTATTGAGCCAAGCGCAAAAGGAATATCGGGAAGTAGTTCATAGGCATGACTGTAGAACGTTTCAGTGATGCCAAAAGACGCGGTTAAAAATACGGCTTCACCACGACGGCAGAATAGTGAAAACCATTGATAAACAAGCAAAAGTGTGATGGATGCAATTGCAAGCCAGATGGTGAGTCCTGCGGCGATTGCATTTGGACCTTCTCCAAAAAGATGCATACACGCAGCTAATACCCAAGCCATTCCTGGGCTTAGCGGTTGGTACAATGCGCTGCGCATGCCATCTGTATGGCTACGAAGAAGATCACGCGCATAACAAAGGTGTAGTGCGCTGTCTCCACCAGGTCGCCAAGAAAAGGAAAAACCGATCAGGTACAGTGCCAACAATGAACCAACAATTGCCCAGCGATATTGCCACGCCCAACTGGTAAGCTTACCGGTGAACATTTGGGGTTTTTCGATGCTGATTGGGCCTGTGGTAGCGGTCGTCACATCGTTCCCCTCTGCATGGTATGTGAAATTATCTAGGCGCGGCTGCAGGTACAGTGATCAATGGTGCCATTTGGCCACTTTCTCTGGATTGCAAATTGAAGAGATAGGTAATGAGTGCAAGTGTTCTTTTGGATCCTTCGTCTTCATCTTTAACATAGTAATAATGGTTACGATATTTAATCTGCACAAAGACATTTTTTACAGGTTTCTTACTTGATCCAATTTCAAGAAGTTTTTCTTTTGCGCTAGGCGGCATTCTCATTAACGCTTCTTCATAAACAATATTTTGCTCCATATGTAATTCTGGTGCTTCAACTGCGCTTGAAAGTGAGATAAGCATGGTGAGAAGTGACCTTGTTTGCATGGCGATCTCATCCATGCTTCGTTGGATTGAGCTTTGGATCAATATAAATTCTGAATCTGTTTGGCTTAGGTTTAGAATCTCTCGCAAACGCATGGTCATCTTATTTTGTGCTTCTGTTCCTTTGGTGGGTGGAAGAAAAAGTGTAAGTTTTCGACCGGATTGTTCGACACGAATATCGAGCATGCCTTGACTTTGAAGTGCTTTTAAGAGTGTGACGAGTTCAACAAATTCGCTATCTTGTGCTTGAGCTTTCGTAGATTCAATATTGTTTGAACTTACGATGGTATGGTTTCGGAGACCATTGATTTGATCAACACATAGTTCAAGCAAATGATCAATTGGCCAACCGGCTTGTGCGATATAGATGATTGTGACGGGATCAATGGGCGTGAGTAATCGTTCAGTAAAGTCTTCACCTACCAGGGGAGTGTATGTGATGGTTGGGCTTTCAGTGAAGCTGCCGCTAATTGAGAATGGGACTTCGGTCACACCCGCAACGCCATCGGCATTCACACGGAATCCGCCAATGGCTTCAGTGTTGATCGAGTATTGAGATAAGATGCCACTGACTTCAACAAAATGAGGTGTGCCACCATATCGCATACGGACAAGATTCTGAACAAGCTGATTTTTCCATGATTGAGCAAGAGCAGCGCTGTAGTCGAAACGGTCAGGAATGATCGACTTCGGTCCGTAAGAATGGCAGCCAGTAGCGCAGAGCAAAACACAAACCGCTAAATATCTAATCAGGTTTTTGTTATTCATGAGCCGTCCCTGCTCGTTTATATGTGTGTAACAAATTACGCTTATATGGAGATAGTCCGGTAATGAAACGATTGATATATACAGCTTCATCATATAGCGCATAAAGATCAAGCATTTTCCCCTCCTGTTCTTTCCCTAGAGAGATTACTTAGGTGGAGTGAATGCTTGTTTTTAGTGATCTGAAGAATGGGGTGTGTTTAATGCAGAAAAGAATAACTACAAATACTGTTAGTATAGATGTGTTAGTAGCGAATGGTAAATGTGTCTGTGCTGCTAGGTTCACCGAATTCACCAGTGGCTTCACTTTCGTTCTTGATGACCGTTTCAATATTACGGCTCATGCGTTCTTTAATTGCCTGCATGAACGCAGTAATTTCTTTTTTGTCCCCTTCGATGATAGCCTGCACGCTGCCATCTAGCATGTTCTGCACATATCCTGCTACCGCAAATTTCTTTGCAATCTCAATCGTGGTGTAGCGAAAGCCAACCCCTTGTACATGTCCAACATATTTCACCGAGATACGAATCATTAAACTAAAACTCCCTGCCTTATGGTGAAGCGATACAAACACAATCAATCTTTATGATTCGTTTTCTAGTGCAGCCATATCTTCATCAGAGATATCAAAATTCGCGTGAACTTTTTGAACATCATCATGGTCTTCAACTAGCTCGATGAAGTTCATGACTTTTACAACATCGCTGCCGGTAACTTCGACAGTGTTTTGCGCGATCATGTTAACTGAAGCCGATTCGATGACGAAACCAACTGATTCAATTGCACCACGAAGATCCATAAATGCTGATGGCTCGCAAAGCACTTCCCAAGAATCGTCCGCGTCTGCCACATCGTCTGCACCAGACTCAAGTGCGGTATCCATGAGTTTTTCTTCATCTGTGTTTTCTTTGGAGATGAAGATCTGGCCTTTCTGTTCGAAGTTATAAGCGACACATCCCGTGGCCCCGAGGTTGCCGCCGCCGCGTTCAAAGATCTTGCGGACTTCGCCAGCGGTTCGGTTGCGGTTATCAGTAAGAATATCGAGCATAATCGCTACGCCTGCCGGGCCGTAGCCTTCGTAGACGATGGATTCGAAGGAAACACCTTCTAGCTCGCCGGTACCTTTTTTGATGGCGTTGGCGATAGTGTCCTTGGGCATGTTCTCGGCTTTGGCATCATCGATGGCATAGCGGAGAGCCAGGTTCATTTCAGGATTGCCGCCGCCATTTTTAGCTGCGACCATGATCGCCTTAGAGCATTTGGACCAGATTTTCGACCGTTTGGCGTCTTGGCGCCCTTTACGATGCTTGATATTTGCCCATTTACTATGACCAGCCATATCTGTTTACTCCTAAAGCGTTTAGCTTTCTCGTTTCGTTGGGTTGCAGGCGGCAGGCCTGTTAGTGTTGGCGTGTGATGCTGTGCCGGATTGTTGCTAGTGCCTGATCGTCGGTGTTGCGGGTGCCCATGACGCGTGGCAACGCTAAGGCGGCCAAATCGGTCAAGGGGAGGTATTTTAAGGGTAGCTACGGGGTGGGCCAAATTGGACGTGTTGAATAATGGTGGTAATGAGGGATTGCGGCGCTGCGGCGACATAAGTCGGATTTGGGGGCGAGTGTTTAGTGGTCGAATTTTGTGCATTGAACTAGTCGATCGGAGAGGGTGGGGGGGTGGGGTCATCGTAGGGTTTAACTTGCAGAGAGTGGAAGGTGACGGAAACGCCGGGGACCCAAGTCCAGGCACCGATGGCGAGGCGGGTTTCAGATGTTTTGGGGGCATCGATGTGAGGGAAAGTATAGATCTCTTCGCCATCAATGAAGGCTTTTGTTTCGTGCTGTGTGATGTGGAGTTCGAAGTTGACGGTGTTGCTGTTGAACATGTGATCGATGGTATCAGGGCCGAGATTATTATTGTCGATCTGAACACTGACTTGGTTAATCAGTGGGTACATGCTAAAGCTGGTTTCTGCGAGATTATTATTGTTAAAGTGGTCAGCGTGGTAGAAGACAGCGATGTTGGGATATTGATTCTCCAGTTCGGCATCGAGTTGGTTGTGGAGTGTTGCTTTGCCACGGATTTTGATACGCTTGCCAAAGTCGATTTTGTGAAGGACAGCCAGACCTTGCGGGAGACGTGCGGAATAGGAGTTACCGCGCAGGCCGTCTTCTTCTATCGACCACTGTCCGTAGATTGTTTTCCAGCCGGCGTAGGGTTGGTTTGGATTGATCAACTCGGTCCATTTGCTTTCTTTAAAGCTCTGGTTGATTTCAGCAAGTTGTTTGAATTCTTCGATAGCGCGGCGTTCATATGAGGTTGTATCGGGGTTGTCCTTGAGATCGGTGAGGATGGTGTTGTAAATGTTGATGGCGGCTTTGTGTTTTCGTTGTTGATGATCATAAGCCATCGCCTCAAAGAGCTTGTCGGTATAGGGCTGCCCTATGGTGAAGATGCGCTGGGCGGTAAGTGGTTGGTGGTCGATCAGGGCGGTGTGGTGCATCTGAATGTTGTCTTTGTTTTTTAGGTAAAGCTCACGGGCAAGATCATGTTTGTTGGTGTGGTGTGCGAATGCGATCCGGTTGGCGATCAGTTCGAAGCGGCCGCTTTTGTAGTTGGGCTGATCGATCAGTTTTGTCAACAAGTTATCAAGATCGGTTTGAATGGTGGGAATACGCAGACAATCAAGGCTTTCTGTTTCGTTGATCATGGTGTGGACAGTGTTTCGCAACATAAGCGGGGCGCGGGTATCGAAGCGGTCGGAACTGAGTGCGATCTTGCCGACGTGGTACATCTCTTTGAGTGAGCCACCCCACCGAGGTCGCACGGCGTCGAGGGCCTTTGCGTAGGCCATGGTGTGGTCGTGCTGGGCGGCAATTGCGAGTCGAAGCCAATGCCATGAATCTTCATGTCGTTGTAATGCGTCACTGCCAGCCATGGCAGCGGTGATTAGATCGGTTGCCGGCTCGGGAAGTGATGGGGCAATCTCGTGTGCTTTGCGTAGGTGGTGTACCGCAAGACGGAGATGCTTCTTAAAATTTTGCCAGCCGTCATCAGTCACGGTTGAAGCATAGCCATCGCCGCGGTGCTGCCAGGCCACATTGATATGGTGATTGCCAAGTGCGAGGTTGTACAACCAAGGGTCGATCTTGTCTTCATGTTTCTGGAGTTTGGCGAAGATGGCCTTTTTGAAATTTAGGGTCAGTTTATCGCGCCGACCAAAGAAATATTCGTGATTGTTGTAGATCGTGCGGCGCGTCTCGGGGTTAGCTTTGGCATATGCAAGCAGGGGGACGATGTGATCTATGATGGTATTTTTGGGGAAGCGAATATTTGGTAAGTACCGCGCGCCATCGCGTTTACGGGAGAGCTCGTCGACCAGCTGGATGATCATAAATTTGATTTCAGGGGAGTAGTCGAGATCTTTTAGACGATTGACACTGTTAATGTAGAGATTGAATTGCTTTTCGTTACAGGAATCATGGAAGGCGGTTTTGAAGATAGCAAATAGCACTAGCGGGTCTTCACAGCGGGTCGTCATGAGCTGTATTGCTAGTTCATTGATCCGATCCATTTGAACGCTATCTGGTATTCGCAGATAGGGGATGCGGGTATTGATATGCAGTGCATAGTAGTATTCAAACTGTTTGAGGAAACGAGTGGCGAGCGAATCCCAATTGGCATTTTTATGACCATGGTTGTTGTAGGCGGATGTAAACCGGTCTTGATAATAATCAATGCGCTGTTGCATCAGGTCATGCAGAGAGAGTGGGCCGTGAGTGAAGGATTCGATGGGAGGTAGGTAAGGCTGTGGTTGTGTGGGTTGAGCTTGAGCGAATTGGGCGCTAAGAAGTAGGCAAAGAACGGTGACAAAAAGCTGTTTAACTGAATGCATGTGATATTCCGATAGAATGTTGTGGTATCGATATAGTGGCTATTGTAATGAGCGGCGTGAGGTTGATAAATGATAAGTGGCGGACGAGCAGTCAATCATTGCTCATTGTGTGGTCAGTTGATCAAGTCGATCAGGTGTGATGGTTTGCCGATTGATGATCTCGGCAATTTGCTTGCAATTACCAGCTATGCGCGGTTTTGTAAGTAAGTAATCGAGTTTTTGTGAGAGGCGGCGGGGCGTAAATTTCTTTGGCGGGAGGTAGTCGCCAATATCAAGACGGCGTACGCGGCTGGCGTTATCGGGTTGATCATGTGAAAGGGGCATGATCAATTGCGGGGTGGCGGTCGTGATGGCGCGGGCGGTCGTACCGATGCCGCCGTGATGAATGATCGCGGCGCAGTGTGGAAGCAGTTTGGCAAACGGTGCGTAGGGTACGTGCAGCACATGCTCTGGCAGTTGTTTGGGCGGGTAGGGCAGATGCTCGGTGAATTGCGTGGCGAAGATGGCGGGGCGGTCGAGGTTTTGTGTCGCGGCTAGTGCGGATTGGAAGAAGGTTTGTGCGTGGCGATTTTCCGAGCCGGGCGTGAAAAGGAGTGGCTTCTGATCCGCGGCACTGTGTTTGTCTAAGAAGGATTGCAGCTTTGCAGTGAATGGTTTGCCGAGGTCCAACTCGAAGGGTGGAAATCCGATGTGATGGGTATGTGGTGGCCAGTCTGGCTGTGCGGGGCAGAAAGCTTCGGGGAAGAGCGCGAGGTTAATATCCGGGGAATGGATCCAGCTTGCAAAGAAGTTTCGCTTAACGGTATCTAATCCATGATTAGATATGAAGGGATTGACGACCGGGAACATGAGCCGATCGGTATATTTGTTGAGGAAATAGTAGAGTGTGTGCGTTACGGGGACGCGGATCAGTTTTGGCAGGCGGGTAAGATCGGGGATGGCGTGCGAAGCGCGGTAAGGCGCATGAACGGATTGAAAGAGCAGCGGTTGCAGCTGGGTCATCACCAGACGGAAGGGGTATTTTTGCCGGGCGATGCGAGCGCCCATCCCGAGAGCAGGCGTCAGAACGATGAGGTTGTTTCCGCTTGTTTTATAGTGTTTTTCGGTGAGATTGTAGACGGGTTGGAGCAGGTTCGGTATCGCTTTATCGATGATCAACAGCGGCCCCTTGGTGGGATGCCAAAGGTCAGGATCACCTGCCATTTCTTCAAAGAGTTCATCATCACCGAGCGGCGTGAAGGGGACACCAGCATCATTAGCGAGATGTTTGTAGCCGGGTCTTGTGGCGAAGGTGATGTGGTGCCCAGTAGATTGGAGGGTGGATGCGAGGTGGAGTAAGGGGAAGACATCGCCATAGGAACCGATCGCGATGATGAGGATGTCTTTGGGTGAATCAGATGGCTGATAGAGCGATGGTGGCGGAGGCGTGTTTTGTGAAGCAGGTGAGGGCATGGGGGTATTGTAAGGGAAGTTGCCGTGTTAGTTGTTGGTGTGTGGGTTTGGTTGTGTGGAAGGAGTTGCGGTTGTAAAGAAGATACGCCAAATGGCGCGGAGGTTGATGAGTAGGATGGAGGTGATTGTGCTGTAGAGTAAAGCGAACCAATAAATAGTGAATGACCAAGTTGAGAAAAGTTCATTTGATACGGCTAAAAACCTATAGCCGATTAAGTGTATGTAAAGTTCGCGTGTTGGTTCAGGACGTCTCGGACCTGTTGTGATAGATGATAAGAAGCCAAATAGTTCATTGCCAAATCGCCAAGCATCTACAGTGTCTTCTGAACCAATGATGTTGAACCAGCAAGCACGCTCATAGTAATAATCATCCCAATGAAAACCGATGAGTCTGTTGTTAAAGGTGGCGTTGGTGATGAGGAGATTGTAGGTGTTGCGATTTTTGATGAGTATCATGGCACAGAGTGACAGCAATGCGACGGTGAGAAGAATCGCGGTGAGGGTGTACCTGATCAGTTTGATCTTGTTTGTCTTGATGCGTTTATTTTAATAGCGAGGGGTTATTGTTTTAAGTGTTTTTTAATTGTGCCTTCAGGCCAGCGGGGCCTGAAGGCAATCACGCAAACACAGATTGGATGGTGGGTGTTTGTGTGTGATTGGTATCTGGTTAGTCCGTCACGCGGAGGGTGATGAGGGTGACGTCATCGGTGGCGGGGTGTGTTTGGGTGTGTTGACGCAGTTCCCAAAGGATATGATTGAGGATGTCGGCGGCGGTGTGTTTGGTTTGTGCGGCAGTCGTGAGGGCGCGCTCAAGATTAGTGCGCCCGAACTTTTGTTGGTCGGGATTAAACGCATCAGTGAGGCCATCAGTATAGAGCAGTAGCGTGTCGCCGGGCTCAAGATCAAAGAGGCCCTTGTCGTAGTGCGTATCGGGGAGAACGCCGACGATCATGCCGCCGGTGTCGAGTTGATGGATGGTGCCGTTGCGCAGAAGCAATGGCGGGTCATGCCCGGCAGATGCATAGGTGAGGCGGAGGGTGTTGGGGTCGAGTGTGCCGTACCAAAGCGTGGCGAATTCGGAGTCGAGCGTGTCTCGACAAAGCGCGTTGTTCACGCGGGTCATAATCTCGTCGAGGTCGTAAAGGTCTTGTGCAAATGCACGGAGTGATGCTCGAACGGAAGACATGAGCAGTGAAGCAGCAACACCTTTACCAACAGCATCGCCGATGGCGAGGCCAAGCGACGTGTCTAGATGAATGAAATCGTAGAAGTCGCCAGCGAGATCGAGCGATGGGATATAGCGAGCCGCGATGTCTATGTTTGGCAGCTTAGGTGTGCGCTTGGGAAGCATGCGGCGTTGCACTGAAGCGGCAAGCTGGATTTGGCGCATCATGTTGCGTGATGCTTTGCGCTGTGCTTGAAGTTGCGCAGTTTCGATCGCGCTGGCGAGCAGGTCGGCAATCGCGCGGGTGAGATGGATCTCATAGTGCGAAAAATCGCGGGTGGCAGCGGTGAAGAGCTGGATTGTGCCGATGGGCTTGGACTGGTAGGTGATGCCGACAGCAAGCATGGAGGCGAGGCCTTCGGAAGCGGCATCGCCGGGGAACAGCACACGCGGATCGGTCGTCATGTCTTTGACATAGACGGTCTGACCAGAGATGGCATCATGGAACATGTTGTCGGTATCAAGCTGGATTTTGCCTTTGGTGAGATACTCCGGTGAGAGATTGTGCACCGCGCGCGGAACCAGGTGCGTGTCATCATCTTTGTCTAACAGACGGATAGACACAGCCTTCACGGCCAAGATGTCGGCGATGGCGTGTACGGCTGCTTCAAGAATGTCATCGAGTTGTTGGTGATTGGAGAGGTTGGAAGAAAGTTTGTAGAGGGCGGAGAGCTCACGAGCGCGGAGGCGGGCTTGATACTCTTCATAGCAGAGGCGGGTGATAGCACTGGCGAGCTGATAGAGCAGTTGAATGGCGGCAGCTTTTTGTGAGGCAAGCGCTTCATCAAAAGCGCAGAGGAGTTGGTTGGCTGGCTTGGGGGTTAGGCCGAGCTTTTGGGTGAGGGCAATGAAATCTTTGCGGTGCTTGGTTGCTGGGAGACTGGTGCCAGAGCATGGCGAGGGAGGATTTTCCGTTGCTGTCTCGTCAGCGTCGGGGGTTCCGGGGGTGATGTTGATCGAGGCGATATGCTTGCCTTCGAGCATGATGGGTGCGGTAACGGTGTCGTGGTCGAGATCTTCGGGTGAGATCAGATGGGCGAGGGCGGCATTGGAAGCATCACGCTGGGGAGTGTTGGTGGGTGCGGTGATGGGCGAGCCATCGGCGGCGACGATGGTGGTTTGCAATCGTGTGGCGGCGGTAAAGGCGTCTTGGATTTCTTGCAGGGTAGCAAGATCGAGGAAGTCGGTGAGTTTTGGGGTAAGGGATAGCTGCGTCGCAGCGAGATTGGTTGCTGGATCGTCTGAAGAAGGAGCAGGAGGTTGTGTGTCGGTTTGACTCATCTGAGGCCAAGTTAACGGGTGGCTGGCGAAATGCAATTCGCGTCAGTGTGGTACGGAAAGAAAAATGGGTTGTAATCACGGGATATGGCGATTGGGCAGTACGGGGGGCTATGGCGCTTAGGGAAAGGGAGAATTCTGGGCCGCAAACTGGTGTACCGGGGGTATAATGTCGTGTGATAAAAGTCGGGTCGTTTTCAGTAGCAACATTCGTGGCAGGCGCATCACGCGCGATAAATCCTATCTCTTTGGTTTAGAAAGTGAGCACGACGTGGAAGATCAAGCTATCCGGTATGAAACAGTCAGCATCAGCACTGGTGAAGAAGACGCGGAAGAGCAGTTAGGTTATCGCCTGCTTAGTGGTGAGTTTGAGGGGGCGGTGTTTGTGATTCATGACGTTGAGATTGAGGAGGCTGCGGAAGGCGACGAAGATGACGAGCCGAGCATGGTGATCAATTTTGATGTGGTTGATGGGGTGGTGCTTGAAGAAGATGGTAGTGTGCCGGGAGAATTGGAAGAACTCATCGCGGCGGTGGCGTGTGATTTGATGGATCGTGAGATTGATGGGGAGGATTAATCGATAATGGAATTTAAGTTTAAGTGGTGAAAGAAAAGCCCGGAGGTAGGAACCTTCGGGCTTTATCGTGTTGTATGTTTTTGTGTTTTAGTTATTACTTGGCAGGCACTTCTGCGGGTGTGGTGGTTGTTTTACTTTCTGATGTGGAAGTATTGGGGTTGTCGATCCAGATGTGACGCAGCACTGGCAGCAGCGGATCGTTTGGCGCTTGAGTTGCCATGACGTTCAAGCCGTAGCGTGTGAGTTGTTTGGAGCCGACCTGATAGCCAAAGTATGCCATCATGAGGCCTGGGTCGGCTGCTGCTTCATTGTTAGAGATCATCGAGTCCAGTTCGGATTGAACCCATTGTAGTCGCTGCGGAGAAGGTAACAGTCTTGGGTTATAACGAGCAGCGATCAGTTCCGGGTTGGTCTCAAAGAGTACACGGAGGTTGTGAGCAGCTGACCGGATCAGTCCTGCACCGAGTTGCGCGTGAACGAGTCCAACACGGGCAAGAGGGTTGCGTGGGTTCATGCGGGTGGCTGAGCGGTATTCGGATTCCGCTGCAAAGTAGCGGCCATCAATCAATTCCTTTTCACCCTTACGCAGATGATTGTTGAATGGCGTATCTGTTGAGCCAGCCAGTGATTCAATCTGTGGCAAGTTATAGTCCAGCTTCGTTAAAAGCTTCGCAAGGTTCTTACGATACTCTTCTTCGGAAGGACGATTCGACTTAAGAATGATGTTGGTGTTGGAATAGTCCTTAAGTTGTAGACGCTCGCGGAGCAACTTGCTACGGCGTTCCGCGTCCTCGATTTCTTTATCAGAAGGTTCGCGGAGTGCATCACGCATTTGTTGCTGAAGTGGATTGTTAGCTTCCACTTCGTTATCCGGGATCAAAAGCTTATTGCTATCTACTTCGGATTGTTCTTCGCCGGTTTTCTCATCATCCTGCTGTACAGGCGCAACGAGTTGATTTTGCGGTTTGGCAAATGGGTCATCTTTTTTCACGGCGTTCAGGAGGTCGGCATAGACATCCTCGCCGGGCTTGAGTTGTTTGTTCTCGGTGCGATTGAAGATTTGATCTTCAAGGCGTTGGATGCGTTCGGCTTGAGTTTCCTCATTGTCGGCATTGACGTCTAAGCGCAATTGCTGGCCGAGTACAAGCCCTGCCGGGATACGTGCCGGTGCGTTGGCGAATTCGCCGGTGGTGCCCACACCAGATGAAAGCTGAGCCGGCTGATCTGTTTCATCATCCTCAGGCAAGCTGTTGTTGGGGTTGTATGGGTTGTTGATGTTCTGAACGCTGGAGAGGTTTGTTTCGTTCACGTACCTGCGTACACCCAAAAGTGGTGAAGCTTGCACTTCAAGTGAACGGCCTTGTGGGAGTTCTGCTACACCGATCACGGATGATTGTGGGATGGCGGTTTGGATGCCTTCGTCTGAGCCGACAATAAAGCCCTGTCCGGTGGAAGTTGGTTCAAGCACCTGATATCCAAAGCCCGGTTGGTACTGTGCGGTTGAGACGAGCACGCCACCGGTTCGGTAGGCAGGGATATCAGTGAATTGGCGGTAGATCGAGATATTACGGTAAGACTCTGAACGTGGACGATTGCGTTGGATCGCGTTCAAGCGAACCGGTGAGGATGGTAATGACTGAGCACGGAACTCGAAGAGGTCGTCAGACGAGATCGGGGCAAAAAACTCACCTGGTGCCTGATAGCCAACAGGAGCTTGTAAGCCACGGCCAGCCGGAACGTTGCCGGTGACAATGTCGTTGCGAAGGCGATAATCTTCCTGGAACTTACTCTGGTTGGTGCCGCCGCCGCCGACCTGCTGGTTGGCATCCAGCGCGCGTCCGCCGGAGCCGACTTGCTGCTGGGCGTTGGCTGTTGGCAGTGTGAATGCGACAAAGCCGACAATGGTGACCAAGATATTCATTCGCTTTTTCATGACTCGCCCCATGTGAAGAACGGCAAGGTTCTTCGGGTTTATTGGCGTCCTAGGGATAGAACCGTGCTGAACAACTATTTTATTCGAGTGGCTGCCTCGCGGCGAGATTAATCCGGGAAATCACATGAGTTCGAGGATTTCAAACCGTTTGGTGCCGCGTGGCAAGTCGACTTTCACCGTCTCGCCCACACGTGCTTTCATCAGTGCCTCACCCATTGGCGAGGAAGCCGTGACTTCGATCTCATCAGCATCAAATGAGCCCGAGGCTTCCCCCACGAGTTTGTAGAGATCCTCATCGTCATCGTCCAGATCACGCAGCTTCACCACCGCGCCGAGAAACACCATGTCATCCGGGATGTCATCATCTGAAGCAACCGACACATTGGCGAGTCGCTCTTCAAGGCGGCGGATTTCCGCTTCGTTCATGCCCTGATCATCACGTGCTGCATGGTAGTCTGCGTTTTCCTTCAGATCGCCGTCTGCTCGGGCTTCGGCAATCCGCGCGGTAATCTCTGGTCGCTTCGCCTTAAGGGCTTCAACGCGCTGGGTCAGTGTTTCTTTTTCTTCTGCAGTGATGAATTCCACGATGTCACTCCGATATCAACCGGCTTATTGGCCAGCATAAAGTTCTGGGTTATCTAGCTATTATCGTAACTGAAAGTTAGGTCAGTACAGCCCAATGACAATGATATTGGGTTACCGGACACAGGCTCGGCCCGTCTACCGGATATTTTATTATGAGCTTACCATGAGCGAGGATCAATCTTGGTAAGGTGGTAGAGTTGGGTATTTTAGAGTCGGAATTCGTATTCTTTCTTTAAACTAATATTGATCAATGATTTACATGTTATTTGTTGGCCGAAGTGTTTGGCTGGCTATGTGGAGTGGTTGTGTGTGGGCGAGTGATCACGGTGAGTCCGATCCAGCCAATCGTTGCTGCGATGGTGATCCCGATCAGGATTTCTGTAAACGGGGAGGCTGAAAACAGGCTCGGTCGATTTGATAGCGACCACAGCGATTGCAAAGGAGAGAACGGGAGAATCTGTCCTGTTGGCATCTCAATCGCAATCATTGCCACAAACTTCGGTGCCACCAGCTCTAATAATGGTCCGCCGAACACCAACAGCACCACCAAACACATGGCCATTAGTCGTCTTCCCGGACTGTTTCGTAAACACCCCCAAGCGATGATCAAGCCCGTCAGCAATGACCATACTCCAAATGTAATGTTCAGTAGCGCTGTTTGTAATCCTGACCAATGTGCCGAGATTTTCAGCGGCCAAATGACCGCTTGCAGCACAATGATGAGCGAAATCCACTCCAATAATGTTTCACCAATTACCCGCCGTGGTCGCTTATGCAGATGACGAGAGGCTAATGAGAGCCGATACGCCGGCCACACCAGCAGCAATCCAAACGCTGCGGTAAACACCATCCAGCGCACCGCTGGAATGATCGCGTCGATTGAAAGTGTGATTCCCCATCCCGCCAGCAGCCACATACACCAGCCTAAAGTAAGAAAACGAATCTGTGTATCTCCGCGGCGAGGTCGATGTTTTGGTGCGACATCCACTGCTTGCAAGGATTCGGATGAGAGTCCGTTTTGATCTTCTGCGAGATCATGTTTGGGATCATCAGGTTGTATAGATGGATCATCCATGTGTCTTTGCATGTTATATCGGGCAATCCCGCGCGGCGATATGAATGCGGGAAATTGCGGGAGGAATTCAGCCAACGAGTCGATGTAAGATTGAATAGAGGCGGCAGAACACGATCCTGAGAGAGCGAGGCGGATGATCAATCATCGCAAACTCAGGAGATTAACCCAAATGGCGAATATCAAAAACAAGGTCATTGTGCTTGGCAGTGGCAACGCAGCGTTGTGCGCGGCTATGAGTGCTGCAGATGCGGGTGCAGATGTAACCATCCTTGAAAAATCCAGTGAAGCAGAAATGGGCGGCAACACCCGCCTCACGACAGCTGCGCTGCGCGTGGTGTTCGAGAACGATCATAAGGTTCGTGAGATTCTTGATGAGCAGTATAGCGATGAGCAGTGGTCTAACATTGAGATAGAGCCATACGATCATCAGAAGTATGTTGCTGAAGTGATGAAATCCGGGAAGGATCGCCCTGATCAAGAACTCGTCAAATGGTTTACAAGTGAAAGTCTTGACATCATTCATTGGATGAAAGTACGCGGGGTTAAGTTTGAGCTTGCCGAGTACCTATCTGAGTATGATCTGACCAAAGGTGAAAGTGAAGAGAAACGTAAATATGCAGGGGGAGTGATTATTCAAGTTGTGCAGGGCGGACAGGGGATGGTGACGCCGGAGTTGAAGTATGCGCAGGATAAAGGCGCTAAGATTGTGTATGAAATGCCCGGTGTTGATCTCATCACGAACGATAAGGGGCATGTTCAAGGTGTCATTGCCCGTGATGCACAAGGTGATCTACATCACTATGATGGCGCGGTGGTGATTGGCAGCGGCGGGTTTGAAGCCAACAGCGCCATGCGCGCTCAATATCTCGGCCCCGAGTGGTGTGATGTTCGTCAACGTTGCGTGAAGTTCAATACCGGTGAGATGATTGTTGCCGCAATTAATGCAGGTGCAGGTCAGAAAGGTCATTGGAGCGGCGCACACATTACACCGATCGATCCTGATTCACCTTTTGTTGGTGGGCTTGATACAAAGGAAAAAACCAATCGCCTTGGTTTTTCATGGGGTGTTACTGTCAACAAGGACGGCCATCGTTTCATTGACGAAGGTAAACACTGGAACAATCAGATCTATGTCGAGATGGGTAAGGCCTTACTGTATCAGCCCGGGCAGGTTGGCTATCAAATCTTTGATGCAAGGGGTGTGAAGTACTGCGAGCCAAACTATGAATTGCAAAAGCAGTTTTATACCGGAGACAAGCTAGAGAAGCTTGCGCAGAAGGCCGGCATCAATCCCGACACGATGATGCAAACCATTGAAGCGTACAACAAAGCGGTCAAGAAAAACGACGGTGGCTACGACCCCACTACACTCGACGGCAAAAAAACCAAAGGTTTGCCTATCCCCAAAACAAACTGGGCGTTGCCGATTAAAAAAGCACCGTTCTATATCTATCCTGTGGTACCGGGGGTGACGTTTACGTTTGGTGGTTTGGCATCAAACACCAAGTGCGAGATTCTTGACGCGGCCGGTCATTCCATCCCCGGTCTATATGGCTGCGGCGAAGCTACCGGCGGCTACTTCTACTATGCCTACCCCACCGGTTCAGGGTTGATTAAAGGGTCTGTCACGGGACGATGTGCCGGACGTCATGCCGCCGCTTACGCAGTCGCGCATTAAAAACCTCGCAGGAGCAACCTGCGAGGCGATTCGGTTTGATGCGATAAAACAAGGATCATTTAGCTCTTGAGTGTGATCGGCTTGGTCTTCATCGCCGCAAGTTTCGCACCGGCAAAATTCAGCGTGCATGCACTTTGTTTCATCTCGTCACCTTGCACGGTGATTGATTTTAGTTTGGCATTGGTATGCACAATCGGTCGCACGGTCAGCTCGCCCGCAGAGAAATCAGAATCTAACCATGAGATAGATAACTTGCCCGCCGCAAGTTTGATCTTAAACATAATCGAAGTCCGCTCGCCATCTTGATATGCAAATGTCTTCCCATCATCAAACCGGTACGTGTAGGTGACCGTTTGCGCGTATGATTTGTCGAGGAAGATGTGCAGCTCAATCTTTGAGAGATCCGATTGGTTGTCGGTGGGGGTGCCGGTGAGCATAGGCAGCACCGATCCGCTGCGGACAAATAGCGGTGTGTTCTGATCTTCCTTCTTTGCGCGGATTGTTTTGCCGCCGGCAATCCATTTGCCTGCCTGCACATCCAGCCAGCGATCCTTCGGTAATACCACATCACGTTTAGTTTGTTCTTCTTCCATGCACGGCGCCTGCATGATGGCTGGTCCGACCATAAACTGATCATCCAGTTCATCAATCGGTGTTTTCGCACTGTGTTTATAGTGATAAATTAGTGGACGAAGGATCGGATCGCCTGCTTCTTCCTGATCCATAAATAGGTTGTAAATGTATGGCAAAAGCTTGTACCGACTTTGGATAAAATGCTTGATCGTCTTTGATGCACGCGGCCCAAATGTCCACGGTTCCTGATCCAGCGTATTGATCGACGAATGGTTTCTAAAGAACGGGAACAAGAAACACGTCTTGTACCAATCTAAAGCGAGCGGTGTGTTCGTGTGGTCACCAAACCCCGCAACGTCTGGCCCGTTAAATGGAATTCCCGACAGCGAAAGGTTCAGCGTACACGGAATCGCACACTTCAGATAATGACGGTTCGAGACATTATCACCTGTCCAGACCGCAGCATGACGTGACGTCGAAATAAAACCAGATCGCGTGAGTAGGAACGGGCGCAGCGTTGGGTTCGCTTTCAAAAACCCATCGCGTGAAGCTTGTGCCATCCCCAGCGCATACTGGCTATGATACGTTTCATGATCATCCTTCCCATCATTGAATTTCATATACATGCAGTCCGACGAACCCGTTGAAGGGTCGTTCATGTCCAGCCACGCGCCGATGAGATGGTTGTCTTTCGCAAAGGCCGCCACTTTATCTGCCCACCACTTGCGCGCTCGTGGCAGCGAGAAATCGGGGAACACCGTTGCGCCTGGCCACACAAAACCCACGAACGGCGACCCCTCCGGATTTTGACAAAACACCTTCTTTTTCAGGCCATCCGTGTAAACATCGTAATCCTCATCCACCTTCACACCTGGATCAATGATCGGCACCACCGGGTGCGTACGATCGGTAATGTCCTTGATTTGCTTCGCGGGGTTCTTAAAAAGCTTGTCGTTGAAGGTAAATACACGGAACCCATCCATGTACTCAATGTCCAACCACAGCCCGTCAGTTGGCGTCTTGTACTGTGTGAACTTCTTGTCGAGCTGATCAAGATCATCGTAGGACTTGTAACCCCAGCGGCATTGCTGATGACCAAGCGACCAAAGCGGTGGCAGTGGCGTGGTTCCCACGAGTTGCTGCAATTTCTGCGTGAGCTGCTGAAGTGTTGGCCCAATGATGAAGTAAAGCTCCGGCAAGCCATCGGATGAACCGATGCAGAAGCGCGTGTTGTTTACATCGTCTGCATCGTTTTGGTTGGCGATGATCACATCCGGGTTGGTGTGAACGAAAACAGGGTAGGGGTTGTTAACCAAGATGCCGATGTATTGATCACCGTTCTTGATGATCAGGTACGGGATCGAGACGTAGTACGGGTCTGGCCTGCCAGTGTAGATGGATTCAAACGGGAAGTCCGCCCATGCGTCGGTGTTCCAGAACTTGGTGGATTTGCGGGAATGCTCAAAGCCGAACATTTTTTCGCCTAAGCCATAAAAGCGGAACTTGGGATCGTATTGAAACTGCATGATCCACGACCTGTCCGACACCCCAAAGAACCGGCCGGGCTCTGATTGCAGTAACGATTGATCTGATTGGGTTGGCGAGGCAATGTTCAATCCGGCTAAGCGAGAGATCGAAGCGAGATCATGTTTGGTCGCACGCTTCGGCGGTGTGAGTGTGGCTTGTGAATACTGTTTTGGCCAATATGACGATTTGACCGTGAGTTGGTAGACATCATTGCCGTGATCTTTGAGGTTGTATTTATAGTTGCGCTTACCGACGGCGAAGTTGCCGGATGTGGGGTTAGCGCCCTTTGCGTTTTTAGCACTTCCGAGGGTGCGAGTGTTGGCAAATGAGAAGTTCTCTGGCTGCGGATATTTATTGAAGTACATGCGCAATGGATCCCATGCAGTTGGTAGGTTCGGGTTTGATAAGACAAGATCGGGTTTTGAATTGTATTGACGGCGGCAAAACGGGCAAGCGGTAGCGAGCAAACATAGGCTAACTCATTGCAATGTCTTGATATACAAATAGCTAAGTCCATGTTTTGGTTTGTACACTTAAACCGACTCACATCAACAGTGGCGTCCTCGACACAATGATTCAGGTATGTCAACTCGCTTGAAAGAAAGCAACTCTTGTTAGAGTGGGCAATGTGATGAGTTAAATAGTAGTATTTACAATTACTAATAACTCATGGCCTACCTTGCAGTTTATATAAACGGACCAAACCTAGAGATGTTTCGTAAGCCTCGATTAATTTTATTGACGTGGAAGAGGATATGTGTTAAATATTATTGGTATACAAAGGCGTGGCCATACACATATATTGCCTTGAAGCAGAATACCGCGCTTTCGACAATGAGGCATTTGCAGCGAACTTTACATATGAATGACAAGATTTAAGCCACGTTGTTTCGGCTCGGTCAACGCATAGAAGGTATTTGGTTTTTACTATCACATCATTGCGAAACGGTTTGTTGAGCAATCACATTTAAGGAGAATAGAGATGATCAAAACAACAGGCGGGCTTTTAGCCGCAGCCGCATTTATGGTGACAACCGGAAATATTAGTGCCGTGTCACTTTTCAATGAGGGTTTCGAAACCGCTGGTGGGGATGAAAACTACAGCAGCTTCAATTTTACTGACAGCGCTGCTGTGGCAGAAACAAGTGACGGCTTTAATGATTACTGGATTCGCACCGATGGCTCGCATATTGCAAACTCTAATGCGGTTACTGGTGTTGTTGGTTCCCATTATTTTGCGGCAGAAGATACGTTTGCTAGTGGCACTGGGGATCCAAACGCAATCGCACCAACGCTCGAGTGGACGGGTATTGACATCTCCGGCTACGACACGCTTACTTTCTCGGGCAACTTTGCTCATGCAAACAATACCGGATGGTCTATTCTCACGAGTCCTACTTCTATCACATCAACCGTAACCGTTGCGGCTTCGATTGATGGTGGCACAGAGCAGATCCTTGTCCAGTTTCTTCCTACTGCTGACGGCTCGGTTCCCGTTCTTGATACTAACAATAATGGCGTGATCGACGCTGGCGAAACGACAACCATCGGGAATGCGATGAAGAATTTTTCTGCAAGTATTAGCGGAACAGGTAGCACGCTTGATCTGAGAATTACTGCTTTTGGTTTGGTTACGCAAGCAGATGATATTGCCTTTGATGAGTTTGAAATTACGGGTAATTTGGTTCCTGAGCCGGCCAGCATGGTATTGCTCGGTTTGGGCGGTCTTGCTTTCTTGGCACGTCGTCGTAAGTAAGTCAGGAAGGTCTTGGGACCTTTTTGTATGAAATTAGTTGCTGGCACCTCGGGTTTCGGGGTGCCAGCGTTGTTTATAACGAGCTGCGAAGAAATCCTTGCCCGGCAGGTGAGCGGTGTGTTACGATATTAGGGTAGCTTGCAGACTGGAATGGCAGGTGTATACTAGGAGGAGGTTTAGTTTTGTATACATGAGCTTGCATTCTTTAGGGCGGCTAAGGCAATACATTTTTATACTTCACGAATTTTTTTGTAATCTGGATTTTTAACATCGCTTGGTTTTCAGAGACTATTGGCAGATTGGACCATATTGTGGGCGGGCCAATCATAGAGATCGTCATTTCGAATAGCACAACACATTTTTGGTAGGGCAAAAATATGAAACAGCATCGCGCATTCACCTTGATCGAACTGCTTGTCGTGATATCTATCATTGCATTACTTGTTGGCATCTTGCTTCCGGCATTAACAAAAGCAAGATCAGCAGCGAAGACGATTCAATGTGCAAGCAATATCCGGCAGATCACCATGTCTTCAGTTATGTACAAAGTAGATACGAAACATTATCCGTATCAAGTAGGGTTATGGCATGTTAGTAATGCCTTTAATGCTACAGATAAAACGAGTGGTGTACTTAATACGGCGACTGTAGGTAGCCAAACAGTACCGGAAGGTAATTGGGGATGGTATCTTTGGAAGTTTATGGGAGAGGATGGGGAGTATTTTAAGTGTCCTACTGCCTTTGACACAATCAATACACATATAGATTACTCATCACTAGAAAACTACATTGCTTATACGATGAATGGTGTGGTGTCACATTTTTCAGATCAAGATTTTCAATCGCCTTCCGAAACATCAATTTTTTATGATGCTTCGTCTTTTACGTCTGCAGCAACATTAAGAAATACCATTAAAGCATCAGGTGACCCAAAGAAGGATGCGGTATGGAGTGGTTGGATGCGGTTTGGTACAGGCAGTTTGTTTGCGAATCGTATACATGTAGAAGAAGATGGGCGTAACTACGCCTTTCTCGATGGCCATGCAGAGTTTATTAAAGTTGAAGACATGGAAAGCCATCATGTGGGGACTGAGATCAATGGAGAGAGTTTGCCGGAGCCTGAAGCGGTTGGTTCGTATGCTGATCCAGCTCGTCTAGGCGCGCTGCGGCATCCGTTCTATTGATTGGGAATGTATCGGTTTTATATAAATGATTATGAAAACGGCAGGCTGCCTCACGGGGCGGCTTGTTTTTTATGTTGGTTTGGTTGTATATGGGGAGATGACTACGTTTGCGGTTGAAGGCAGAGTGGGGGGCGGGGCGAGGCGGTGTGGTGCTATTGGCTAGTGGATTAACGTGCTGTGTGCCAAATAGACAAGAAAAATGAATATTGATATATCAGGGGATATCAAAATGATCGCCGAATTGTTACACTGATGTTGTTCGGAGGTAGTTTCATCTTCTATATAGGCACAAGATGTTTTTTTGGGAGCGATCGCAATGGGTCTTCGTCAATCTCGGGTGTTCTTTCTGGTTTTAAGTGTGCTCTTCCTAACCTGTGGTGAGATAGTGATCGCGGAAGGGTTGCGCCTGCCGGCAATGATTTCAGATCATGCAGTGATGCAAGCGGACAAGCCGATTGCGATTTGGGGTTGGGGCGAAGCAGGAAAGAAGGTATCGGTGAAGCTTGGGGATCAGGTGGGTGAAACGGTTGTGGGTGATGATGGGAAATGGCAATTGAAGTTGGGTGTGATGAAAGCGGGTGGTCCATATCGTTTGGAGGTGAGTAGCGCGGGGGAATCGATCTGGGTGAAAGATGTTTTGATTGGTGAGGTGTGGCTATGTGGTGGGCAGTCAAACATGGAGTGGCGATTGCATGAGAGCGAGGGCGGGAAGGAAGCGATCAAGAACAGTGCGGATGGGGAGATGCGATATTTTCTTGTGACGAAAAGGGTGTCGAGGAAGCCGGTGGAAGAAGTGGAGGGCGAGTGGAAGGTGATCAGTCCGGAGACCGCGGGTGGGATTAGCGGGGTGGGTTATTATTTCGGGAAAGAGTTACGTGAGCATGTGGGGGAACCGGTGGGATTGGTGAATTCGAACTGGGGCGGAACACGTGTTGAGGCTTGGACGAGCGAGGAGAGTCTAAAGGCGAATGTGGCGGGCCAGCAGATTTTGAAGGCGAATGCGTCGTGGGAGGCATTGAGCGAAGCGAAGCTTGAGCAGTATACGAAGGCGATTGCGGAATATGAAGTGAAGCGGATTAATGCAGAGCCGACGGATCGGAGGCCCTGGGTGCCGTTGGAATTGCAGCGGCGGCATTATGGTTCGAACTTGTATAACGGAATGATTCATGGTGTATCGCAGTATACGATGCGTGGTGCGATTTGGTATCAGGGGGAGAGTAATGCAGGTCGTGCAGAACAATACATCGAACTGTTTCCGCTGCTGATTGAAGATTGGCGGGAGCAATGGGGGCAGGATGCGTTTGCGTTTGGGTTTGTGCAATTGGCGAATTATTACGAGAAGCAGAAGGAGCCGGTGCAGGCAGCGACGTGGCCGGAGTTGCGCGAGGCGCAGTTGTTGACGCTGAAACGCGTACCGGACACGGGGATGGCGGTAATTACAGATATTGGCGAAGCGAAGGATATCCATCCGCGGAACAAGAAGGATGTAGGTATTCGTTTGAGTTTGTGGGCGCGTGCAACGCAGTATGGCGAGAAAGAATTGGTTTATAGCGGGCCGATCTATGCGGATCATGCGATCGAGGGCGATCAGATCCGGATCAAGTTTGATCATGTTGGTGATGGTTTGATGGCGAGCGATGGGAGCGAGCTTCGGGGGTTTGCAATTGCAGGCGAGGATAAGAAGTTTGTGTGGGCGGAGGCGGTGATTCAGGGTAAATCGGTGGTGGTAAGTGCGGCTGGTGTGAAGAAGCCTGTGAGCGTTCGGTACAACTGGGCGAACAATCCGGTAGGCAATCTGGTGAATAAGAACGGGTTGCAGGCAAGTTTGTTTCGTACGGATGACTGGCCACGTGTGACGCGAGGCAAGTGGAAATAAGGTCTAGATTTTTGAAACGGCCAACAGTGTTGATTTAATTACAAGTTAGATGGGACAAAAGATGAAGCTAAAAATGATGCAAGGCGCGATAGCGCTGATAGTTTTTGTATTGATGTTTGGTGTTGTTGCAACGGGGCAGGTGGTGAGTGGTGAGCGTTTGCCTGTGGCTGGGGAAGGGTGGAGTACATTAGCCAAAGGCATGTCGAATCAGATGGTGGGTGTTGTAGATGTATATGGGGGAGCGCGGCCAGATGTTATGTTGACGACTGGTAAGTTCAGCAAAGTGGGGGGTTTGTTTTTGATGAAGTATCTGGGGGATAGTGCGACGGGGCAGCCGCGGTTTGGAAACGATAAGTTGATCAAAGTTCCTTTCAAGACAAGAGGGGGGACAAATGGTCATGCGTTTAATGGTCGTGATGGTCGAGTGCATGTGTGGTTATTGAATAAAGGGAAGGTGATGCGTTATGTGTTGGATCGTGATCGGTATGAGCTCATTGAATCTGCTTCGCCGCTTGTTTTGTCGGGGCATGATGGAAATGTAACAAGGATCAGTGTTCGGGAATTAGAAGACGGGCGGGTACAAATGGCAATGGTGGTACGTGATGCAAAGCCGTATCGGCCAGAAGGTTATTGGCGGGCACCAGAGTATCATTCATTTGATGGTCGCGGTTCATGGCGGGGGAACCGTTTGTATGCACATCTTGAGCAAGTCATGATCGATTCGGTGGAGGGAAATGAGATTAAGCGCGTGAAAGATATCTCCGCAGATCATCAAGATATTCTTCATCATTCAGGTTTGCTGGCTCGGGTACAGTTAGAAAGTGATGAGCCAGAGCACTTGATAGCTGGGACGTGGTTTGGATTGTTTCAGTTTTACAATAATGTAGGCGAGGGTAAAGAAGGCACGCAGTATGAAGGGAGAATGTTCGTCAAAGATGATGATGAAGGTTTGATCCTTCGTCATCCAGCAATTAATCCGCGGCCGTTGGAGTATAAAAACCGTAAGACGGGATTGATGAGTGATTTAATTGTAAGCGGAGAAGCAGGGACGTTCTGGTACGAGTTCAGTGGGAAATATGATGAGGGTGGAAATCCGATTTACAAAGATCCGCAGTATGCTCAATCAAATAGCGGAAATATATATTTCGGTTCATTGCCCGTGTTAAACAGTGTGGATTGGGATGATGATGGTGATGAGGATTTGATCGTAGGTAATTCGCAAGGTTTTGTGATGTTCCATGAGAATGTGGGGAGCAATGCTGCGCCACAGTATGCGGAAGGTGAATACATGACTGCGGGTGGCGAAGTGATTTTGGCTCAGCCTGGGTATCGCGATATTCAAGGGCCGGAAGAAGCTAGGTGGGGTTATACAACACCAACTGTGGTGGATTGGGATGGCGATGGCGATTTGGATTTAATGTTACGGAGTGCGGCAGATGGCCAGTATTTTGTTGAGAATGTTGGTAGTAAGACGGAGCCAAAATTAGCGAAGGAACGCATACTTTATTGTCACGGATTGGAATTGCACGGAACGTGGCGGGTGCAGCCGGCGGTGGGAATAATGGGTGGGCGGATGGCTTACATTATGTTGGATGATGATGATGCGTTTCATTTGTATGAGCGGATTGATAATCAGAATGTGCGCGACATTGGCAAGTTGAAACTGGATGATGGTTCAGTGATTACGGGGAACTTTCTGCATGCAGGTGGGACGGGCCGATTGAAAATGGTGTTGGTGGATTGGGACTTAGATGGTGTGAAAGACTTGATGGTAAGCGGTCCGCGTCATGCATCTGTGCCAAACCCAGTGGACGGATTGCCGAAGCAAACCGGCAAGAAAGGGACGGGTTTGAAAGGTGCAAGTGTGTTGTTTATGAAGAATGTAGGGAGCGAGTCTGAGCCGGTGTATGCGTATCCGAAGTTTATTAAATACAAAGGTAAGCCGATTTTTGTGGGGCAGCATTCTTGTAGTGGCGTACCGACAAGTGTTGGCGCAAAAGGCGGGCCGAATATGTTCTTGGCATATGAGGATGGATACGCATTCTACTATGACCGTAAAGATTTAAGTTGGCATGATTGATTGCCGGGTATGGTATGTGGAACAGAAAGCCTGAGTGAAGACTCGGGCTTTCTTTTTTTATATATGTGATATGAAGAATCTACTCGCTGATCAGTCGCCGGGGATGAGTTGTGGTTCGACAACGACGTGAACGTTTTCTTTTTCATTGGGGTTACTGATACGCCAGAGTAGCTGTTCGACAGCACGTTTACCCATAGTGTCGATACCGATACGGATGGTTGCGGGGCGGGGATAGAGTCCGGCGAGCGCGGCTTTATTGTTGTTGCAACCGATGAGATCAATATCTTTTCCGGGCTTCAATCCTTTACGAATGAGGATGCGGTGCATGATGGCGGTGAAGATATCGATAAGAGTGAAGAAGCCAGTAGGTTTGTTTTTTTGTGCAAGGAGTTTGTCGACGGCAACAGTCATAGCGGCTTCGATGGCGTTCAGATCAAGGTCGTCGAGGGTGGTAAGGTTTTCGACGGGCGCATTGATGGCGGCAACGGTTGCATTATTGCGTTGTGCGGTGAACTCGAAAAATTCGGTGCGCGATTGTAAGCCAAGGTGATTGGGGAGTGCATTGACGACGGCAAGGTGTTTGTGCCCGCGGTTAAGCAGGTATTGTGCAGCGAGTCTGCCGGCGGCATCGTTACCGGGGAGAGCGGTGTCTCCGGAATCTTCATGGTGGGACGAAACCCAGACAGCGGGGAGAGATGCTATTTTTTTGAGGACAGCTGGTGCAGCGCTTTGCCCTGCGAGGATAAGTCCATCGACTTGTTTATTTTGAACGAGTGGGGGGAGTTGCTGCGCGTCAAGGGATTGAGCGATGATGATGTTGAGGCCTTGCTCAGTGCAAGCGGACTCGACAGAGGTAAGCAGTTTGACGAAAGCGGGGGAGTAATGTTGGTAGACGTCGTAGTCGAGAATGAGCAGAGCAAAGGTTCCGTATTGGAGTCCAGAGCGGTGTCCTTGGCGACGTGCAGCGGGACGGTAGCCAAGGTCTTCCATAGCTTGTTTGACTTTGACCTCAGCAGTTTTGGAGACGTTGGGGTAGTTGTTCAGGACACGTGAGACAGTTGCCTGTGAGACACCGGCTCGTTTTGCGACTTCGATGATTGATGCCATAAGACCATCCAGAGAAGAATACAGTGAAAATTATGGGTATATATTTTCACGTATATGGAGGGTCATTGCAAAACTATTCGTGTAATTTTTGATTTTTTATTCATAGAGGCAGGCATGAATCAAGTCATCGAGTGAGGCAGTGGCAAGCCCAAGAACGGTGTCGGCTGCGCCATAGTAGATACGCACAGTGCCGTCGGGCTCGAGGATAGAGCCGTTGGTGAATACGACCGAAGGCGACTGCCCAATGAGTTCGTAAGTTGTTTCTGGTGCTAGGATAGCGCGCTGAGAAATACCGAGTACTTTGGAGGGGTCGTCGAGGTCGAGGAGCATCGCACCGAGGGAATAGACTTGGTCGGTACATTGGCGACGGACGCCGTGAATGATGCAGAGCCAGCCGTGTGGAGTTTTGATAGGGACTGAGCCAGGCCCAATTTTTTGGTCGGACCAGAAGACATCTTTTTTGGCGATTACGCGGCGGTGGTTGCCCCAATGAATCAGGTCGGGTGAGGAGGAAAGCCAGATGTCAAAGGAGTTGTCGTTTGGTCTATCCAGGCGATAGTAGGCGCCGCCGATTTTGTCCGGGAAGAGGACCGCATTGCGGTTGTCGGGCAGAGATATGAGTCCAAGCCAGTCGAGTTGGTTGAAGTCATCATCGATTTTGAAGAGGCCTAGTTGGCAGGTTTGGCCGTTGGTAACATCGGCGGCGTGTGTAATGTAGAAGGTATTATCAAGGCGGACGATGCGCGGATCCCAATAAGATTTGGTGGGGTGGACATACTTCATGAAGACCGGGTCGTGGGTCGGCATGCGGAGAGGTTCGGGGCGAGGGGTAAAATTGATGCCATCGGTTGAATCGCAAACCCACATGTATCTACCGAGTGCGGAATCTTCGGTGCGGCACACCATAAAGTATTGATCGTTGTGTTTGATGACGCCAGCATTGAAAGCAGTGACGATGTCGTTGGGAAAATCTGCAGCGGTGAGGATAGGATTGTTGGGGTGGCGGTGAGTGATGTATTTTTTCTGGCGGAGGGTGTTGCTAGTTATCGTAGTGGTCATAGTAATGATCCTGTTACAGATTGATCGTTAGGAAGAGAGTGCTGGGGTGGTGATGGATTGGTGGCGAGATTGAATGTCATCGATTGTTTTGTAAATGAGATCGATGCTGTCTTGAGTGATTTTGTCCTTAAAAATTCGGCAATTTTGTTGAATGTTTATATTGCGGGCTTGCATAGCAATTTTAACTGAGGCGGGATACTTGATATCAAGAATAGGATCGAGTGAATTGATGTATTGGTGAACTTGTTTAGATGTTTGCGGATCGTTTCGATGATTGTTGCATAGCCAAACAAAGAGCTCAATACAGAGGTTGGATCCGACGCCGCAATGTCCGTCAATACCGTGAGCGAGTGTGTCAAAGATATGAGGGGCATGCGCGTCGAAGTAGGCGATGGGAGAGCCAACGGTTTGTTTGAGTCTTGCAGCGACACGTTTGGAGTCTTTGCAGGTGTCTTTGAAGAAGATGAATCGCTTTGAATCGGCGAGGTGTTTGATCTGCGTATCGGTGAGCAGGCGGTGGTAGGGGGTGGGGCATTCATAGATGCCAAGGGGTGTATCTGGGAGTTCGGTGATGAGGCGATCAATGGCGGTGAACCAGTCTTGATCGGTGGCTTGTTTGGTGATGATTTGTGATGCGTTAAAGACAACAGCGGCAATGCCGGTTTGGGCGAGTCGCTTGGCGAGATCGATTTGCTTGTTGACCTCACCGTGACAGATAGCGCCGGCAACGACAGGGACGTGGCCTTTGGCAACAGTGACAGCCTCTTCGGTAAGTTGAACAATTTCGTCTGCGGTCAGGAGGTAGACTTCGCTGGAGCCGCAGGTGGCAAAGAGGCCAGCCGCTTGTTGTTGAATATAGAAGTCGACAAGTTGGCGGTAGCCGGGGATATCGAGTTGGTTGTTTTCGGTAAAGGGCGTGAGCATAACGGGCCACACACCTTTAGGAAGTCGTTTTTGCATCTTTACTCCAATCACCATCCATCAAGGCGCCGAACATGAAGGGATCGTGCAGCGCGGGTATCGATCGTCTGCTAGTCATCCGTATTGGGGGTTGATTGGCCTCGCAATTGCGGGCCAGCGGATGTTTACGCGGAGGTGCATCTAGTATATCACGAAAAGCAGAGTTTTCAAGAATATTATATGAAAACTTTCATGGTAATTAATGGGTGTACGGCAGTTTAGGAAAAAGATGAAAGAAAAAGCCAATCACTTGCCCGGGAAGGCGTAACTGGCTTAGGTAGATTCTTTGTTCAAAGGAAAGTCAGTGGTGTGCTGGGAATCAAGGGGCTTGGAGGTCTTCACGCATGAAATAGTAAACCTTACCATCCTCAGCACCGATGAGTAGGTCGAGTTGATTGTTGTTGTTCAGGTGAGTCGGCCAGACGGAAGCATTATGAGTTTTGAACGTGATGAGTTTGCCATTTTTGTCTTTGATGATTTGGGTACGTTTAAAGATGGGTTCAGCGTTTGAGCCAACGTTTTCGAGCCAGCAGGGTGTGGCCGCACGTGGATAGTTTTTGTCTTGCCAGATGTAGCGGTGGACGCCAGCATTATGACCCCAGACGATATCCCAGTCGCCATCATGATCCCAGTCTGCGACAGAGAGTTTCACGCGGCCCCAATGCCCACGGACACCGCCAAGCATGACGGGTTGTCTATCTGTGTAATAGAGTTGCGTGGTATGTGTTAGATTGGTTGAACCGAGAGATTCGGGATGGCCAATAACTAGGTTGTTGTCATAATTGAGATAAAGAAGAGACGGGGTTTGATTAGGTGTTGGATATTGCTTCGATGAGAGAATGATGGGGCGAGCGCGCCATGCAGCAGGGAGTGGTTTGTTCTTGAGGGTGAAGCGTTTGGGGGTAAGCGTGTCAATTGATTGCTTCGTATAGAGGTAAACTTCTGCGTTAATGTCGTTGGTGATGATGTCGAGTTGATCATCATCATCCCAGTGGCCAAGTGTTGGCTGGAGATAACCCCAGCGGGCTTCGTTTGGACCTTGGATAGAGCCGGTGGGGCCAGCCTGATGATGGATGATATTGCCGGTAGCGGATGATTTGAGGTAGGTGGGTTGATCATAGATGAGTGGATTGTCAGTGCCGGGCCATATGGCGAGATAACCAGAAGAATCACCGGTGATGAGATCGGGAAGATTATCGTTATTAAAGTCGCCGCGTGCAGGGGTGGTGAGTGTGTCTACGGCAAGGTGTCCGCCAGTCATTCTGATGGAGCCTTGTTCGATGAAATGGCCGGGGGCAGTGCCTTTCAGAACAACCACGCGGCCGGGGTTGCCGGAGACAATGACTTCAGCGTTGCCGTCCTGATCAATGTCGCGGGCAACAACGCTGTTGAACCAGTGCATGTCGACGAGTGGTTTGTCATCCTGCATAAGCGGCGTGACGGTATTACATGAAAGGCGATTGTCTTTACAGGTGTAAGAGAGGGCAAGGATGCGGTCACCGTCGCTGGCGAGGAGGATATAGTTTTTGTTTTGTAGTTTGATTGCGGCGGGGGTCATGACGGGGTCAAAGCTAGACCATTGAACAGGGAAATCCATATCGCGGATGAATGCATTTCTGACTTTGCCAAAATTGATGAAATGATCTTTATTTATAGATCCTTTTGCCCAATAAAGGCGGAGATTCATTTTTTCCCCAAGCCAATTACCAGCGATATCATAGCCGCGGCCTGGGCCGGTATTGGGGTGTGGTTTACCGTCCCAAAAGTGTTCCCCAAACGGACAATAATTCATTAGAAAATCAGAGTCAGTGCCGGTGATAAGCAAATCCGGGATGTTGTCGCCATCAAGGTCATGGATATTCCAGCCAAGGAGTTTGTGTCCTAGTGCAAGTGCAAGTGATTTATTATCAACGGTGATGAGACGATGTTTATTGAAAGCAGGTTTGTTGAGTGTGCCAGTGTTGAGGTATTGGATAAGTTGACCGTTACCATAGGGTGTGGTTCCGCCTTGTGCGATTAGGTCGAAGGAGCCGTTGGGCTTGGGGAGTTGTTTGAAGTTAGTGCCTTGAAGAGGGACTGGAAACCCTTTGTCATAGATAGGTAGACCATTGACATCGATTTGGCCAGTGGGGGTGTAGAGATTGGCGGTATAGCCAAAGAGTTTTTCGTGTGAGGTGACTAATAGTTGATTAGATGAAGGAGAGGACCAAGGCAGAAGTTCGGCTTGTGTCGCGATGCCGTTGATGAGGTAATGAGTGGCAGATGGTTTGACGGTAAGTGTGGGATAGATCGGTGTTTTTGTAGAGGGTTGCCAAGTGCTGAGGATAGGTTGGCCAAAAGATTTGCCACGTGATGCTGCGAGATCAAGAAGTTCTTCTGATGTGGGGAAGTTTTGATGGAGTACGATTTCGTCGATACCGCCGTGGAGCTTGCGTGAACCAGAGGCGCCAATAGTCATACGGTTTAGCTCTGCTTCTGCGGCGTGGTAGGCGCGTGTGGCTGAGAGTTGTCCGTTAATATAGATCAGCAAGTGATTATCAGTGTAGCCGGCTGTGATGAGTAGCCATTTGTTTTTGGGGAGATGTTGTGTAGAAAGCACAGAACGCCATTTGCCGTTTGAACGAAGCGCGAGCTCGGCTTGCTTGCCATTGATACGGAAGACAGCGGCTTCGTCTTCGGATGGGCCACGAAGATGAGCGATTGTCATGGGGTTAGTGCTGTTGTATTGATTGATCTCGCTGGTGAATTTATCAATGCGAATCCAAGTAGAGATGGCAAAGGGGGTTTTTAGGTTAGGAGAGATGGTGCGTTTGGTGTCATTGGACTGGTCGGTCATGAGGAAATAGGGACGACCCATGCTGTTGCGGTTTGATGAGTTGGCATCTGAGGTTTTGAAGGTTATGGATTGGTTCGCACCGGCTTGTGTATGAATGATACACGTGAGAAAAAGAGTAACGATAAAGATGGTAGGGCGGTGTACAAGTCGACAGATCATATGAGGCTCCATAGCTACGCATGCGTTTTTGTTGTTGTTTGAGTCACACAGTATTATGAATACAATTGTGAAAAATTACAATATATATTTATAGCCTTAAGTGACAGATCAAGAAAAAACCGTGGCACAGGATGCGTCACGGTGAGAGGATCTGAGGAAGGTGCTCAAAATTAACATATGTGGATGTGTGCGGTTAGCTGCCGGTTATAGGCGGAGAGATTCATGACGTATTGGCGGATTGTTGATCTGCCAACGTGCGATAGTTTTTGTAGAGGTCGTTGTATTGTTGATGGTGATCTAAGTTGGGTTGGATGACAGTGCTTGAGGGTTGTTTGCTGGTCATATGAGTGATGGCGTCGCTGATGGTGGTGAAGCCGGAGGTTTCGGGGCCGGCGGCGAATGCACCAAGAATAGCGGCACCGAGTGCAGGAGCTTGTGTTTCAGGGTTGATCTCGATGGGCTGACCCATGACGTCAGCGTAGATTTGGACGAGTAATGGGTTGTGGTGGGGGAGTCCGCCGGTGGCGATGAGTTTATTTACGGGAACATCGGATTCGCGTAGGACGTCAACAATCCAGCGGAAGCCAAAGGCGGATGCTTCGAGCGTAGCGCGGTAGACATCGGCAGCAGAGTTGTTGAGGGTGAGGCCGTGGATGGAGCCTTTGAGCCTGCCATCCATGAGTGGTGTGCGGCAACCATTGAACCAATCGAGGACGCATACACCATTAGAGCCGGGTGCAATTTCGGAAGCTTGTTTGTCGAGTTGTTTGAAGTCGGTGTGGCCAAGGAGGTTTCGTAACCAAGCGAACGCATCGCCGACGGCTGCTTGACCTGTTTCATAGCCGAAAAATCCTGGGAGGATACCGCCATCAACAACACCTGCTACGCCGGGGACAAAGTGCTCGGCATCGCTATTGAGCATGTGACAAGATGAAGTGCCCATGACCATGACAAGATCGCCGGGTTCGGATGCACCGACGCCCGGAACGCCTGAGTGCGCGTCGATAATGGCCGCGGAAACAGGGATGCCTGCGGGAATGCCGAATGCGGAAGCGATCTTGTTACAGAGGTTGCCGACGGATTGACCAGGTGCGGTGAGTTTGCCGGGCATTTTCTCAGAAACGACGTTTTTAAGATTGGGGTTCACGGCTTCAAGATACTCAGGTGAAGGGTATCCGGATTGACCGTTCCAAAGTGCTTTATAACCTGCGATGCATGTTGAGCGTGGTGTATTGGCTGCAGGCGTTTCATTACCTGCACCAACAAGTTGCCAAGTGTACCAGTCGCCAGCTTCGAGCCAGACGTCGGTTTGTTTGTAGATGTCGGGCGCTTCTTCGAGCGTTTCGAGGATTTTGGGGAAGAACCATTCAAGGCCGATGACGTTGCCATATCGCTTGAGCCAGTCTTCGTTGCGTTGGATGGCGATCTCATTGAAACGGTCGGTTTGTGAGACAGCGCCGTGATGCTTCCAGAGTTTTGGCCACGCAAAGAAGTTTGATTCCAGTTCAGGAATGAGGCAAAGAGGTGTGCCATCAGCCTTCGCAGGGAGCATAGTACATGATGTGAAGTCGACGCCGACGCCGATGATATCGTCGGGGTTGGCACCAGTTTCTTTGAGGACGTTTTGCACTGCGGTGATGGAGTCGTCGAGCCAGTCTTGCGGATGTTGTAGCGCGAAGTCGTGGGGGAGTTTTTCTCCGGAGGTTGGAAGCGCATCTGTGATCTGTCCGTGTTTATAGTTGACGGATGAGGAGCCAAGGATGTTGCCATCAAGGTCAACGAGGATCGCGCGGACGGATTCTGTTCCGAAGTCGAGGCCGAGTGAAAGTTTACTCATGATCTGATCTCTTGTTTAGACGTCGGCGGTGTAACTGAATTGTTCAAGGAACTGCTCCACACGTTTGCGTTCGGGCGCTGCAAACTCGGAGAATGGTTCAGCGAGTGTTCCGCTGCAGATACCTTTTACTGACAAAGCACATTTTATGCTTTTTAGGAAGGCAGAGGAATGATTACCGATTGAGTACAGATTGCTTGAGATGTGCATGACATGGTTGTGGAGGAGTTCGGTTTGCTCGATGTTGTTGGCAAGGGTGGCGTTATAGAGATCGACGTATAGTCTGGGGAAGAGGTTTGCCCCGCCGTTGACGCCGCCGTTTGCGCCAGCAAGCATGGATTGGGCAAGGAGTTCTTCTGGGCCAACGAGGGTGGTGAAGTCTTCACGTGATGCAGCGAAGAGTTGAATGAGATTGAGGTAGAGGACGTTTGCGGAGGAATCTTTAAGGCCGACGATGTTGGGATGATCCATAAGCTTGCGGACCATGTCGACGGTAAAGGAAAGCTTGGTACAGGACGGCATGTTGTAGAGGAAGAGGGGGAGCGGAAGCGCAGAGGCGATCTTGTCGGTGTATTGATAGAGTTCGGGCTCGCCGGCAGCGAAGTAGTAGGGTGGCGCGAGGACAACAGCATCGGTACCGTTATCTGCGGCAAACTTTGCGAGATTGACCGATTCGCCGAAGACTGTGTCAGTAATGCCGACGAGGAGTGGAACGCGTTTGTTGATGATGCGATTGGCGTGTTGAATGACTTCTCTACGGAGTTGATAGGGGAGTGAAGGCGCTTCGCCGGTGGTACCGAGCATGAAGATGCCGTGTACGCCACCTGCGAGGATGTGTTCGAGAAGTTTTTCGAGGCCATCGACATCGAGAGTCTCGGTGTCTTTCAGCGGGGTAATAACTGGGGGGATGATTCCGTGGTATGTGTTCATACCTATGATTCCTTGGGGTAGAACGGGCGCAACTTAAGCGATGTATTGCCCGCATTTTGAATTCTATGCATCAAAATGTTAGTTGTTAACTTTCTCCGAAGCAGTCACCGCGACAGCTTCTTGGTCCGCACCACGTTCGAGGTCCCATACGGTGAGGTTGGTGAGGTCTTTCTTGGTTCCGAGAACTGATCCGACAATAAATCCGAGGATAAACATGATGATGTTGCCGAGCATGCCGGTGTAGTAGAGGTCGAACGGCACGGCATAGATCATCTGGATGAATTTGTTTTGTTCGTCTAGGTTTTCAGGTGGGTTCTTCGCGACGATGGTCCAGCCGGTGAAGATGACGGTGAAGAGGATACCGATCCAGATGGCACGAGCATCGCCGGCTCTTGTGAAGAAGCCGATGGCGAAGAGTCCGAAGAGTCCTGCGGCAAGCAGGGATGCGATGATGGCGGCGGTGTCTTGAAGTGTTTTAGATTCAACGGACGCAAGGATGATGGCGCCGAAGATCATGAAGAGGCCGGCGATGGTGGCGATGATCCAAGCGGCTTTGAGGTAGTGTTTGTCTTCGCGGTTTTTGACAAAGTAGCGCTTGTAGAAGTCGGTGACCACGACGGTAGAGATCGCGTTAATGGAGGAGTCGAGTGATGACATAGCTGCTGCTGCTGCTGCTGCGATGACAATGCCGGAGATACCGACGGGGAGGTACTCCATGATGAAGTAAGGGAGGATGTTCTCGGCTTTGAGCCCGCCTTCACCGGTGAGGATGGCAGCGGCGTAGGGGTCGCCGTTGTGCTTGAAGAAGACGTAGAGGGCGGTACCGATGAACATGAAGAACGCCCAGATGGGAAGTGATGAGGCGACGCAGACGATCATAGCCTTGCGTGCTTCCTTTTCATTTTTGGAAGCGCAGTAGCGCTGGACGATGTTTTGATTGGTGGCGTACTCACTGAGCCAAGCAAAGAGTCCGGTGAGTAGGAGCATGAAGACGGTCTTGTCGGTGAGTGAGAAGCCCCAGTCTTTTTGGACCATGACTTCTTTGGTGACGCCGTTGACGTCAACTTTTTCAAGGTCTGCCATGGCGAACTTGCCATCGTTCCATGCGGTGGAGAAGACTTCAGCCATACCGCCGTCCACGTTCCAGAAGATAACGCCGATGCAGATGAGCCCGCCTGCGACAAGGACAAGTGTTTGGATGACGTCGGTCCAGATGACCGCGTCAATGCCGCCGACGATGGTGTAGAAGGCGACGAAGATGCCTCCGATGAGGATGCAGACCCAGGGTGCGAGTCCGGTCATTTCGTTAATGAGCAGGCTGACGAGGTAGAGGATGATCGAGACACGGAAGAGCTGCCCAACAATGAAGGCGAAAGCGCCGTAGGACCGGATAGATGGGCCGAAGCGGTCTTCGAGGTACTCGTACGCCGAGGTGATGTTGGCACGTCTAAAGAATGGGAGGAAGAAGAGAATGGCGATGACGATGGCAATGGGGAGGGTCAGCGAGGGGATGTACCGGAGCCAGGCGGTTTTGTAGGCGTCAGCCGGGAAGGAAAGGAAGGTGATAGAGCTGATGGAGGTGCCGACCAGCGAGAGGCCGATGATCCAACCGCCGAAGGAACGCCCGCCGACGAAATATTCTTCAGTGCCGGTGTTTTTCTTGGAGAAGTAGATGCCCATGGCGGCCATGGCGAGGAGGTAGACAAGGATGACACCGGTGTCGACGAAAGAGAGTTTGAAGCTGCCGGATGCATTGGCAGTGTTAGCTGCGACCTCTTGGACGGCTTGTGCGAAAAATAGCATATTTGTCACGACCCACGCTCCAGTTGCAGTGTGATTATTCAACCCTGGGGAGAAAATGATGCTGGCTTCTGATCCGCACGAACAAATCAGAAGATTTTAAAATCCAACACCTCGGAACCGCCGACTTGCTTGAGTAAATGCGCGCGTACCGATAGCACTAAACCCACATTAAGTTTCTCTCACAGTCGATTTTGTATTTACGACACGTGCAATCAGTTATGCGGAGGAAAGATCGCTAAGCAAGTCTTCGTCCAGATCGATTTCGACAGATTGCAATATACTTTCGACGCCTTGTGTACGGTTAAAGCGTTCGATGGTTTCACGTTTGGATGTTTGGATGTGCTCGGCCATGAGTTCGACAGCCTTTGCGGGCTCGCCTGCGACGATAGCTTTGCGGATGCGTTCATGGTGTTCATAGACACGGGAGATCACATCGTATGAGTGCGTTTGCCTGGAGCATCGGAAGATGCGCATGAGCACGCGGGAATCGCCGACCATTTTCATGAGGCGCCGGTTGCCGACACCGCGAAGAATGATCATGTGAAAACCTAAGTCCAGGGCAAGGGCGCGCTTAAGCATTTCGCCTTCAAGCCATTCGACGTTATTGGTTTTCATATCCTCAGCAATTTTATTGATCTGCTCGTTTAGCAGTTTAAGTTGTGCGAGGTGTTCGGCGGGAAGCTTGCCTGTAACGCGGCCGACGGCATAACATTCGAGTGCTTCGCGCACATCGTAGAGTTCGATGATTTCAGACATGTCCGGTTTGCGGACAATCGTGCCAAGACGTGGAACGCGCTCGACAACACCTTCGTGTTGAAGCTGACTGATTGCTTCACGGACAGGTGTGCGGCCAATACCAATCTGTTTGGCGAGAGATATTTCTGAAATCAAACTGCCTAGTGGCAATTCACCGTCAATCAGCATCTGACGGATCATGTTGTAGGCGTCGGTTTTTAATGTGCTTGTAGCTGCATTCATAGTTATTGAACCGGTAAGAAACTCACAATGAACCCATGTATACTAATCATATCCTATCGCCAACGCAATGCTTATCAGGATTTCAAAAGGCACTAGTTAAGGCAGAAGTAGCGAAAAGGGGGTGAAAAAATTCTAAATACTCAAAAATAATAGCCTGAAAGCGATTGGGAGCGGTTTTTAAAAAGACTTTTTAATCGTTTTTGTTAGTTGTGCTATTTGCTAGATCTGGCATGGAAGGGAGCAATTTTGGCCATCTTTGGAAACTTACTGATATATCAGATAGAAGATTTTGAGGCTCGTGCTGATGTTCTACTGCTAAGGAGGATGTGATCCCAGAAAGGGGTTTGAATTGGAAAGAAGCCATGTTACGCTTCGTGTGAATGAACATGGATGATGGTGGTTTGGTTGGTTGAGCAAGGACGTGCAGATGAACAATGATCACACGAAATTGAAGGTAATGGTCTTAGCTGGCGGCCCGGATTTGGAGCGGGAGGTCAGTTTGATGTCCGGCGCGGAAGTGGCAAAGGCGCTGGAGATGGCGGGGCATGAGGTGATGGTGCGAGATATTTTGCCGGGGGATTTGAGGGCATTGGATGATTTTGTGGCATGGGGGGGTGACGTGATCTTCCCGGCGATGCATGGGAAGTGGGGTGAGGGGGGAGGGTTGCAGGTGATTTTGGAAAACCAGGGGTTGCGATTTGTGGGTAGCCGAGCGCTGGCGGCGCGGTTGTGTATGGATAAGCAGCAAGCAAAGTTGGTGATGGATGAAGCGGGGATTGCGACACCGGCATTTTGTGTCGTGAAGGTGGGGGAGACGGTCGCCTTTGAGGAGGTGGGTTTGGTGCCGGGCGTAATCAAGCCGATTGATGATGGATCGAGCATGGATATGGCGATCTGCCACAGCGCGGCAGATCTTGATGCGGCGCGGGAGCGTCTACATGAAACTCATGAACGGCTGATGGTGGAGCGGTATGTGAAGGGGCGGGAATTGACGGTGAGTGTGGTGTTGAATGATGCGGATGAAGAAGAAGCACTGCCGGTGATTGAGATCGTGCCAGCGGGTGAGTTTTATGATTACGAGGCAAAGTATTTCAGAGATGACACACAGTATTTATTTGATTTGGGGTTGAGTAAAGCGCTGGTGGAGCAGATTCAAACGGTGGCGGTACGGGCGCACAAATTGCTGGGCGCGCGTCACCTTAGTCGAGTAGATTTTATGCTGGATGAGTGTGGGAAGTCGTGGGTGCTTGAGATCAATACGCTGCCGGGTTGCACGACACATTCGCTATTGCCGATGGCGGCGCGGCAAGCGGGGATTGAATTTTCAATGTTGGTGGATCGTTTGGTGCGTGCTGTGATGACCCCACCCGCGGAGCGAGCGGGCTTGGTGGGCAGTGAGGTGTGAGGGGACGATAGAAAGCCTGTAAAACAAGGGTTTCAAGCTAGTATTTGTAGTCGGTGAATTGGGCCTGTAATTGTCCGATGGTGTTGTCTGTGCGGACGTTTGGGCCATAAATATTGACGATTTGCCCGCCAGCGTCGATGCGCCCGTTGGTGGCGCGGTTATTAGCGAGTGCCCGTAGCCGTTCGCATTTGGTGGCTGCGGATTCTTCAATGGCATCTTCCTGTCCAGGTGGGCGACCCCATACAACAGCGCCGTTGTCATAGGTTCGCAGAACAAGTTCAAGTCGGCCACGTGCATCACGGGGAGAGACATCGATCATGCGTACTTGATCTATGTAGGGTTCGTCGCGCAGGAGCATGGCGAGTTGAAGTCCGGCGTGTAGATTGCTGTGTGACCAAGGTTGGCCGACATAGGGTTCAGTAGAAGCGGGGACACCGCCGATGACCGGGAGTCCAACGAGTTTAACTTGATGTTCTTCGAAAAGGTCGGGGAGTGTAACGCCTTCAGCGTCGATGCTGCGATAACCTTCACGGGTGATGATGAGCGCAACTGGTTCGCGGAATTCAGCAGTAACTTGGATGCTGTTGTTGGTGAAACGCCGAATCTGACTGACATGTTTGATCCATGCGAAGACGGGGACATTATTGGGGTTATTGTTGAGCGCATCAACGGCGCGCCGGAGGGAGGAGCCGTCGAGAGGATTGGGATCGATCAGCGTTGCAATCTCGGCAGTAAGTTGTCGGCCGGTAGGTTCGTTTTTGCCAGACATCCATGTAGGCGCACCGTCCAGTGTGATTTGTTCGGGATGGATGATTTCCGAATACTTATTTGCGGCATAGTGGTCGAGGCCCATTTCCATGAAGTGCCAACCAAAGACAAGTGCGATAGCAATGGCGATCCCGCCGCAGGCTTTGAGGCCGAGCAGAGTGCGTTGCGGGTCCCATGAAGGAGATGCGGATTTGCCGCGTGTGGTTTTCTTCTTGGTTTGTTTACCTGAATTTTTGGTGAGTAACCAGCCCATGCCAACTCCGTAAGACAGCTTCTGAAAATCGTGCCGATTGATCTTATCGGCTTGTTTTTGGTGAATGCGCCAATATGAGGTGGGGGTATTGCGAGGTCAAGGGGGAATGTGGTGTTGCGGGAAGATGAGCAAGATTCAGATGATGTAGTAGCTTAAAGTGCGCCGGTGCGGTCGGCGTTCACTGGGAGAAACTCGGAAAATGATCATAGATCACTGTTTGATTGATCGGGATGAATATCGTTCAGGTGTTGTGGTGAGATTGGATTGGCTTTGGAAGGCGAGATCAGTTTGCGCATGATCAGGTTTTGGGGTGAATCGTGAGATGAGGGGGATGGTGATGAGGGGAACGATCATCGCGATGCAGGCAGCGAGTGGGACCATCGCGCGTGACCAGTCCCAGTAAAGGGTGAGTGCGATCATAGTAGTGAGGCTGATGGGGATGGCGGTGATGATGGCGGCTTTGGTGGTATGTTTTGAGAAGAGACTGTATAGGAGGATGCCCATGAAGCAGCCGGCGACGGCTCCCCAGGAGATGGCTGTGAGTGTGAGGATAAGGCTGAATTGGTAGAGGGCGATGATGCACGAGAAGGCGATGAAGAGTGCTGCGGTAAGGCGGAGGGTGAGGAGTGATTTCTTTTCAGAGAGATTTGGCAGCAGCACGGGTTTAATGAAGTCAACGACGACAGCGGAGGCAGAAGTCATGATCAAGGCAGTGAGTGTAGACATAGAGGCGGCGAACATGAGCAGGAGGATGATGGCGGTGAGCCATTGAGGGAGTTGTTCTTGGAAGAGCTGTGGGATGAGTTGGTCAAACTTGATTGAGTCTACCGTTGTGCGCGGGACGGTATTGTTGTTGTAGAAAAGATGGAGCATGGCACCAGTGAAGTAAGCCGCGGTCCCGATGATAGCAGCGAAGAGTGCGGTGGCGAATGCGCCACGAGTGAAGAGCTTTGGGTCCTTGAGTGCGAAGAATTTTTGCGACATTTGAGGGAGGCCCCACGTGCCGAAGCTAGTCATGAAGACAAGCGCGGCGAGTGACCATACAGGCGGTTGTATGTTGGGTGGGACGTTGGTGTTGTAGGCTTCGGTGATGCGGGGGATGAGGGTGGTGGGTTCGCCTGCGGCATAGATGAGGAAGGCGACCATGAGGACGCAGCCGAGGATCATGATCATGCCGAGGCAGAAGTCGATGAAGGTTGCAGCAAAGTATCCGCCGAGAGAAAGGTAGATCGCGGTGGTGCCAGCCATGAGGATCAGTGCCCAGTGGTAGTCGATGTTAAAGACGGCCTCGAAAAGGTAGGAAAGCCCTTTGTATACAGAGGCTGAGTAAGGCAGGAGGAAAACGAAGATGACCAACGAGGCGAGAACGCGGAGGGTTTTGGAATCGAATCGAGCGTGGAGGAAAGAGGGAAGAGTCATTGCGGCGAGATTGTGTGACATGGTACGGGCGCGGGGTCCGAGGATGAGCCAGCAGGCGAGCGAGCCGATGAATGCGTTGCCAGCTGCGATCCAAAGCGCAGAGAGACCGAAGCGCCAGCCGAGGACACCAGCGAATCCGACGAAGAGGACGGCGGAGAAGTAGGCGGTGCCAAAGGACATGGCGGAGAACCAAGGGCCGATGTCGCGCCCGCCGAGGATAAAGTCGTTGAGGTTAGTTGTTTTGCGCATGCCCCACAGGCCGATGATGATGAGGAGCAATATGAAAGCAGAGAAGAGGATGATGGGAAACACGGAGTCGGTCCTTGCTATCGTCTAACCGCTGGATAGATGTGTTTGTGGTGGGTCAAAAAGTTACGCCACAACAACAAGCAAGGCCGGCACATTTGTTGAATGGGTATGCACCGATTGGAAAGAGTATAGCAGAAGGCTTGGTATGATTGGATGGAGGGCTTGCGGGGTGTGTTGCGGGAAGGGTATGGGTCGCAATAGTATGGTGAGGAGTGGGATACGAGTAGGAAAGGAATGGCGATGGCGTTTGTGCATAAGACAAAAATCCGGGTGCGGTATGGCGAGACGGATCAGATGATGACGTTTCGGAACTCGGCAGCGTTGGAATGGTTTGAGGTGGGGCGGACGGAGAGCATGCGGGCGATGGGTTTGCCGTATACGGAGATGGAGTCGCGCGGGGTGATGTTGCCGGTGGCGGAGTCGCGGGTGTTTTATCGTGGACGGGCAGTTTACGATGATGAATTGACGGTGACGACGACAATCGAGATGGAGGGGAAAGCGCGGTTGCGGTGTGCGGTGGCGATCACAAAGGGAGACGGCTCGGTGGTGGCAGACGGGTACACGGTACATGCGGTCGTGAATGGGGAAGGTAAACCGATGCGTCCGCCAGCGTGGTTTATAGAGCTGTTCAATGGGTGTGAGGGCTGATTAGCAGGTCAATGTGTCGATATAAACTTGTTTTATCGACACAAATTTGCGATATGTCGATGGCGGAGTGATTGTTAAACCTGATCGGTGATGGGGTAGAAGAGGGGTGGGTCGAGAATTCTCAATTGGGATTCTTTTTCATATTAAAATACTATAATATCTTTTTATAATAGCTTGGTCTTCATTCCGTCCTCCCGGTGTGTCTTGGGGGTTACGCGGTTGTGATTCAACTTTAAACAGGGAAAGATCATGAGTGTTCTCGCTGAAGGGGTGGCACGATTTCATCCTGCGTCTTCTCCAGACTATTTACCAGGGGAGCAACTCAGGCAGTTGCAATTGCAACGGTTGCAGGCGGTGGTGGCGCATGCATATGACCATGTGGGATTGTTCCAGAGTCGGATGGATGATGCGGGGATGGTGCCGGGCGACGTTGGAACGCTTGCGGATCTTGCACGGTTGCCATTCACGGTGAAGACTGATTTGCGGGATGAGTATCCGTTGGGGTTGTTGGCGGTGCCGATGGAGCAGGTGGTGCGTTTGCACGCGTCGAGCGGGACGACGGGGAAGCCGATTGTGGTGGCGTATACGAAGGATGATTTGAAGACGTGGTCGGAGGTGATGAGCCGCACGTTTGCGGCGTGTGGATTGCATGCGGGTGATGTGGTGCAGAATGCGTATGGGTATGGTTTGTTTACGGGCGGGCTGGGGGTGCATTACGGGGTTGAGGAGTTGGGCGCGACGGTGGTGCCGATTTCGGGTGGGAACACGACGCGGCAGATTATGTTGATGCGAGATTTTGGGACGAGTGTGATCTGTTGCACGCCGAGCTATTTTTTGCATCTGATTGAGAAGGCGCGTGATATGGGGACGGATTTACGGGAGCTGCCAATTCGTGCGGGGGTGTTTGGCGCAGAGCCCTGGACGGAGGCGATGCGGGAACGGATTGAAGTGGAGGCGGGGATCAAGGCGTATGACATTTATGGTTTGTCGGAGATCATTGGCCCGGGCGTTGGGACGGCTTGCGAGGCACAGGATGGGCTGCACATTTTCGAGGATCATTTTTATCCGGAGATAATTGATCCGGTGACGTGCGAGGTCTTGCCGGATGGTGAGGAGGGGGAACTGGTGTTGACTACCTTGAGTAAGATCGCGATGCCGATGATTCGTTACAGGACGCGCGATATTACAACTATTATGACTGAGCAGTGCGCGTGTGGGCGGACGGTGCGGCGGATCAAGCGGATTGGTCGGCGGAGCGATGACATGTTCATTATCCGTGGGGTCAATGTGTTCCCATCGCAGATTGAGACGGCGTTGTTGAAGGTTGAGGGGACGTTGCCGCATTATCAGATTATTTTGTCGCGGGTGGGTGATCTGGATCAGATTGAGGTTCAGGTGGAAGTGACGCCGGAGGTGTTTGGGGACACGATTGGTGCGCTGGAGCGACTGCGGAAGAAACTTGGTGGAGCGATTGCGGAGATTATCGGGATACGTGTGAATTTGAAGCTGGTCGAGCCGCACACGATTGCGCGGAGTGAGGGGAAGGCGAAACGGGTGATTGATAAGCGGGGGTAGGTTGTGGGGAGATGCGAGGGAATGTCGAATGACGAAATGCGAATTTCGAAGTTAGGCATGCTGAGGGGTGGTGGGGTTGACGCGCAGACAAGCATGTCTGAGGCCAGGGAGTTGGGTGTGTCGGTTATTTATGATGAAACCTTAATGTCTAACTGATGGTTAGATGAAGTGAGATAAGTGATATGAAGATAAAACAGCTTTCCGTTTTTTTGGAGAACCGGCCGGGTCAGATGTCGAGTGTGTTTGGTGCACTGGGCGATGCGGGGATCAATATCGTGACGATGTCGACGGCGGATACGGAGCAGTTCGGTATTGTGCGGATCATTACGCAGGACTGGGAGAAGGCGACGGGTGTGCTTGAGGGTGAGCAGTTTGTGGTGAATTTGACGGAGGTTGTGGCGATTCACGTGCCGCACAAGCCGGGCGGGCTGGGGGATATTTTGGCGCTGTTTCAGCGGGAAAATGTGAATATTGAGTACATGTATGCGTTCCCGTGTGCTCATACGACCGAGGCGGTCTTGATCGCGCGGTTTGCAGACCCGGATGGGGCGCTTGAGATCTTGAAGGGTGATGAGCGGTTTACAGCGCTGGATGAGGCGGATGTTTATAAAGAGAAATCTGCAGCGGGGTAGGGGTGGTGTGGGGTGTAAGAGAGTGCTAGTGCTAGTTGTTAGTGCTAGAAAAGAAAGTGTGCGGAATATGTCGACGTTGGGCGGGCCGGAGTGTTGCTGCATCGAGATGTGCAATCGGAGATTGCATCCTGCGGTCAAGTTTGACCGCAGCTAAGTGAAATGTGTAGTGGGAAAGCGTGTTGTGGGATTTAGGTCGTTGGTGGGGGATGGGTCTAATCGTGCGTTAGATAGACAGGAAGAGGTTGTATGGCAACGGTTCTGGAAGATGATGTGGTTTGGGACAAGGCGGAGTGTTTGTCACGTGATGAACTTGCAGCGCTGCAGGCGCGGCGGCTGAAGCAAACGGTGCAGCGGGTGAGCCACGTCCCGTTTTATCAGAAGAAGCTGGCGGAGCTGGGTATCAGTGAAGAGGATATTGCGTCGGCGGATGATGTGCGGCAATTGCCTTTGACGGTGAAGGATGATTTGCGGGGCGCGTATCCGCTTGATCTGCTTGCGGTGGATCGGTCTGAGATTGCGCGGATACATGGTTCGAGTGGGACGACGGGGAAGCCGACGTTTGCGGTGTATACGAAGAAGGATCTGGAGACGTGGTCGCATTTGTGTGCGAGGTTTTTGACGGCGGGCGGATTGCGGGCGGGTCATTTTGCGCATATTGCTTTTGGGTACGGGCTTTTTACAGGCGGGTTTGGTTTGCATTACGGTGTGGAGCGCGTGGGCGCGGGTGTGATCCCAGCGGCGAGTGGTAATACGAGAAGGCAGATTACGCTGCTGCGCGATTTGGATACGGAGACGATTATTTGCACGCCGAGCTATGCACTGAATATCGCGGAGGTGGCGATTGAGGAAGGGCTTGATCCTGCGAAGGACTTGCCGATGAAGTTCGGTCATTTTGGCGGGGAGCCTTGGACGGAGGATATGCGGGTGCGGATTGAGAATGATCTGGGGATTACTGCTTTTAATAATTACGGGCTTTCGGAAGTGATGGGACCTGGTGTGGCGGGGGAGTGTTGTTGTCGAAGCGGGATGCACTTGCAGGAGGATCATTTTCTGGTGGAGTGTGTTGATCCGCAGACACTTGAGCCGGTGACCCCGGGAAGTGTGGGTGAACTAGTCATTACGACATTGACGAAGGAGGCGATGCCGGTGCTTCGGTACCGGACGCGCGATTTGTGTGTGGTGCATGATGAGGTTTGTGATTGTGGCAGGACGACGCGGCGGATGGGTCGGGTGATTGGTCGATCGGATGACATGCTGATTATTCGGGGTGTGAATGTGTTCCCGAGTCAGATTGAGGAGGCGCTGCTGAGGGTGGAGGGGACGACGCCACATTATGAGATTGAGGTGGACCGGCCGGGCAATCTGGACCGGGTGAAGGTGTCGGTGGAGGTGAGCGGTGAGATGTTCAGTGACCGGATGACGGATATGAATGTGTTGAAGCGTGCGATTGATAAGGAGATCCGGACGATTACGGGGATTGGCGCGCAGATTGATCTTGTGGGGCCACAGAGTCTGTCGAGGTTTGAGGGGAAGGCGAAGCGTGTGGTGGATAAGCGGGTTTAATTTGAATGTCGAAGTGCGAATGTCGAATTGGGCGTGCGAAGGGTGGGTTGCAGGAGGTGCAATCAGAGATTGCATCCTGCGGTCAAGTTTGACCGCAGCTAGGGGAGTTGGGCGTGCTGAGGGTGGCAGGGTTGACGCGCAGACAAGCATGTCTGCGGCTGAGGAGCGTGGCGCAGGAGGGCGGAGTTAGGGGTATTTACGGATTTGGATCGGAATGGGACGTGGCTTTAGGGGGTAAAATCGGATAAAATAGTATTTTGTTGCATGTTGATCCTACCAGCTCTTGCTCGTTTGGGCGAGGGTCGCCTGGAAGAAGCGAAATGAGTACACACACAACTGATCTGCTCTCGGGCAATGATGCGTTTGCGCGGGGAGCATGGGAAGCCGGTGCGACGGTGGCGGCGGGCTATCCGGGCACGCCATCGACGGAGATTCTGGAAGCGCTTTCTGCTTATAAGCAGGAGGGGCTGCATTGCGAGTGGTCGCCGAATGAAAAGGTGGCGCTGGAGGTTGGCGCGGGGGCGGCGCTGGCTGGGGCGCGCGTGCTGGTGACGATGAAGCACGTGGGTTTGAATGTGGCGGCGGACCCGTACATGACACTTGCGTACACGGGTGTGGTTGGCGGGTTGGTGATGCTGGTGGCGGATGATCCGGGGATGCACAGTTCACAGAATGAGCAAGATACGCGTCATTATGCACGGATGGGGAAGGTGCCATGTCTTGAGCCTGCCGATGCGCAGGAAGCGAAGGACATGATGAAGCTGGGGTTTGAGATAAGTGAGACGTTTAAGACGCCGGTGATTGTGCGTTCGTCGACGCGGGTGAGTCACTCGCGCGGCTTGGTGAGGTTGGAAGCGCGGGTGTTGTCGGAGCGGGAGGTTGCGTTTGAGAAGGACCCGATGCAGTTTGTGCCGGTGCCTGCGTTTGCGCGGCGGATGCGGGTGCAGCTTGAGGAACGGTTGGGTGAGTTGAAGGTTTACGGCGAGACGCAGCCGATTAACAGCATTGAGTACAACGATCTTTCGCTTGGGATTATCACATCGAGTGCATCTTATTTATATGTGAAAGAGGTGTGGCCTGAGGCGTCGGTGTTGAAGCTTGGGATGAGTTATCCGTTTGCGGATGGTGTGTTCCGCGCGTTTGCGGAGAAGGTTGATCGTGTTTTGGTGGTGGAGGAGCTGGATGATTTTCTGGAGGAGCATATTAAGGCGATGGGGATTGCGTGTGATGGGAAGAATGTGGTGCCGAATATTGGTGAGCTGACGCAGAGCCGGTTGTCGGTGGTGCGAGCGAAATTGGAGGGGAAGGATGCGCCTGATCTGTCGCCGATGGAGGAAGCGGCGAAGTTGCCCGCGCGGCCTCCGACGTTGTGCCCGGGGTGTCCGCACAGGGGTATTTTTGCAGCGCTGCGTTATTTTGACATTATTGTGACGGGTGACATTGGATGTTATGCATTGGGTGTGCTGCCGCCGCTGTCGCGGATCGATGCGCTGCTGTGTATGGGCGGCGGGTTTACACTGGCACATGGGATCGATCGTTCGCCGGAGAAGAAGAAGGTGGTGGGCGTGATGGGCGATTCGACGTTTTTCCATTCGGGGATAACGGGGCTTTTGGATATTGCGTACAACAAGGGGACGAGCATCACGATTGTGCTTGATAACCGGACAACGGCGATGACGGGTCATCAGGATCATCCGGGGACGGGCAAGACGATCATGGGTGATCCTGCGGCTGAGGTATCGATTGAGAAGATGGCGGAGGCGTGCGGGATTAAGCGGATCTTTACGGTGGACCCGCGTGATATGGATGGGAATGTGCAGCTGTTTAAGCGTGAGCTTGAGATAGATGAGCCGACGTTTGTGGTGGCGAAGTATCCGTGTGTTTTGAATGATAAGAGTGTGTGGGAGACGCCGCGTGAGATTGATGAGGAGAAGTGTGTGAGTTGTGGGAACTGCGCGGATATTGGATGTCCTGCGATTGAGTATGCGGATGATGTGCCACATATCGAAGGGCTGATGTGTACGGGGTGTTCGCTTTGTGAGACGGTTTGCGAGTTGGGTTTGATTCATGAGAAAGGACAAGCAAGTGAGTGATAGCACGGTAACCAACGTGGTGTTGTTAGGCGTTGGCGGGCAGGGGATTTTGCTTGCGAGTGAGATCATGGCACGTGCAGCGATGCATGCCGGTTTTGATGTGAAAACGAATGAGGTGCACGGGATGGCACAACGGGGTGGGTCGGTGATTGCGCAGGTTCGGTTTGGGAAGAAGGTATATTCGCCGCTGATTGCGGAGCGAAGTGGTGATGTATTGGCAAGTTTTGAAAAAGTTGAAGCTGTGCGTGGTGCGCATTATTTAAAAGAAGGTGGTTTAGGTGTTGTGGCGAATACGCAGATCGTGCCGGTGACAGTGTCAAGTGGTCAGTTTGAGTATCCAAAGAATATTGACCATCAGATTGAAAAAGTGTTTCCGAAGTTGTCGTTGATTGATGCGCAGCAGAAAGCGATGGAGTTGGGTAATGTGCGCGCGGCGAATGTGGTGGTGATGGGTGCGTTGTCGGTGGGATTGGATCTGCCGCTGGAAGTTTGGCACGAAGCGGTGAAGACATCAGTTAAGCCGAAGTTTTTGGAGCTCAATATCAAAGCGTTTGATGAAGGGCGGGCGATGTGCGAGGCGATTCAAGTTGCATCTCCGACCTGTACGTCATACTAGTTGTTGTGATGTGTGGTTTGGATCGCGCGTTGTACATTTAGTTAAGCATTAAACCCGCCTTTTGATAGAAGAGCCGATCAATATCGCGTGAATTTTCATATGAGTAATATCTGGTTGCCTTACCTCACCCGTAGAGCGGGTGGGCTTGGTGAAAATATGTTTATAAGGTTGCTTTGGGGGCGGTGTATTAATTTCCGAGGTCGAGGGACTTTCGGAAGGTGGGGTTGAATGATTACGATGTAATGATCAAACTGTAACAGCGGCTTGTTGTTCATAGGATTAAAACATGTCTCAATCTGCAGCTTGGTATGCGCTACGTCGAACGCTCCCGCCTTGGGCGTTTGATGAGAATCTTGCGGAATTGGTATCGCTTGCGCCGAAGTGGGGTGTGGATGAGATTGTGCTGAAGGTAGATACCGAGGAATTTACGCATGGCCAGCCGCGGCTGGATTGGTTGTACGGATATTTGCCAAAGTTAGAAGAAGCGAAGCGACGGATCGAGGAAGCAGGGATGGTGTTTTCGCTGAACCCTTGGATTACGGTGGGGCATTGTGATCGCGGGAGAGATGGCAAGTTGTATCAAGCGGATGGTTGTGTTCTTGATGAAACGATCATGAATATGGTTGGGCATGATGGACGGGAGACGAGGTGCTGTGCGTGTCCACTTTGTCCAGTGTGGCGAAAGCATTTTAAAAAGGTTTGGTCAATCTATTCATCGCTTAGGCCGCGGGTGATGTGGGTGGAGGATGATCTTCGAACCTTTAATCACGAGCCGATTGAATACGGTTGTTTTTGCGATCGGCATATGCAATTGTTCAGTGAGCGGGTGGGTGAAAAAGTGACACGAGAGCGCTTGATTGAAGCGATCATAAAGCCGGGCGAGGTGCATCCGTGGCGGGCGGAGTATTTGGATATGCAGGGGGAGCAGATGGCGAAAGTAGCAGGTTTTATAGGGGATATTGTGCGTTATGTGAGTCCGCAGACGCGAATGGGGCTGATGTCATCGGGGCCGCGGCAACATGCACTTGAGGGGCGACGGTGGCATGACTTGGCGGCGGCAATGGGTGGCGGTGAAGTGGTTTATTCGCGTCCACCGATGGATAACTATTTTGAATCGTCATTGCGTGGGTTTTATTATTCGCATGATTCAATCAAGCTTACGCGGCATGTCTTGCCGAAGGATACGATTGAGCAGACAGAGATTGAAAGCGTTCCGTTTACGCGGTACTCAAAGTCGGTAGCTGCGACATTTGTCGAGCTTGCGATTTCGTTTGCGTATGGTTCGCATGGCGTGACGTTGAATTTGTTTGATCATATGGGCACGCCGATGGCGGACGAGGTGCACTTTGGCGAAGTGCTTGCAGATAAAAAACCGTTTTTAGAATTGCTTGCCAGTGAGATGCAGAAGCCGGGGCGATATCGCGGGGTGAGGAACCTATTCTCAGAGAAATCATCTTACGATAAACTGCTTGGCGAATCGGACGAAACATGGGGACGGTTTGGTGGCGGTGGGAAGGCTGGCGGCTACGCAGCACTTAGGGGTGATGGATTCAGCGCGATGTCGGCCCTTGAGGCGACGGGTATCCCGACTGTCTATGAAGATGATCCAACATCATCGCATCAGGTCACGCTCGCAACAGGGCAGACGGTACGGTCATTAACTGACAATGCGATTAAAAACCTCTTAAAAACAAGTGTTTTTCTTGATGGCGAAGCGGTGGGTGTGTTATATGAACGTGGCTTTGCCAAGCATCTTGGCATAACAGAATGCCATGGGCCGATTTGCGCCAATGAGATTGGTCCTGTGAGTGCGGAAGAATTTCATCATCCACAGTTTGGTGGGCATGATAAAAAGATGATGACGATGACGTTGCCATTCTTGTTTGGTCGGCCGCGCATTGCAGTGATGGAAACAGTGAGCGATGCACAGATTATCAGTTATTTTGTTGATTCGGATACAGTGCGAAAGCACATCGGCATGTATGCGTTTGAAAACCATCATGGCGGGCGCGTGATTGTCCATGCACTGGATTGGGAACATTCGCTGGGGATCAGTTTTCATAGTCCGGCGCGGACCGCTCAGTTGCAACATGCTTTTAAGTGGCTTTCCTGTGATCAGATTCCTCTGGTGGCAAATCCGCAGGGGGCGTATCCGCTGACATTTCGAAAGGACTTCGATGACGGTACGTCAGTTATTGGACTTTTTAATCTCACGCTCGACAGCTACCCATCGGTGGTGTTTGATGTTGCAGATGCTCGCGGTATTGAAAAAATCAGCGTGTTATTACCAGATGGGCAATGGGCTAATAGGACTGACAATTGTGACATTCGACGTAAGTCGGATGAGTCTAATCATAAGATAGAAATCGCATGTGACGAGATGATTTGTTACGACACACCACTGATTTTGAAAGTGAGTTGGGCACTGGCACGGTAGAAGGCTGCAGAGCAGTTTTGCGCGGCGAGACGCCTAAAACTCGCGGTATTCTCACAAATCCTCGCTCTGGAAGAATTTACTAAATGATCTCTGTATCGATTGTGGTATTTTTGTATAATGGCTCCCGTCTCCTTCATCGGACGACATCGACTGATGTAACCCGTGTATGAGTGGTTTGGATTGCTCCGGCTTCGATGGATGGTCTTGTTTCAGAGATTCAGGTCCATTTCACTCCTCGCACAGGTTCAGTGGGTCTTGGCATCAATGACAATCTGTTTGTTGTGATCATGCAAAGTACTTCATGCTTGTGTTGCGCTTGTACTGATCAGTTGCTATCTCTTAAGACCCTCGCTACAGGTGTGCTATTGTGAATATGCATTGGATTGATTGGACGATCGTTTCCGCTCTTCTTATTGGTATCGTTGTGCTTGCCATTTCGACCAAGAAGTACACACAATCTGTAGCAGATTTTCTTGCGGCGAATCGTTGCGCGGGGCGGTATCTGTTGTCGATCTCTGAAGGTATGGCTGGGTTGGGCGCGATTACGGTCGTTGCGATGTTTGAGATGTACTACAACGCAGGTTTTACCGGGGCGTGGTGGGGGATGATGTACGGCCCAATCTTTATCATCGTCGCGCTTGCGGGGTATGTAATTTATCGCTTTCGTGAAACACGTGCGCTTACCTTGGCACAGTACTTTGAAATGCGATACAACAAACCTGTCCGTATCATTGCGGGATTGCTGGCATGGTTGTCAGGCATTATTAACTTTGGCATCTTCCCGGCTGTAGGCGCTCGTTTTTTCATGAGTTTTTGTGGCATCCCGCACATGTACATGAACTGGGCGGAGGACACGCCATTTATCACCAGCGCCTTAAACTTGGATACTGTTATTAATCCGACGGGTAATCCGTTTGACCTTACGTTTATCCTCATCATGATTGGCTTGCTTGCGATCTCGCTTTTCTTTGTTTTTCTTGGCGGACAGATCGCGGTGATGGTGACCGATTTTGTTCAAGGCGTTTTCACCAATATAGTTTTTCTGATCATCATTGCATTTATTTTCTATACCTTTACATGGGGTGATATTGTCAGCACCTTGCAGACGGCACCTGAAGGTAAGTCGATGCTGAACCCATTTGATACTGGAAAAACGGACGGTTTTAACCCGTGGTATTACATCATCGGGATGGTTGGTATTCTTTATGCTTATAAATCGTGGCAGGGTGCGCAGGCTTATAATGCTTCAGCAAAGAATCCGCATGAAGCACGCATGGCAGGTATTCTTGGTGCGTGGCGTGGTGTGATTTTGACGCTGGTCATGATGCTATTGCCGATTGGGGCGTGGGTCATCATGCATAATGCCGGGCATACTGAGACACAAGAAGTCGTAAATAGCGCACTAGCGACTATGCCATCAGAAACATTGGCTAAGCAGATGACGGTGCCGACGGTATTGACCAAGGCGATGCCGGTTGGGCTTATCGGTATGTTTTGTGCGGTGATGGTTTTTGCATTTATTTCGACACACGATACATATTTGCATTCGTGGGGATCGATCTTTGTTCAGGATGTGATTTTGCCGTTTAAAAGGAAGCCGTTCTCGCCAAAGCAGCACATTTGGATTCTTCGGATATCCATTATTTTTGTGGCGATGTTTATCTTTGCATTTTCACTGTTGGTGCCACAGAAAGATTATATTCTGATGTTCTTCGCGTTGACGGGTGCGATTTATGTTGGTGGTGCAGGGGCAGTCATAGTATTTGGTTTGTATTGGCGGCGAGGGACTTCTGCGGGCGCGATTGCATCGTTGTTTGTTGGCTCCTCTACCGCGATCATCTTCTTTTGTTTACAACAGTTTTGGGCGGAGGGGATTTACGATTTCATGCTTGCGAACACGCCAAATTTTCTTGAAGGTGTGACCAACACGATTCATTCAATTGCGGACAATGTTTATGGGATTAACTGGAAGGTGACGCCGGAGAAATTCCCGATTGATGGCCAATGGGTATTTGGTTTCTCAATGATTATTTCGTGTACGACTTATATTGTGGTTTCGTTGGTTGATCACACGATTACGCGCCGTCCATTATTTAATATGGATCAGATGCTGCACCGCGGCGAATATGCGGTAGCAGGTGATCATGAAGATGAGAATGCTGCACCAGTATCTGGTCTCAAGGCGATTTTGCCTTCAGAAGAATTCACCTTCCGTGACAAGCTTGTTTATTACGGTAATCTGTTATGGACCTTTGGTTGGTTCTTTGTTTTCTGGATTTTCTCTGCATTGAATTTTGTCTGGGGACTGTCGGATGATGGTTGGGCTCGCTTCTGGTTTGTTCAGGTGATTCTTGCGATGTGCCTTGGTACGTTTACGGTGATCTGGTTTATCTGCGGTGGGATCCGTGATATGAAAGATCTATTCCATACGCTACGTACTGCGAAGCGCGACACACGCGACGATGGTATGGTTGTACACGGTCATAACCTTGCCGATGAACCTGAAGGGGTTGAGACGATTGAAGATGCGGAAGCATTGGAAGAGCCCGCAGGGATGAGTGAATAGTTTTTCATCTAGGCTGTAAAGATTGTGACAACAGGAGAAGACCATGCGATTGAGTTCAAATATTATGATGACTGCTGCTGGGGCGGGCGTGGTGATGGGCTTGGCTGGTTGTACAGGATCGCCAGAGAAAGTCGATGTACTTTCAGAAGGGTTCGCTGCCACACAGACCAACGCGATGATTTATATTGATGGAAAGCTTAACGAGCCGGCGTGGAATACCGCGCAAACGGTTCCGATTCGATTTATCTTTGAGCCAAAAGAATTTTCAGGCGAGGTGTCTTATACCAGCGCGCGGATGCTTTGGGATGATTCGTTTTTATATGTCGCATTCAAGTGTCTGGATACTGATGTGAAATCGTTTAGTTCCAAGCATGATGATACGCATTGGAATAGCGATGTGGTGGAGTTTTTTGTGCAGCCACATGAGGATGAAGTTTTCTATACGGAAGTGGTGGTTTCGCCAAACGGTGCGACGTATGACGGCGCTTACAACAAACGATGGGAAAAGGGTGGGGCGGCATGGTCATCAAATGCTTTTGTAGGTTCGGTGGTAACGGGGACGATCGATGATGACAATGATACGGACGTGGGGTATACGGTTGAGTTGGCGATCCCATTGGATAAGGTTTCGGATCGGCCTGTGGTGGCGGGAGAAACGCAATGGCGATTCGGTGCGTTTCGGTATGACTATGATAAGAAGTGGGAAGAGCCACTGTTATTGATGAGCTTCCCCGAATCTAAAGCAGGCTTCCATTATTATGAGGGCTATCTGCCGTTGCGTTTTGAGAAGGATTGAGATGAGTCTGATATGTGACCTGATTGATGGCCGGCTGCAGTAGTGGCCGGTTTTTTGCAGACGGAGTGTGGTGGATTCTCAAAAGATATTTGGGCTCATCGGCGATTTGTGACAAATGTGTCTTGGCTGGTATCAGCTTACGGTTCCGATACGACCTTCCTGCCTAAATTAACAGAAAAGCAGTTTCCAGCATGATTATGATAGCTGATTCTCTATTTCATTAAGAGTATGCCCTAGAATTATTGAGCAAAAACCTGTACTTTAGTACATGGAGATTCAGGTGTGTAGGGTTGAATGTTATTCTTGAGATATTATGATCTTGAGTGAAATTGATCTGTATATATTGCTGCAGATTTCCTGATGTTGTTTAGCGAGCCGCATTGCGGCCACGGAGAGAAACCCGCTCGTGTTGGAGTATTGATTGTTGGCGAATGAAAATCATTTCGACCAGGGAGACCGGAGATAAATTCCTTGTTCGTATGTGTTTGTTTGTGTTGAGTTGCCTACGTTAATGAGTTGGCTCTCACAACCGCCGACCCGCTCTCGTTCACATTGCCTCTCTGCGTTTTTGTTCAGCATCAAGGCTTTCTGCATTTTGATTCGGGCATCAGCATCGTGCCGCCCATGAAAACCGATTCTCCGAGGCTCCCGCATCGCACCTTGCTGCGCGTTGTTGGGGTGCTTCTATAGACATTGTGCAACAACAAAGTTCAGGAATCCGCGACATGACCAGCAATCCTGCCCCGTCACTCTCACCTCAGGTGTCAGAACAGAAGCTCGAAACCTTTAAGTATGACGACAAGATCGTTCGCATGTTCCTTACGGCCATGCTTGTCTGGTCGCTCGTCGCTTTTTTGGTGGGTATTCTTGCTGCAACTCAGCTCGCTTTCCCCGCAGCAAACCTCGGTCTCGAATGGCTTTCCTTTGGGCGTATCCGACCGCTGCACACGAACGCGGCTATCTTCGCCTTTGCTGGCAATGCGATCTTTGCTGCGGTTTACTACTCCACACAACGTCTCTGTAAAGCACGTATGTGGTCGGACCTACTCAGTAAGCTGCACTTCTGGGGCTGGCAGCTCATTATTGTTTCAGCGGCACTCACGCTTCCGCTCGGTATCACACAGGGTAAAGAGTACGCGGAACTTGAATGGCCGATTGATATTGCAATCGCCGTGGTTTGGCTGGTGATCTTCGGCGGCAACTTTATGATGACTCTTATCAAACGCCGCGAACGCCATATGTACGTTTCGCTTTGGTTCTATATTGCCACTATCGTCACCGTCGCGATCCTTCATGTCTTCAATAACCTTGTGGTTCCATCCGGATTGTTTAAGTCATATTCACTCTATGCTGGCGTGCAAGACGCTTTCATGCAGTGGTGGTATGGCCACAATGCGGTGGCGTTCTTCCTGACCACGCCGTTCCTTGGGCTGATGTATTACTTTCTGCCAAAAGCAGCCGATCGTCCGGTCTTCTCATACCGCTTGTCGATCATTCACTTCTGGTCGTTGGTCTTCATCTATATTTGGGCTGGCCCTCACCACTTGCATTACACCGCACTCCCCGACTGGGCGTCATCGCTCGGCATGCTCTTCTCACTCATGCTGTGGATGCCATCATGGGGCGGCATGATCAACGGTTTCCTCACACTCCGCGGCGCATCACACCGACTCGCGTCTGACCCGGTCATCAAATTCTTCGTCGTCGGCATCACCTTCTATGGCATGTCTACTTTTGAAGGCCCGATGCTTTCGATCAAAGCTGTCAACGCACTTTCGCACTACACCGACTGGACTATTGCACACGTTCACTCTGGCGCGCTTGGTTGGAATGGCTTCATGGCGTTTGGCATGCTTTATTGGCTTGCTCCACGTGTTTTCCAAACCAAACTTTACTCCACCAAGCTTGCCAATCTCCACTTCTGGATGGGCACCATCGGCATCGTTCTCTACATCCTTGCGATTTATGTCGCGGGTCTTATGCAAGGCCTCATGTGGCGCGCAATTGATGATTCCGGCCAGCTCGCATACCCAGACTTCATCGAAACCATCACTGCCTCCATCCCCTATTACTACATCCGTATTCTCGGCGGTGCCCTCTACATGGGCGGTGCACTCGTTTGTGCCTACAACTACTACATGACTTGGAAATCACGTCCTGCTAAGTACGAGGAGCCTGAGTTCAGCGCACCGGCATTGGCGAAGACTTATGTCGATAACACACCGAAGACTGAGCCACGCATGGATGGTGTGTTGGATTCCGCGAAGCAGGTTGATGTTTTTGCCCAGATGAAATGGCACCGTCGTTGGGAACGCTTGCCAATCCGTTTCACTGTGTTTGTGGTGATTGCGGTAGCAGTTGCTTCGTTGTTTGAGATCATCCCGACGTTCCTGATCCGTTCGAATGTTCCGACGATCGCTTCGGTGAAACCATACACACCATTGGAATTGGTTGGCCGCGATATTTATATCGCCGAGGGCTGCTATAACTGTCACTCACAGATGATCCGTCCGATTTTCTCGGAGACCTTGCGATATGGTGAGTACTCCAAGGCTGGTGAGTTTGTCTATGACCATCCATATCAGTGGGGTTCCCGCCGCATCGGTCCAGACTTGGCACGTGAAGGCGTATCACGTCCACAGGCACTTTGGCATTACCGCCACTTCCTGAAGCCGACCGATACTTCGCCAGATTCGATCATGCCTGCGTATCCATGGTTGTTCGAGCAGGAATATGCTGCGAAGGATATCCCAACGCGCGTGTGGGCAATGCAGATGCTCGGCGTGCCGTACACTGATGCAGAAAAAGAATCGTCCATAGACGATGCAGACAAACAAGCCAAGGACATTGTCGCGCAGCTTGTAAAGGATGAAGCTTCGTTGGCAGGCAAGAAAGATCTTGAGAAGAAGAAGGTCATCGCATTGATTGCTTATCTTCAACGTATGGGTACCGACCTGAACAAGGGTTCTGAGTAATCCACGATCGTCACTATGATCATTTATTCCTTCCATTAAAGGGCTGGACGTGTTCAAAGATGTACTGAACTATTTGGGTGATTACACCATCTACGCCAACATCGCGCTGCTTATTTTCTTCATCGTGTTTGTGGCGGTGAGTGTTCGCATCATGATGAAGCCCAAGGGCGAAGTTGATCATATGGCCGGTCTGCCGACTGAACCTGATGAAGGCCCGACGGGTAAGCATCCCGAAAATCCAGACGAAGAAGATAAAAACGAGTAATCAACCCAGCGACTGACATCGTGGGAAAATAAAAAAAGAATCTCCGCACCAGGAGCAAACAACATGGCTGAACATCAAGATCCCAACAACAACAGTGAATTCGATCAACTGACCGGCCACAACTACGACGGCATTGAAGAATACGACAATCCGTTACCCGGTTGGTGGGTCTGGCTTTTCTGGGGAACGATCATCTTTTCCGTGATCTACTTTGCCATCACGATGGCTGCCGGCGGTTACCGGCAAGACGGTGGTGTTTTGGCCCCAGTTGCAGAATATAACCGCGAGAAGCAATTTTGGACCGAGAAAAAACTTGCTTCCACCGGCGAACTTATAGCCAATGAAGAAACGCTTGTGAGCCTCATGCAATCTGAAAAGCTGCTTGAGTCTGGCAAGAAAATTTATGCCGGTAAGTGTGCTGTTTGTCATGCACCTAATGGTGCTGGCCTGGTAGGACCTAACCTTACCGACGATAAATACCGCAACGTTAAATCCATCCTAGATGTCTACACCGTCATCCGCGACGGTGCCGGTAACGGTTCTATGCCCGCCCATAAAACACTCCTTGAGGATCCAGACATTATCCTCGTATCCGCCTATGTTGCTTCACTCCGCGGCCAAAACCTCACCGGTCTTGCACCACAAGCGGTTGATGTCGAAATCCCCGCATGGCCGGCCCCATAAGCATGCAACATGTTTATACTGGGTAAGTAGCGATGCGCTGCATGTCAGAACAGATTCGCCATTTGATCTGACGGAGCAGGGGTGGGGAGGGATCGTCTGTGTGAAATGTGACAGACCGATTCACACGCCTGTGTATGTAAGGACCCAGCAATATGTCCAATTCAAACGCAGATCACCCCGCCACCACCTCTGGAAGCGAAGCCGGTCAAGCTGCGTCGCCGCAAAACCTTCAGTCCCCCGACATGGTCCTCACCACACTTGATAAGGACGGTAAACGTCGTTGGATGTTTCCTCGCCTTTCTAAAGGACGCTTCCTTTCTAAACGCCGCGCCGTTGCCTATCTGCTCATTGCTCTCTTTACCCTCATCCCCTATATCAAAATCAATGGTACCCCTTTCATTCTCCTCGACATCGTTCACCGTAAATTCATCATCTTCTCGTATACCTTTCTCCCTACTGATGGCATCCTTCTTGCAATTCTTCTTGTCTCATTTTTCCTCTCGATCTTCTTCATCACTGCCGTGCTTGGCCGGGTTTGGTGTGGCTGGGCCTGCCCGCAAACGGTCTACATGGAATTTCTTTACCGTCCTATCGAACGGCTCCTCTCCGGCACCGCCGGTAAGGGCGGCAAACCTACTAAAACCATCGCTGGTTGGCGACTTGCGGCAAAGTATGTTCTCTATTTCCTCGTCTCCTGTTACCTCGCCCATACTTTCCTTGCTTATTTTGTTGGCGTTGAGGCGCTACGAACTTGGATCGTTTCATCGCCCTTCAAGCACCCTGTCGCTTTTGTCGTTATGGCATTCACTACCGTGATGATGCTCTTCGACTTTACCATCTTCCGTGAACAGCTCTGCATCATTGCTTGTCCCTATGGTCGGTTCCAATCTGTCCTTCTCGACCGCAACTCACTCATCGTTACGTATGACAAAAACCGTGGTGAACCTCGCGGCAAGATGGCCCGTAAGAAGAAACAACAAGACGGAGATATTGCGCTCCCTGTAGCAGACAATGGTGACTGTATTGACTGCAAAATGTGTGTTCAAACCTGCCCCACCGGCATCGATATCCGTGACGGTTTGCAGTTCGAATGTGTCTCCTGTACTCAGTGTATCGATGCATGCGACAGCATTATGGATAAGATCAAAAAACCGCGTGGTCTGATCCGCTACTCCTCACAAGCTGCCATTGATGGCGAGAAACAAAAACTCCTTCGTCCGCGCATTATTGTCTATCCCCTCATCATTGCCGTCCTCCTCACAGCCTTTATCTTTGCACTCTCCTCCAAGCAACACGTGTATATCAAAGAGCTTCGCCAAGTCCGCGTGAATTATGCGGCTCAAACCGACGGCTCGATCCTTAACGTTAAACAATTTAAAATCATCAACCGTGACGATCAGCCTCGCACCTACAACCTTGCCTTCGACAACCCCGAGATCCGCCTCACCTCCGAAGACCTCCCCATTACCATAGCCCCCGGCCAACCCACACAGATCAACATCCAAATATATACCCCGCCATCGCTTTTCAAAAACGGCAAGCACCTCACCAGCATCCGCATCACCGACGACAACGGCTATAACAGCACCCTTGATGTCTCACTCCTCGGCCCGTTTTAATTCCAAGCCCACAGGTTCTACCTGTGGAGTAAAAACAAACAATCAAGCCCCTGACCGCCGGTCAGGGGAGAATAACACCGCCTGATGAACAACAACATGACCGACAACGCCGTTAACAATGAAGACCGTGCAACATTGCTCCGCAAATCCAAATTTATGTGGGCCGGCGTCGTTGCGCTTCTTGTCATCCAGGTCATTCTCGGCATTTTTGCCATCTACCTGATCGTCGGCGACAAAACCAACGCGATCACACCCAACTATTACAAAAAAGCCATCCATTGGGATGAGCACGCGGCACTGCTAACTGAAAGCAAAAAACTCGGTTGGACGATTAACCCAAGCTTCTCGCATCCCGATGTTACCGGTCAGCGCACTATGTCGCTGCAAATTCAAGACAAAGATGGCAACCCCATCCGGAACGCAGACATCAATGCAACATACTTCGCGCACACCCGAGCTGCTGACGAGTTTACCGCATCATTGGACCATCAGACCTACAGCAACGACTCAAACAGCAAAGTAACCGGAAAAGCAGGTGTCTACTTCATACCGATTAGAATCCAACGCAAAGGTACCTGGTCTTTCAGATTCACCGTAACTGCTCCGATACCAACCGGCCCGGCTGCTGAAGATGTTGATCCAAACCAACCGCTTGGCCGTTTCTACACTGAAATGCAATTCAAAACCAATGATTGGCGAGGAGGTGAATTATCGAAATTCTAGCCCTCACCGGCCTAACCTTTGTCGCTTCTATCGCAGGTTCCATTCATTGTGCCGGTATGTGTGGTGCGTTCGTTCTCTTTGCGTGCGGTTCTTCTTCAGATAGCCATGATGCCGTTTCACAAAGTAAAGCTTCGATTCTCCGTTCCCCGCACTTTCTGAATCTTACCTATAACCTTGGGCGTCTGTTTTCTTACGCCGCCCTTGGTGCACTCTTCGGCTATTTTGGTCATGTCATTGATTTGACAGGCAGTGCATTTCACATCCAAAAGCTTGCTATTTTTCTTGCTGGTGGATTCATGATTTTCTTTGGTCTGATCGCCATCCTTCGTATCAAAGGTGTTCACATCAAACACTTAGCTCCTCCAGCTTTTCTTATAAAAACAGTTACCGCTGCACAACGTGCTTCACTCTCCTTCCATCCCACAAGCCGCGCATTAGTTATTGGCCTTTCTGCCGTGTTGCTTCCCTGCGGTTGGCTTTATTACTTCGCCATTGCTGCCGCCGGTACCGCCTCACCGTTTCTTGGTGCGATCGTCATGTCCGCGTTCTGGCTCGGTACTGTTCCATACCTCGCCGCCATCGGGTTCGGCACGCAACAATTCAAAAAATTTCTTGGCAACAAAGCTTCACTCATCACCGCATCCCTCATCATTGTCCTCGGACTCTCCATGATTCTTCGTGGTTTTGTCATCGATACCGCAGCCTTCGCTGACATGGAACATCAACACGAAACCCCCGCAGCTTCCAATAATCGGCAGAATGTGATTGATCAAATCAACAAGGCCAATACCTCCGACCTCCCTTGCTGTTTCGATGGAAGTGAATAACCCTACCACCACTGAATCCCCTTCAAAAACACCTGAAGAACAGGCAACGCCCATTCTCTGCACCCACTGTGAGCTCCCCGTCCCCAAAGGACTCATCGAACTCGATGCCGAACACCAGTTTTGTTGCAATGGCTGCAAAACCGTTTATGAAATGATTCACGCTTGCGGCCTCGATCCCTATTATGCGCTTAGGCAACGTGCGGATGCTCAACCCACTCAAGCCAAAACCACGGATAAAAAATATACCGAATACGACAACGAAAAATTCGTCGATCTCTACACACATCCACTCTCTGATTCCCGTCGCGCAATTGATCTTGTTCTTGAGGGCGTTCATTGTGCCGCTTGTGTTTGGCTCGTTGAAAAGCTCCCGCAAATTCTTCCTGGAGTTCTTGAAGCGCGACTTAATTTCTCTAAAGCGCTTCTCCGTATTGTTTGGGAGCCTGGTCAAGTTCCGCTCTCAAAAATCGCTCGCCTGCTCGATTCGCTCGGCTATCCTCCACACCCCGCCCAATCTTCAGATGCCTCACTCATCCAGACTCGTGCTGATCGCAAGTTCATTATCCGTATTGGAGCCGCTGCGGTTTGCGCTGGCAATAATATGCTCATCGCCTTCGCGCTTTACGCCGGCATGTTTTCATGGATGGAAGATGAATACCGCACCCTCTTCCGATTCCTTTCTATGTTCTTTGGCCTTATTGCCCTTGCATGGCCTGGACAAATATTTCTCCGTGGTGCCTATGCAGCGATTAGAACCCGTACGCCACACCTCGACCTCCCCATTGCGGTTGCGCTCATTGCCGGGACTATTGCTGGAATCGTCCATACTCTCACCGGTTCCGGCGAAATCTATTTCGATTCGCTTGCCGTTCTCATCCTTTTGTTATTGGTTGGACGATGGGTACAACACCGCCAGCAACGTCGTGCTGATGATGCGGTGCAATTACTTTTTTCTCTTACCCCTCGTACTGCAAGATTGTTAGATTCTTCGCATGTTCAAGACTTGAATTCGCAAGAAGATGATGCAAACAGGGGTGGGATTGAAGTACCCATCGAGTCTATCAAAACTGATGATTTGATCGAAGTTCGCGCCGGCGACACTTTCCCCGTCGACGGTATTATCACCTATGGCTCTTCCGCTGTTAGCCAGGCCATTCTCACTGGTGAGTCAAAACCCATTCCCGTCCAAACTAACGACAAAGTTTTGGCCGCATCGTTGAATCTTTCCTCAACACTTCATGTCCGCGTCAAACAAACCGGCAGCAGCACTCGCATCGGCAAGCTTATGCAGTTTGTCGAACAATACGCCCAGCAGAAATCCCCCAGCATCCAGCTTGCCGATCAGATTGCCGGAATTTTCGTTATCACGGTCATTGTGGCCGCATCACTCACATGGTTAGCATGGCTCTACCTTAACCCCGCCACTGCAACCGAGCATGCCATCGCGCTACTCATCGTTGCTTGTCCTTGTGCGCTTGGTCTCGCGACCCCGCTTACGATAGCTGCCGGCATCGGTCGTGCTGCCAATATGAATATCCTCATCAAAGGTGGTGCCGCTCTCGAAAATCTATCAACAACTAAAAACGTCGAGAATCAATGTTCGAGCAAGCCGACCATATTCCTCGACAAGACCGGTACGCTCACTCGTGGTCAAACAACTCTTCGTCACTTTCACGCACCCGACTCGCTTAAGCCTGCGGTCTTTCTTACTGAACAATCATCTTCCCATCACATTGCCCGCGCTTTGGTCGACGCGTTTTCTGTGGACACAAACATCATTAATGCAGCCAACGATCTCATCATCACCGATATGGCTCAGCATCCTGATGGCGGCATTGAAGCGATTATCGATCATCAACGTCTCACGATCGGTTCTCCATCTTTCTTTAATGCTCATAACATCAATATCACGTCGGAACATCAATCTATCATCGATCAATCTGCTGCCGATGGTCTCACCCCTGTCGTACTTGCATATAGTCATGATAAAAATCAATCTGATGAATCGATAGGTGTTTGTACATTCGGTGATGCACTTCGCGATGACGCCATCTCATCCATTGCTTCTATTCAGCGATTAGGCTGGAACGTTGTGATTCTCTCTGGTGACGACCCTGCTGTTGTCAACGATATTGCCGCCAAACTGAATATCCCACACAATCAAGCGCGTGGCGGACTTACTCCTGAAGATAAACTTAACATCATCAAACAACATCAATCAGATACAAGTGCCCCCGCCATTATGATTGGTGATGGTATCAACGATGCCGCCGCACTTGCTGCTGCCGATGTTGGGATCGCCGTTCACGGTGGTGCTGAAGCTTCACTTTCAGCTGCCGATATCTACCTTGCTCAGCCCGGTCTCTCTAGTGTTCTTACTACCCTCGCACTCGCCAAACGCACCCGACGTATTATTCGTCAGAACCTTTTTATCTCGCTCAGCTATAATCTCATTGGCGTCATCCTCGCTGCCCTTGGCATTATCAACCCCCTCATTGCTGCCGTCCTCATGCCTATTTCTTCCTTTACTGTCATTACCCTTGCCGTTGGTGGCAACTATGCATCGCTCAAGAAGTCTATTCAACAATTAGACCTTCAGCTAAATACGAAAGACTAGTACTGTGTCTGTCATTTACATCATTCTCCCACTTGCGCTTATTCTTGCCGCCATCGCGCTGGCTGCTTTCATTTGGGCAGTCAAAGGAGGGCAGTTTGATGATATCGACACCCCATCGATCCGTATGCTCCATGATGACCAGCAATTAAGTACGCCGACGAAACCAGAATCTAACCAGCAGGATTCACAAAATCCGCCTCAGTCTTAAATTTGCAAACCCGGTTCGCAGGGATTCTCCCTTAATTTTCACGCATTAAAGGCCATCTATTGGATTTCCCGCTCCGGGCTGCCAATACTTCTTGTTGGATGCGCGATCGTTGTTTCGCCGACATCATTTAAGAACCCTTCCGGAGTACGCATGATGATTCGACCCGACAAAAAAAATAATAAGAGTAAAAAGACGTTAACTACTGCATCTGGCTCACCAGTTGCCGATAACCAGAACACCGTCACAGCCGGTCCGCGTGGTCCGGTTCTCATCGAGGACTATCACCTTCTCGAAAAACTAGCTCATTTTAACCGCGAACGTATCCCTGAACGCATCGTTCACGCCAAGGGCTCAGGTGCTTACGGCACTTTCAAAGTCACAAACGATATCACCCAATACACCAAAGCAGAGATCTTCTCTAAAGTTGGCAAGAAAACAGACTGCTTCCTACGCTTCTCTACTGTTGGAGGTGAGCAAGGCTCCGCAGATGCCGAACGTGATCCACGCGGTTTTGCGATGAAGTTCTACACTCAGCAAGGGAACTGGGATCTTGTTGGGAACAATACCCCAATCTTTTTTATCCGTGACGCGATTAAGTTCCCCGACTTCATCCACACCCAAAAACGTTGCCCGGCTCGGCACACCAAAGACCCCAACATGATGTGGGATTTCTGGTCACTTTCTCCTGAATCTCTCCACCAGGTCACGATTCTTTTCTCCGACCGCGGGATTCCCGCTACTTACCGTCATATGAACGGCTATGGCTCACATACCTTCAGTCTTATTAATGATAAAAACCATCGCGCCTGGTGTAAGTTTCACGTCAAAACCAATCAAGGTATTATGAATCTTTCTGCTCATCAGGCGCAGCTTATGAAGGGTGAAGATCCTGATCATGCGCAGCGGGATCTTTATGACGCGATTGACCGTGGTGAGTTTCCTACTTGGCGGTTCTGTATTCAAGTGATGACTGAAGAACAAGCGGACACTTGCCCGTTTAATCCTTTTGATGTGACAAAAGTTTGGCCACATAAACAGCACCCACTTATTGAAGTTGGCACGCTAGAATTGAACCGCAACCCTGAAAACTACTTTGCTGAGGTTGAGCAGGCCGCGTTTGCCCCTTCGAATATCGTGCCGGGAATTGGATTTAGTCCTGATAAAATGCTACAGGGTCGCCTCGTGGCTTATCCTGATGCGCATCGCTACCGTCTTGGTGCAAACTACGAACAACTTGATGTGAACAAACCGCGTTGCCCGTTCCATAACTATCAACGTGATGGCTTCATGTCGCAAGGGCAAGGCGGATCATCTCCCAACTACGAACCTAATTCCGATTCAAACGCGCCTAAACAGAACACAGAGTTTGCTACACCTCCGCAAGACCTTGGACATGTTGCAGCGGATCGTTTTGATCATCGCAACGGTAATGATGATTACACACAGGCTGGAGATTTGTATCGTTTGATGACCGTCGATGAGAAAACACGGTTAATCGACAATATTGTTGCGTCACTCGGCCAAGCACGAAAAGACATACAAGAACTTCAGGTGCAGCATTTCATGAAGGCTGATCCTGACTACGGCCAGCGTGTTGCGGAAAAATTGAATCTACACAAACCAGCCAAACAGACAAGCAATATAAAATTTAAATCATCCACCGAATGACCGAACCATTCGCTTGTTGTGACAAACAATAGCCCCGGTCTGCCTGAGCAGATCGGGGTTTTGCATCTCCGGTTTCTCAACCTGTGCTGGAATTTTGATTTAATATCTAATCATAAGAGAGCGTAGTGCTTGCACTGCGTTCTTAGGCGCTGGATGTTGTCCCTGTAGATTTTGTTGTGTCTTTAACCGTTACGCGCAGATCAGTGCTGCGGCTAAGCTCTTTGACTAGCCGATCAACATCTGACCGATGCAGCTTTACCATCCGATGTCGATCGGTACCGCTGAACAATGAAAGATGCGCAAAAGTTTTGTCGCATTTCACCTGTATGATGGCTTCTTGGCTATCCCGTTCAATTTCACCACCGTGATGATATTTGTTGTAGACGATGCGCGATGAAGTCACTACCACGCCAGCCAAACCTTGATCGCTCTTGCCGAAGTCCGCATCCGACAGGTAGAGCAGCATATCTTCCTTCGGGTTCAGTTTGCACCAAGTCTGTAGTCGCGCCCGGCATTTATCGCTCATCTCCCGCCACACACCACCGTGCAGCATTGAGATGTCTTTAGTCATCTGGTGATATGCTTTGTCACAAATTCCATTGACTCGTCCAAGCCATAGATGTGCAGTCTGATGATCTTTGATATGTACCAAACATGTTCGTCCGCCATCGGCACGTTTCTCCGTCCAACACCGCATGTTCTCATGTTCATGGTCAGCGGAGAGATAGTACGGCACCGCATTCTGGTACGGCTTGGGCATCGTTTCGATTGGACCCATGATGTGTGCGAGGTCCCCAGTAGAAGCAGAGCCGATGACAGCTTGGTAGTGTGGCCGGGCGAGTTTCTCGATTTCTGGTTCATGGACACGCGATTGATCCGCAAAGATCATTGGCTTTGCGGCCAGCAGATTCTTATCTGTGCAGCCATTGTAAATGCAACGGCGTGGCATGGACGCGCAAAACAGATCACTCCGCAACCAGATTGAATCGAAGCCAATCGTGACACCTGTGCGGTCGATCGATTGCACAATCAGTTTGGGGTGCGCTTTGTTGCAAGCAGGATTTTGATCATATTCGGGAGTGGACTGCGGTGCTGTACTACTGGCGGTTTGGTATCTGGCGGATTTACTGGTGGATGATGGGGTGGTATTACCTTGTGATTCCCGCTTAAGCCGACGGGCTTCTCGGCGTTTACGGCGCTCGGCTTCCTCATCAATGATCGAAATTTCAATGCCATCAATACTGGAATCGCCGAGGAGATCTTCGTCGTCGGTTCTTTCTGGTTGGTTAGAGGTTGTCGAGGGTTGGCTACGGAGGTCATCGTCTTTGTCGGCCCATTGATTTGTCGAACGGAATTTGATGTAACGTTTAGACTTTGGTGCGGCATCCTTTTTATCGACAGATTTCATTTTCATCAATTCTTCATCATGCTGCTCGGCATGCTGATCCATCTCTTCCATGACTTCTTCGAAATCTTCTTCAAGCCAGCTGGAAACCGTATCTTCAACTATATCGTCGACTTCTGGTGCGACGAACTCGGTTTGGCACATGGAGCATTTGACTTTGTGCCCGGCGATTTCAGAGGTCGCACGAAGGGGGTTTTTGCATTCAGGGCAATAGATTCGCATGTCAGGTCTCCCGAGAGTTGATCAATCACAAAAGATATGTCTTTGAGCACAACGAGCTTATGGCGAATTTGTTGCAGGCGAATGCTGACGAAGCGGGGTCAGTCATCGGTCTTGAAAAGGGCCAGTGGATCGTATGACTAGATAGAAAAAGACATTCCTAAATGATGTATCGAACAGATGCAGTGTGCGCTTCAAACGGCATGTGCGCACATTTGGGGGAATTGATGGGCAGATTGGCAGAAAAAAAGCGGATTGATACAGAAAGAATTTGCGTCTGTAATGGCGAACTGAAGGTTAAGCCATGGCTTTCTGACCCATCGTTTCTGCAGACCATTTTAATCAATTTTTAAACAAATTCCGACCTTTTTTTGAGGGGTCGAACGCGCTTAGGCGGGCAGGCTGCAGTGTTTGTGTGTTGAGTGGGCGGATGAGGCATGAAAAAACTGCACATTGGGGGATGTGCAGCTTTTAGGTTTGTTATGAGAATGGGTTGCATTTATTCATGAATGAGACGTGCTGTGTTTGTGGCGTTGTCTTTGAAGCAGCGGGAGAGAGATGAGCGAGAGGAGCATGAATGATGCGGGTTCGGGGACGAGTGCTTCGGTGTCGGTGACGATGTAGAGGCTCATGTTGAAAAAGCCTGCGCTGTCATCACCGCTGACGGTATTGGGTAAACCTGCGGCGAAAGGTTGGGTGATGAATCTGAGTTGCGGTGCGTCTGGGAGAGAGTTGGTTGTGATGAGCGTATCGGTATCGTAGAGAACGGCGATCCAGTGTGTGCCTGCCCCGACGACGGTGGGTGTGACGGGGATGAGGTTGCCAGCGGCTTTGAGTGGTGTGACGGGCGAAGCGACAACGAGATCATCGGGTGAGCCGAAGGAATTTGTGTATAGGCCGTAGACGGCGTTGGTGCTAACGGGGTCGGAGTGAGTGGAGCCGATGTGAGTGATGAAGGTGGGTGTGGTGATGGTGACGGGGTGGAAGATGACAAGGTCTGCGGAGATGTTGTTGTCCAGCAGGAGCTTGGTGGTTTCGCCGTAGATAATCGGTGCGGCATGGGTCGCGGTTGTGATGGTGAACAGCGAAAGTGTGAGGGTGATAATGAAAGAACATTTGAACGAATACATTGGCTCTCCCCATGTATTGGAGTTGCTGTGCTTACCTAAAGCAGTCTTGTTGTGATTTGGCTTCGGAGCCATCATTAAAACATTGATAGCAACTAAAACAGATATGAAGCTAAAAATATTATGATTGATCTTGGCGCGGATGCAATAGTTGAGCCAATAAAATGGCAGAGTGTTTAGACGATGGATGTTGAGATAGGTAAGTAGCGATGACGGGATAGATTATTGAGCAGGCTATAGTAGATTTTTCGGCGTTTATTCCTTATTTGGTCCAAAGAGCAGTGGCAGTTGGGCTAACAGCCAAGGGGCGAAGTTGGTTTTGGAAATCGTAGATGGATCAGGTTGGACTGATGGGAAGGTGTTGTCTGGCACTTTTTGATTGAGGTATAGCGTGGGTTGGATGGTGTCGGCGTCCATGGTTTGTAGAGGGTTAGCAAGGATGGCGTCGGCGTTCTTTCGTTGCATTTTGGCAAGAGCACGGTCTTTGAGGTTTTGTGGTTCTTCAAGAGCGAAAGCGATAATGCGCTGGTGAGGTTGTTTTTGTTTCGCGATGTCAGCGGTAAGGTCGGGGGTAGGTTTCAATTCGATGGTAAGGGTTTGGGTTTTGTCGAGCGAGCGAGGGAGTTTGCCAGCGGTTTGAGTGAGGGGGGTATAGTCGGCAACTGCGGCAGCCATAATGAGTAGGTCGTTTTGTGGGAAATGTTCGTGGAGTAATGCCTGCAGATCAGCAGTGGAATTGAAGCGGATGGTTTTTAAGTTTGGTAGATCGTGATCGGAACTTCCGGGGACAGGACCGAGCAGGAGCGTGACGTTGTGAGATTGGGTGGCGGCGGTTTGTGCAAGTGTAAGGCCGAGCTTACCTGAGGAGCGGTTGCCGATAAATCGGACAGCATCGATTGGTTCGTGAGTTGGACCGGCTGTGATAAGGATATTCATAGTTGAATTGTAGAGGTGGTGAGCGATTGATGAAAGAGACTCCACTGTGGAGGGCATGGGCTTGTGGGTCGTGTTAGAAGGCGGGCTAGGTTTGGTGAGAGAGTGGACAACGCACTCGCAGGGTTAATGATAATACGCACTACAGACTTGCTGAGCATCAGCTACGTTCTGTGCTGAATAGCGAAAGTTTACCAGCTTGGGGAATCGCTCGCGTGCCGTGCCATTGACCAATTGTTCGCGTGGGACATTCATGCGAGCGATCGGAATACCCTGCGCAGCGGTTTTCTCATAGATCGCATCTGAATCCATCATCTCCGGTTGGCCGAAATCCAGTCCTTGTAAGCCGGCTACGGACAGTACATTATCAACTTGATGATAGCCATCACCACAGAAGTGGATGGCTGCTCCTAGCTCTTCTGCAATTTGCGTATCGTACGGCTTCAGTACCTCGGCATAAGTTTCCGGTGATATCAATACAATAGAATCGTTGCGCATAAGTATCTGACCTTTGACGGCAGTTGCGTGTTGATAGTTACCTAAGGGTTGTAGCGAATCAGATACGTAAGACTTGAGGGCTCGCGCTGTTCGTAGTATTTGTTTGGTCGTACGATCTAACAATTGCCGAACCAGCTCAGGTTGTAGCTTTATTGCAAGGTAAATCTCCGAACCCCACAAGATCTCAGCCACATCGAACGGACCTTGCAGATCGGGTAAAGTAATCTCAAATGCTGCCTGACATCGTGGGTAACCTGCGAGGACTTCTTTAAAGAAGGTATAGTGTTCAAACATCTGCCGACCAAGACCAGCGGTTACTTCTGGTAATGGTTCATTAACCAGCCGTTCAATATCCCGATCATCGCCCAATGGATATGCCCATGGGGGATTATCATCAAGGACTTCAATTTTTGCGCCGAACATTGAAGCGATGATGCCTGTACCCAGATTCGCGCGGATTACATAGGGTGTGTCGTCTCGCCGCTCCAGTGTGTGGAACAACGATGTAAACCCGATCAATAATTCGTTGACCAGCATCTTCTGTGGATTGTCAATGATTTCACGCACCGGATAAGGTGTGTGGTCCGTGCCTTCATACGGTACGTAGCAGGTTAATGGTGGTGGATCGAGCGTCTCACCTTGAAGCAAAGCACGGTGCCGTGCACGCAAAAGTTCAACATGATCCAGATTAAGATGTGTTTCGAAGTGATCGAGTAGCCGGCGAAGTTGATCTGATAGTTCTGGCATTGGAGCCCTTTGAGTGTACGTTGTGCGATAAATAATTACCCTAAAAATAGAATTATTTCTATAATAATAAAAATACAAAATGGTGTCAAGAGTTTTTAATCCGAAACGCTATTTTCGCTGGTAATTATTGCAGTAGCAGACTTTCTGGTGTGATGTAGTTATGCGTTGTAAGTTTGTATTTCAAAATCGATTACAGTTTGCCCATGTATTTCGATCGCTTCATGCCGGTTTGTCAGATTGAGCCGACTGTGATGAGGATATTCATGATTGAATTTGTAGAGGTGAGGAGCGATTGATGAAAGAGGCCTCGGCTTTGGTGGTCGGGGACTTGTTGGATTAATTGTAGGGATGGGCGAGTGAAAGAACCCCACGGGTAGAACCTGTGGGCTTGAGGGGGGAGGCTTGATTTAGGTTGAAGGTTGCGTGGCGGGTTGGGTTTGGGGTGATGGGGTGGGGAGGATGATTTGTGTGTTGGGGTGGATAGCTTGCCACGCGAAATAGAGGGTGTGGGTGGCAATGACGCCATCGGGGATGTTGATGATGGCGATGGTGTTGGTGGTGGGATTGGCGGAAAGCGTAATGGGGCCAAGGGGCGTGGGGTGAGTGAGCGTATGGTTCGGTGATTGTTGAATGGCTGTGATAGATATGGCCAAAGCTGTTGAATTATCCTTTGTGGTTGATGTTCTGCTGTCAGAGGTGGTGGGCTTATCAGGGATGAGGAGGGCGATGACGGGAGTTTTGGGATGGATGCCAATGGATTGAGCAGAGTTGTCTAATGCTTGATTAGAGACAGGGAACATGATGTGTTTGGATTGAAGATAATCATTATATGGGTTGCGGCTGTAGTTGCGGTGGTGGCCGGTGTCGTTGGTCATGATCTTGGCGTGAGGAAATTGTTTTTGTGCTTGCTGGTAGGTTGTGATGGAGAAGGAACTCAGGTGTGTGAGTGATTGGCCGGCGTGTGGGCCGGAAATAGCTTGAAGTTTGAGTTGTGAATAGAGGGATTTGGTTTGGCGGTCATAAAGCAGGACGTTGGAGTTGTGCAGGAGGCCGGAGATGCCGAATTCAAGTGTTTGGTTTTTGAAGCGGCGGTCGACAACGGAAACAGAATCACATAGTGGACAGAAAAAGACAGCGATGGGTGTGGCATCAATGATATCATTGACGCATTCATGCCAATTGAGAATGTGGATAGGGTATATATGTGTTGTTCTATTGATAGTTACAGTGATGACACGTGTATCTGGGTGGTAAGGCTGAGGTTCGGAGATGGGGGCGAGTTGAGGGCTGGATATAGAAGGGATGCCGTCGACGCCGGGCCCGCCGGAGAGGATTTGGTCGCGTGGAATGGTGAGGTTTGAGAGATCGAAGTGTTCGCTGATACGGTTGTTGTTATCGGTGAGTTGTAGTGCTTCAAGGTCGTCGAGATTAAGTGAAGCGGTTGATTGTGTGCGTTTAGGAGGGGGTTGGAAAAACTGTTGCCAATGTGGCTGTGTATACCATGCAGTAAGTGAAAAGATGATGAGTGTGAAAGTGGCTGCGAGAGCGAGGCGGGATACGCTCCAATATGGAGGAGATTGTTTTCCAGGCGAGATCGACATGACAGGCTCCGTGTGATGTAAAAGACGATTTGATGGCGCATTCATACCCGGAGAGGTGGTCTGGTGAGATAACCAGTAGGGTTTACAGAATATTTCATCTTGGGTTGGAGTACGAGAAAACACTGTCTGGGTGGTATGAGGTTTATGTATAGGGGTTATAGGGTTTGCAAGGCGAAGGGAAGCGGCGGGAGATAGGTGGGGGTGATAATCATGTTGCTATTGTCGGGGTTTGTATTGTTAGCTTGGGCATGAGAAGGATTGGGTGAACTATGCGCTTGTTGATTGACACATTAATTGCAGTAATGCTGGCGATGATTTTGGTGGGGGTGTTGTTCTATCATCGCGGCAAATCTGAAAGCGGCGCGCAGCTGGAGCAGGTGCGTGAAGCTTTGGTGCGTTTGCGTGTTGCGGCTGTGTATCACGGTGGTTTAAAAGAAGCACCGTTGAGTCGAGCTGGTTATGTCATTACGGTGTCGCCAAGTTGGTTTGAAGAAGGGATGCCGCGGAATGAGTTATTGAGTGCAGATCATCCGTGGATTGATGTTGCACCTGAGGGTGATATGAGTGATCAGCCGCCAGACCCGGTATGTGTGAAGAAATCGCAGGCAGGCTTTTGGTATAACCCGAATCGTGGGATTTTTAGGGCACGCGTGCCAGCAGGTGTGACGAGTGAAGTGACGCTTGTGATGTATAACCGTGTGAATGATTGTGCGTTACCTACATTACCTGCATACATAGATGAAGCACGTGGTCCGGTGGCGCTGAAGGCGTTGCCGGAGGCTGAAGCATATGCCTCGATTGACGATGAAGTGGATAGTGTGGCTGCGGATCGTGAAGGACTTCACTGGGAAGATGCTGCGAATGCTTTGAATCATGAGCTAAGTGGAAATGATGTTGAGAACGTTAAGCGTGCGGGGGAGAAACAGGAAGCGGCAGTAGAGAGGCGAACTTTGGCAGATATTCAGGCTGAATGAAAGTCGGTTTGGTGTGGATAGTAGGTTGGTGTGAAGGATGTTAGGGAAAAGGGTCGACCGATAAGGTTTGGGTGTTGAGGCAGTTGGATTGGGCTAAGTCATCATGTCATATGGATGTGGGACGGATTAAGTCGATAACAGATTGGCCCGATGGATTAAGGGGTTTACGCATGTGTCCATGTCGTGCTGGGTTCGGCGTCTAATATTGTTTGGGTTGTTTTATGCAGGCTTTAGGGGCCGGCAGATTTATGATTTGTTGGGAGCGGGATGTGTTTCTCATGGCATTCATTGCCGGAGGTTTCCGCATTGATACGTAAACAGTCAGCCAACGAGAAGCGCGAGTCACGCTTGTCCAAAGCGCGAGACGGAAAAAAGCTTTACAGCACATTGCCGATGAAAGATGCTGAGGCGCGTGAGCTGGTTGCTTTTTTTGTGCAGGAAATGCGGGGGCATATTGAGGCCCTGCAACGGGGTTTAGATCGTTTAGATTTTGAATTGTTAAAGACACATGCGCACCAGTTACGTGGGGCGGGTGGAGGTTATGGTTTTGCGCTTGTGAGCGAGTACGGCGAACGACTTGAGATGTTGATTCGTTGTGATTGTTCTGTGGATGAGATTGTCGGCGCAGCGGAGGCGTTATTAGATGTTTGTCGGCGTGTAAGTCTTGGCGGTGTTACGTTAGAGAGTGAGGCTTGATTGAGTAAGACCCAATCTATTTTATTGATTGATGATTCAAAGCTGATCCATAAATTGGTACGAAAGTACTTAGCGGATTTGGATGTAACATTGCATGTTGCAACGACGGGAATGCAAGGGATTGCAAATATTAACAAGCGTCGGCCAGACTTGATTTTGTTGGATGTCACCATGAAGGGTTTAAGTGGATTTGAGGTTTGCCAGCGATTGAAAGCAGATCCAGCGACGCATGATATTCCGATTATTTTTCTGACACGACTTGATGATGTGGCAGAGAAGGTGAAGGGGTTTGAGTTAGGTGCGATGGATTATGTGACCAAGCCGTTTGAGAAGCTAGAGCTTCGAGCAAGAGTTCGATCTGCGCTGCAGATTCAGAGTTTGCTTGGCATGTTGACGAAAGAGGCCCGCCGCGATGGTCTGACGGGTTTACATAATCGGCGATACTTTGATGATCGCCTTGAACAAGAGATACACCGCGCTCAACGTAATAAGAGTTGTTGTGGTTTGTTGTTGTTGGATGTTGATTATTTTAAGCAAGTGAACGATGAGTTTGGCCATCCGGACGGGGACGATGTCATCAAACGAGTTGGTGTGTTGCTTGGAGAGGTTAGCCGACGGTCGGATGTGGCTTGTCGGTTTGGTGGTGACGAATTTGCATTGATTTTACCTGATGTTGGTGGGCGACAGTCGTTGAAGGCTGCGATGCGGTTGTGGAAGGAAGTGCGTGAGGATGATCTGATTAAGGATCGTTTGGGACGTGGTGTGACGGTGAGTGTCGGTGTGGCGGCGATGCTGCCGGGTGAGCAGATGAAGGTTGAAGACTTGTTGAAACGTGCGGATGAGGCGTTGTACACATCGAAGCGGAACGGGAAAGATCGTGTGACGCTGAGTGCGTTCAATGCTGAACATGATTATGCGGTAGCGGGATAATGGTTGTTTGTAAAAGGTGGGTGAGAAAGAAAAGATTGCAATTGTGGGTGATGAGACGGAATGGGTGGGGATGGGGTATCATGTGGGGTTATGGAAAAGATCAATCAGAAGCGTTTGCAATGTGGTGTGACGGTACTTGGTGAGCAGATGCCGGGTGCGGCTTCTCTGGCGATGAGTATGCTCGTACCGGCGGGTTTGGGGAGTCAGCCTGAAAATAAGCTAGGTGTGGCTCCGATGTTGAGTGAGATGATGTGTCGGGGTGCCGGAGAATTGGATGCACGCGAGTTTTCAGATGCGCTGGATATGCTTGGGGTGGACCGATCAACACAAGTGGATACGCAGCACTTGAAGGTGAGTGCGACGATGATTGGTGAGAAGGTCACCGAAGCGCTGCCACTATTGGTGAGCATGGTGACAAAGCCGCATTTGGATGAGGAGGGGTTGGAGCCAACGCGGCTATTAGGGTTGCAAGCGATTGAAGGATTGAAGGATGAGCCGCAACAGCAGGTGATGTATGAGCTAAGGGAGAAGCATCACCGCAAGCCATTTGGGCGCAGTCCATTGGGCGAGGCAGAAGCGATCAAAGGGATGACGCGTGCGGATGTGTATGATTTTTGGAAAGCGCGCTGCAGGCCAGGCGGTAGTATCTTGGCGCTCAGTGGCTTGTTTGATTGGGAACAGGTATGCGATCAATTGGAAGGATTGTTTGAAGGGTGGAAGGGTGATGCGGAAGCGGTGAAGCCAGGGGAAGAAGGGGCGCGTGGCCAGACGCATTTGGGGGCGGAGACGTCACAGACACATATTGCACTGGCATATGATGCGGTGCCGGAGAATGATGCGCGGTCGATACTGCAGAAGGCGGCGGTGAGTGTGCTGTCGGGCGGGATGAGCGGACGATTGTTCACGGAGGTGCGCGAGAAGCGTGGGCTGTGTTACTCGGTATATGCGAGCTATGGGAGCCAGCGTGATCGTGGGATGATGTTTGCGTATGCCGGTACGACAACGGCGCGTGCGCAGGAAACGCTGGATGTTTTGGTTGCGGAGCTGCGGCGAGTGCACGAAGGGGTGAGTGAAGATGAGTTTAGGCGGGCCATTGTCGGGATGAAATCGCGACTGGTTATGCAGGGTGAGTCGACCAGCGCAAGAGCGAGCGCGATTGCGTCGGAGCAATACATCTGCGGCAGTGCAAAGACATTGGACCAGTGGGCGGCAGAAGTAGATGGCGTGACGCTTGAAGGATTGAACGGATTTTTGAAGGATAATATGCCAGGTGAGATGACACTGGTGACAATCGGTGAAGAGAAGTTGGTGGGGGCGGGGAGTTAAGGTTTGGGGAGATGCTGCAGCAAGTATCTGTTTTTAAGCTGAATGATAAACACCGCAGTAATGGCGGTGTTTTTTTGTGGTGTACGAAGATGTGTGTGAGAAGGGTGATTAACAGGGAGGGGATGTTTTTGCCGCGGCGTTTTTGAGAACCTGAAGATAGTTGCCGCGTTCGTAGGCGCGGGGTTCGTCGATGTTGTTGAAGTTCATGCAGCCACGTATTTCGGAGAGAGAGGAGATGTTGTGGGCTTCAAGCCACAGCGAAAGTTGTTCGAGGAGGGAGGCAAGGTATGTGGGCTGATTGATCATGAGGGTGGAGACGAGCTGGCAGACAGAAGCACCGGCCATGATGGCTTTGATGATGTCGGTGTGAGAGTGGAGTCCACCGGTGGCGGCAAGTGGGGAGCGGGTTTGGGGGGAGAGGATGGCGAGCCAGCGGAGGCGGATGTTGAGTTCATCGGAGGTTGAAGGAGAGAGGCGATAGGAGAGCGTGCGGGTTTCGATGTCGATGTCAGGTTGGAAGAAGCGGTTAAAGAGAACGATGGCGTTCGCGCCAGCTTCATCGAGTGCTTGGACAAACGCAGGGAGTGATGTATAGAAGGGTGTGATCTTCACTGCGAGGGGGATGGAAAGTTTGCGAGAAAGTTCGGAGACGATCTGGATGTCTTCAAACTGGATGTCAGAGGATGTGAGGTCGTGTTCGGTAGTGATGCGATAGATGTTCAGTTCGATGGCGTCGGCACCGGCGTTCTGTGCTTGGGTGGCGTATTTGATCCATCCACCGGGAGTGGAGCCGTTGATAGAAGCGACGACAGGGACGTTGGTGATGTTTTTAATTTGCTCGATGCGCGTGAGGTAATCTTCGGGGTCGGCGGTAAGGGTGGGGCTGAGATAATCGGGGATAGGGGTGTTGGGATTGGTTTTACGCTCATGAGCAATGCGGATGTCTTCTTCGAAGAGCGATCGCATGATGAGCATGGGGGCGCCGGCATCGAGGAGGGCTTGAACAGAATCAAGATTGAAAGTGAGGGGGGAGGCGCCAGGAATAAGTGGGTGAGGAAGGGTAAAGCCGAGGTAATTTGTGGTGAGATTCATGGCCAGCCATTTTAACGGATTGGGGTGGGTGATACATGGGAATTTTAAGGGAGATTAAAGGGTGTGTGATGGACTAGATTGGTACGAATTGTTGGGAAATAAAAAAGCTCGCACATCAAGGAGGGGGATGTGCGAGCTGCTTGGAAATGTCAGCCTAGAAGCTGAAGTTGGGTTTGAAAGATTGTCGTTTTTGTTTAGACGGTGAGGAGCGTGTTTCCTTTTTGGAAGCTGGGTTGGAATGGGTCGAGGTGCGCGATAGAGGGGATGATGAGGTCTGGCTGGTAAGCGTATTGAGTGAGGTCGTTTTTGGTGGTGCTACCTGAGAGAACGAGGACGGTTTTGTATCCGAGCTGTAGTCCGCCGAGGATGTCGGTGGACATGGTGTCGCCGACCATAACGGTTTGGTCTGCGGAGAGCCCGAGTTCTTTGCGCGCGGCTCGCATCATGATGGGGGAGGGTTTGCCGAGCGAGAAGGCTTGGATGCCGGTGGCTTTTTCGAGAAGTGCAACGACGGCACCGCAGCCAGGGCGAGAGCCTGATTGTGTGGGGCAGTTGGGATCGAGATTGGTGGCAATGAGTTTTGCGCCGCTCAGGATCATGTTGGTGGCAGCTTCGAGCATTTCAAAAGTGAACATGCGGGTCTCGCCGACGACGACGTAGTCGGGATTTTTATCGACGATGGCGTAGCCGTTGCGGTGTAAGGCGGTGGTGAGTCCAGCATCGCCGATGACGTAGGCGGTGCCGTTTGGTTTTTGATTTTGCAGGAAGCGCGCGGTAGCCATGGCGCAGGTAAAGATATGTTGTTCGCCGACGTCGATGCCGAAATGTCGGAGTTTGGTCGCAACATCGCGACGGGTACGTTGTGAATTATTGGTGAGGAAGAGGAAAGGGATCTCATGTTCGAGTAGATGATGAATGAATCCGTCAGCGCCGGGGATGAGTTCGGTTCCGCGGTAGATGACGCCGTCCATGTCGAGGAGGTAGCCGTACATTTTTAAACTCCCATGTACGAAGTTGGTTGGATAGCCGACGGTTTGTGCCGGCTTGGATGAACAGGTGGGCAGTTGCTGAATTCGTCAGCGGTTTGCTGCTGGGCTGCTCATGCGGAGGAATCTGATGCAAAGGGCTTGCCAATAGAGCGCACGTATGAGAATTTTTTGTGAGGGTAGGGCTGAAGGCGGCACTGGGACGCATGGACAGGGATCAAAAGTGTGAGAAAAAGGCGGCAGCAAGAAATGGCCAATATTTTTGCTGCGCAGAAGTTCAGCAACAGAAGGATGTTGCTGAAAAGCGATGCAGGGGGACGGGAGCCTACTACAGGGCGGTGTAATGGGACAACTTGATGGCAAAATGCTAGGATAGGGCGATTCTTGGCTCGTGGAAACACGCAGCTGGGACCGGATCAGAGTGGAATCAATCAGTTAAGAAGCTACAGGAGCATCGCCAATGCCCATTGAAATAACCATGCCGCGATTGTCTGACACGATGGAAGAGGGAACGCTTGTGAAATGGCACGTCAGTGTCGGGGACAAGGTAGCTTCGGGGGATCATCTCGCGGATGTGGAAACGGACAAGGCGACGATGGAGTTGTCGGCATTTGATGATGGGGTGGTGGCGAAGTTCGCTATTGAGGAAGGTGGGACAGTGCCGGTGGGATCGCTGATTGCTGTGTTGGCAGAGGATGGTGAGTCCGCGGAGGATGCGATAGCGGCGGCGGGTAGTGGATCAGGTGGCGAAACACCGGCTGGTGATGGTGGTGCGCCGAGTGCAGATAGTACACCTGCCCCCGGAAGTGCGACAGCGGTTGCAACGGCGCCGAAGGCGCAGGGCGGGAAAGTGAAGATCTCGCCATTAGCTCGGAAGCTGGCAGATGAGCATGGGGTGGATATCAATACGATTAGTGGATCTGGTCCAGATGGACGGATTATTAAGAAGGATATTTTAGCAGCAGCGAGCGGTGCTTCCGGAAGTGCAGCTGTGAGTGTTGCGCCTGCGACGAGTGCGCCACCGGCGGCTGTGATTGCGGGTGCAGCCGGTGCATTAGAAGGTAAAACGACGCAGCTTAACGGGATGCGGAAGACGATCGCAAAGCGATTGGTCGAAAGTAAAACGACTGTGCCACACTTCCAGGTGACAGTAGCGGTGGATATGGATCCTGTTTTGGAATTGCGAAAAACACTGAATGGTCAGCTTGAATCGCAGGGTGTGAAGCTGTCGGTGAACGATTTTATTGTGCGTGCGAGTGCGCTGGCACTCGTGCAGCATCCTGTGGCCAATTCGTCATGGGCTGGCGACACAATCGTGCAGCATGGCACGGTGAACATCGGCATTGCGGTTGCGCTCCCGGAAGAAAAAGGCGGCGGGTTGATTGTGCCGACGCTGCGTGATGTGCATATAAAGGGGATGCGTCAGATCAGTAGCGAGACGAAAGCGATCGCGACCAAGGCGCGTGAGGTTGGATTAACGCCAGAAGAAATGAGTGATGGCACATTTACGATTTCAAACCTCGGAATGTATGGGGTGGAGTCGTTTACTGCGATCATTAATCCGCCGCAGGCTGCGATTTTGGCGGTAGGCGGCGCGGCAGCGAAGCCAGTCGTGAAGGATGGCGAGATTGTGATCGGTCATGTGATGAATGCGACCATCTCCGCAGACCATCGTGTGCTAGATGGTGCTGTGGCAGCGGAGTTCATGAGTACGTTTAAGTCGCTGCTTGAGAATCCGGCTGGCTTGCTGGTATAAGCTGCAAGGCAACATGTAAAATAGATGAAAGCCCGTCTGGTTAGACGGGTTTTTTTGTTGGCGGGACGAGGCTTGTAATTTGAATTACAATTGCGGGGCAGGCATGAAGCGTTTGTGCTGCGGCCATAGAACCATCAACAGCGGGTGCTGCCAGATGATGAATACGATGAATCTTGAGGAATTGATTCGTGACATTCCGGACTATCCAAAGGAAGGGGTGTTGTTCAAGGACATCACGCCGCTATTGCGGGATCCGTCGGGTTTGGCGATGGCAGTGGAGCTAATGGCGAGCCCGTTCCGTGGGAAAGGGATTGAGGTGGTGTGTGGAGCTGAGAGCCGCGGGTTCATTTTTGGGACAGCGATCGCCCAGGCGCTGTCTGCGGGTTTCGTGCCGATCCGTAAACCAAATAAATTGCCAAGTGAAACGAAGGCGATCACGTATGATTTGGAGTATGGGACAGATACGTTGGAGATCCATACAGATGCGGTGCAGAAGGGGCAGAAAGTTTTGATGGTGGACGATCTTTTGGCAACAGGGGGAACAATGAAAGCGTGCTGCGATCTAATTGATGATTTGGGTGGTGACATTTTGGGGGTGACCGTGTTGATTGAGTTGGGCTTTTTAAATGGTCGGGAGAAGATCAAGTCGTATGACCATGTGCATGCGGTGTTGAACTACTAATCAGCGCTTAGATATGTTTTGTGGGTAGACTGAGATCGTATCACGACTGAATGAGATGGATCTATGAATCAGAAGGGACAAGCGTCCAAATCTGAGGTTAAATCATTGACGACGTACTGGGAGCGGACGCATTGGCCGTTTCAGGGGTTGTTGTTTTTGCTGCCGCTGATTGTGTTGTATGAGTTGGGCGCATTGCTTTATGTGAGGGAAAACGGGAACACACTGCCAACGCTTAAGGCAGAGTTGCTGCTGTCGAAGTTTTTTAATCTGTTTGGGGTGACGGGTTATTATTTGCCAGGTTTGATTTTGGTGGTGGTGCTGTTTTGCTGGCATTTGGTGCGACGTGATCCGTGGAAGCCGGAGTTTCGGCTGTATGTAATCATGTGGGTGGAGTCGTTAGTGTGGACGTTGCCGTTGTTGGTGTTTGCTGCAATTGTGATGCGGGAACAGCAGGGTGGGAGCGAAGCGGTAGCGGTGTTACAGGCGGCAGAAGCTGCAGGCAATGGTGCTTCTGGGGGTATACCGGATTTGCAAGCGGGGTTGTTGTTGTCGGTGGGAGCGGGAATTTATGAAGAGTTATTGTTTCGACTGATCGGGATTGCGTTATTGCATACGTTACTGGTGGATGTATTGGCACTGCCGCCGTATGTCGGGGCAATGGGTGCGGTACTAGGTTCATCGCTGGCGTTTGCATGGGTACACCCGGATGCGCAGGCGCTTGGAATGTTTGCGTTCTACACAGTGGCAGGGATTTATTTTGCGGCAGTTTATCTGGCTCGCGGGTTTGGGATCGTGGTGGCGACACATGCGTTGTATGATGTGATAGCGGTGAGTTCACCCTTGGTTTACAACATGCTTTCCCCATCTCAGTCATAAAGTGGTTTTGTTTGCGTTTGCCAAACACCAATCAAACAGCATACGCCATTCCTGCTGTTGTATGTGAATGAGATCGAGTGAGTGATCTTCACCAGCTTGATGTGTTGCTTCAACTGCATCGACAAAATCAAATGGGTTATAGTCTGTAAGACGGCTTGATTGCATGGCTGGGTGGTTTGCGGCTTGGCGGAACCAATATTTTGAGTTCCAGAAATCACCTTCGCGTCGGTGCATGATGCCGTGCCAGTACGAACCAGTTGGAGAACTGATGGATTGGCTGATGCGATGTGATCGTTCTAGCTGATCTGCATAAAGCCACAGGCCCGCATGGAGTTCAGGGTGCGATGTGATGTGCGGATCATAGATAGCATCTTGCACAAGTTGTAACAGTTCAGAATCAGTATCGGACGGTTGGCCGACTAGTTGCGTCATGGCGGTATTCAGAGGTGTATGATCAAAAATCGTTTGTAAACAAGGCAGATGATAGGATTGCATCGGTGGCGTCTCCATTTGTTTGTTGGTCGAGTTGAGCCGCACAGCCGCTTTCCCCTATCATGATACAGTGAGAATCGTCACAGGAAACAGGTTTGAATCATGAGCGAACGTAAAGCAACCAACATCACCTGGCATGCCGGCGAAATCAGTCCTGAAACGCGCGCCGCGAATATGGGGCAACGTGGCGCCACTCTCTGGTTCACAGGATTGTCCGGTTCGGGCAAGTCCACCGTTGCGGTCGCGCTTGAGCAGAAGCTAATTGAGCTAGGGCGGCACGCATACCGCTTGGACGGGGATAATGTGCGGCACGGGCTGAATGCGAATCTTGGTTTTAGCGCAGAAGATCGCACCGAAAACATTCGGCGGGTCGGTGAAGTCTCCAAACTATTTACCGATGCGGGGATGATCACGATCACGTCGTTCATCTCGCCATTCCGCACCGGGCGCGAAGCTGTGCGGAAGTTGCACGAAGAGGCAGGGCTGACGTTTATTGAAGTGTTTGTCGATTGTCCATTGGAGGTGGTTCAGCAGCGCGACCCGAAGGGGCTGTATCAGAAGGCGGCCGCCGGTGAGATCAAGAACATGACGGGGGTGGGGCAGGACTTTGAATCGCCGGAGCAGCCCGAGGTGCATCTGAAAACTGATGAGATGTCCGTTGAGCAATCGGTTGAGAAGCTGGTGGCGGTGCTGAAAGAGAAGGGGATTGTAGGGTAGAAAGATGTGAGATGAAGTAACTGCGGCCCGCGTGGATGAGTTTAATCGCGAATCATAGGAAAAGGGCGACCGTTTGGTCGCCCTTGTTTGTTGTATGAAGTTGTCTAAGCGCTGATTAGGCGCGTTTGCGGTGGAGTGTGGCGAGACCTGCGCCGAACGCGAGCAGCATCATGGAAGCGGGCTCTGGGATGGAGGCGGTCACAAAGCCTGCCGCCGCTTCGTGTGCTTCTTCAGAAATACCATCGGTGGCGAAAATGAGGAAGGTCGTGTCGCTATCGTTGAGTCCTGCTTGGCTGAAGGTAAGCGGGAGGATATAAATCCCGGCAGCAACAGCAGTGTCATCGTCCTGCATAAAGAATTGAAGGTGTTTATGAATCCCACCGTCGTTGTTGGTGGTGTCAATTGCATAACCAGCAACATCGTTGGCCGAGCCATTTGCCACAGCAGAAAGTGAAGTGCCGGGGCCGGTGGGCTTGAGCACCGACAGGGTTGTACCTGTGGCCAGTGGATTGAAATTGACATTCCCGTCAGCATCCCAGTAGAAGAGGTTGCTGGTGTTGCCGGCAAGTGTGGCGGCGGTGATGGTGAAGGTGATGTCCGTGTTGGGAAGCGGCGCGCCAAAGCCGACGGGGTATTCATCTGCTTCGACATTGAAGCCGGGATCGGTGGTGAAGAAGGATGCGGGCAATTCTGCTTCAAAAACGCTTGATTGCAGCACGCTGCCGGTGGCTTCGCTGAGGGTGATGAGTTGTCCGTTGGACGAGCCGAAGAGAACATCAGCGTGTCCTTCGGCAGCCTCTGTTTTGCCGCAGCATGTACAAGACAATGCGGTGATCGCTGCTGCTGTAAAAATCGTGTGTGTATTTGGTTTCATGGTTTTTCTCCTCATGATGTGACATCATGAATGTTGAATGTTTGGGTTATTGATGTTGCGCAAACACTGCGCTTCATTGGTTGGCATCCCCCGCCGATTATTGACAGCCTTACCTTGCAACCATGGGGTCGAAGCTGTTGGCTGCGGGCGACTCGTACACTTCTTCAAAGGCGGTGGTTTCTGCGTGCCCGTCGAGGAAACTCCAGTTGCTGATGGATTGAAAGTTTTCAGGTGGTCCGCCGTGCGCAGCGATTTCGCATTGGTCCGATGCGTTGGCTGGTGCAAGATGCGCCAGCGCGACATTGGGGGCCCAATTGCCAGCGTGGACATGGTCCGAACCGGCGAAATTGCCTTCAAAAGCCATCACGAGAAAATGAACGGTGCCTGTATGATTCTTGACGTTGTCGAGGGTGTAGTGCCCATTGGTATGCCCGATGCCCCAAGGCCCCCACGGCACGAGTTCGGAATCGAGAAAATCGTTGATGCCATAGGAAGTGACGCGCCGTTGGTTGGCGGGCGAGCCGGGGATGGGATCGCCTTCAGGGAAGGGTCCCCAGTGGGGGGATTCATCTACGGGGCTGCGGACGATCAACTCGACTTGATAGTGCTTGGCAAGCGTTTCGAACCAAGGTTCGTGTGAGCCGTGTGCACTGCCGTGGGCGAGATTGGCTTGAACAAGTTCGCCGTCATTGTCGACCATATATGCATAGTGGGCGACTTCGAGTTGGCGGATATTAGAGAGGCACTGCATGGTGCGAGCGGCACCGCGCGCTTTGGAGAGCGCGGGCAGGAGGATGCCAATAAGCAAGGCAATGATGCTGATGACCACAAGCAGCTCGATGAGTGTAAATGCGCTGGGCCTGTTCATAAGAAAGCTCCATGAAGCGCTGGTGCATCGGTAAGCGTGAACCTATCGCAGAGCGAGTTGGTCCAAAAGCTCGCGCGGATGGCCAGCGCGGATCATTGATATTTGAAATGGATACGAGCGTTCATTGAGCGCGCACTGAAACAAAAAAGCGTGCGCGCCGCAACGTCAAGAAAACGTGAAGAAGTGTTTTAAGAAAAAAGAGGGGGGCCGCGCGCGAGGTTAGCATTGCGGTTGGACCGTGGCGCGATCGTGCTGGGTGGCATGAACGCACGGGTCATGTGGTTGGAATGTGCGAGTTGGGACGACTTAGTCAGCAGGAGGTTCTTGTTGACCGAGGTGATGGTCAGGCAGAGGACACAGGTTTTAAAAAGCTGCTCGTTGGTGCCACTGAGATCGGAGCAGATTTCAGCGTTGTGATGGGTCGTGTGATCAAGGTTATGACTATGATCTACAACAACGAGAGGCGTGGTCGCTTTAGGCGTGACGTGTTTTTGCACCAAGTGGACAAAATGTGCGGCCCCAGCGAACTGGAACAGCATGAGTCCAAGCATAAGCCACGATATGGTGCGTGCATGACGGGTCACGAGCTGTTAATGATAATTGATTCTTGAATGAGATCAAGCCCGTGCGTGACTTTTCTAACATTGGTGTGTTAGGAGCGATTAAAGCCGGGTGACGCCCTCAAGAGGGGGGTAGATGGCGAAATTGACGAGCAGGCCGAGGGGATGGGATGGGGTGTTGTCGACGTAGGTTTGGAGCTGTGTGCGGATGGCAGCAGGGTCGGCACCTTTGGAAAACAGGGCAACAGCAACCTGGTTGTCCACGAGATAGATCATGCCGCTGGGGATATTGGTGACGGAGACATCAAAGCCCTTTTCACGAAGGACGGACTGAAGCACTCCGTCATACATAGCAACTGGAAGCCCGTCGCCGGCGGAATAGACAAGCGTACAGATCGTTTCGGTGATCGTTTTTTCGGTTTGCTCTTTGGTCATGTGATTTCTCACAACCACTGAAAGGTTGAATGGTATGGCCTTGAGACCGCTGCGGGGAACGTCTTCATTATGCGGATTTTGGTGGGCGTGTACAAAAAGTTGAGGAGACGGAGCAGCGACATGATGGGGCAGGATGTGGGGAGGATTGTCGGAGGAGACAGGGCTTGCTGAACGGAGGGTAATGTGGGACGATCCGTCTATGGATGCATTTCAAATTCAAGGCGGAAAACGGCTCAGCGGTTCGGTGCGGATTCATGGTTCAAAGAACGCAGCGTTACCGCTCATGGCGGCAGGTTTGCTGACCGATGAGCCGGTGGTGTTGCGAGACGTGCCGAATCTTTCTGACATCCGAAACATGCTGAAGCTGCTTGGAACCCTTGGCACAAGCATCAATGCCGAGCCGTCTTTGGGCAAAGAAATGACCCACGAAGAAGGGTCGACGTTGAACCTGCATACGACGGATCGTGATCAGTCGGTGGCGCATTATGACATCGTGCGGACGATGCGTGCGGGGATTTGTGTGCTTGGGCCGCTATTGGGTCGGCGGGGGGTCGCGAAGGTTTCTATGCCGGGTGGGTGTGCGATCGGCGATCGGCCGGTGAACTTGCATCTGCGTGGACTTGAAGCGCTGGGTGCAAAAATCACGTTGGATGAAGGCTATATCACGGCAGAAGCCCCGGGCGGACCTGGAACAAGGTTGCAGGGGGCGCACCTGTTTTTGGGTGGGCCGAACGGATCGACGGTTTTGGGGACAGCGAATGTTATGAGTGCTGCGACGTTGGCCGAAGGCGTCACCGTGATTGAGAGCGCTGCCTGTGAGCCTGAGATTGAAGACCTCGCCGCAATGCTGAACGCGATGGGTGCGAAAGTCAGCGGAGCAGGCTCGCCGGTGATTACAGTGGAGGGTGTGGAGAAGTTAGGCGCGGTGGATCATATGGTCATGCCGGACCGGATTGAGGCGGGGACGTATGTCATCGCAGCGGCGATTACCAACGGTGACGTCACGCTGAGTAACTTCCCAACGCGGACATTGACCGCAGCGATCGATCGGTTCCGCGCGGTAGGTGTTGAGCTCACAACAATACCTCAGGCGGGTGATGTAGCAGAGGCTGCTGGGGAAATATCAGACGGTGGCGTGGTGACGTTACAAAAGAAAACGCGCGCAGCTGGAGCGCTGCCGGGATTAAGAGACACGGTACGTGTGACAGCGGCAAGGCGGTTAAGTCCTGTGCAAGTGGTGACGCAGCCGCACCCGGGTTTTCCGACGGACTTGCAGGCGCAGTTGATGGCACTTTTATGTCTGGCTGAGGGGAACTCGGTGGTAACAGAGAAGATTTTTCCAGACCGGTTTTTGCACGTGCCGGAGTTGTCACGCATGGGCGCAAACTGTACTCGGATCGGCGCGTCGGTGATGATCTCAGGTGAGCGCGAATTGGTCGGTGCACCGGTGATGGCGTCAGATTTGCGCGCGTCGGCGGGATTGGTGTTGGCCGCACTTGCTGCGCGTGGTATGACGATGATTAACCGCGTCTATCACTTGGATAGAGGGTATCAACGGATGGAGTTAACGTTGCAAGCGCTGGGCGCGGACATTCAGAGGATCGAAGGTGGATCAGTCTGACCTCAACGCAGTTTTGTTAGATGATGTGAGATTAATGATTGGGAATGGCTTCTTTTTTCATTTCGGCGTTGTCGCGTTGTAGAGGATAGCTGGTCGTTTTATCTTTGATGACGTGGACAGTGATGCGATAGGTTTTGGCAGGTTTTTCATCGGCTTCCCATGGGCGATGGTAGATGAAACGGACGTTGGTGATGCCGGTTTTTTGAGCGAGAAAAGTCCAAGTCGATGTGCCGCCGGAGCCAACGAGTTCACCATTGGGCTTGGTTTCTTTGGTGGGTGTATAGACCGGCTCGCCGAGGGGATTGAGGACCGCGGGCTGGTCCTGACCAAGGGTCCAGAGGTAGCCGGTGGTGGGGTTGGCTTTAAGAGAGACATAAAGACGCTGGCCGATGTTAATGTAAACAAGCGCGCCATTATCTTTTTCAGTAACGCGATAACTACCATTACGACCATCTTCAACTTTAGTGGGATTGGCCGTAGGGTAGTAAGGCCCTTGGCAAGCTTGTGTGAACAGAACAATTGTGATGCAGGTAAATATGGTCGTGGTTTTTAGGACGCGTGACCAAGTGGCGTGATACATCTTGATTCTCCCAGCCATAAATCAATCCCCCAAGAAGTAATTGAAGCATTTTGAACTGCTGGCAGATACTTCTTTCCCCTCCATCGTCGCTTGTGGAAGTTGAAATGAACGAGTTGTACGTGTAACGCGGGTTTGTCGGAGGGGCTTGTGTCGGCGCGAAAGGCATGGCGGTTACAGTCGTGACAGGCGGCGCGACTGGAGTAGGCAATAAAAAACGCCGCTTGGTTTGGACTTGGGCGGCGTAACAAGAAGTCTGTTTTTATAGGGTTTTATTGATTGGTCTAAAATTCTTCAACTTCCGGGAAGTCGGGGATATCGACATCTTCGACGATATGGTAGCCATCGGGAGCTTGCATGGGCTCGGTTTGGAGTTTTTTGCGTCGAAGTCGTTCTTCGGCAGAGATTTTTTCTTTACCGCGGATCATCAAACGGATCGGAACTTCCGGGAAGGGGACCATGTTGCGCAGGCGGTTCATGAGGTAGCGCTGATAGTTGTTATCAAAGAGTTCAGGGTGGTTAACGTTAAGGACAATGGAAGGAGGGTCAACATCGACTTGTGTAGCGTAGTAAATTTTCGCGCGTTTGCCGGCCTTGCCGCCGCTGGGTCCGCGAAGCTGCATGAGGTCCATGATAAAGCTGTTGAGTTCGCTGGTGGGCATGCGGTAGTTTGATTGTGTGTAGAGTGCTTTGACAAGTTTGAGCGCTTCTTTCATGCCTTGATTCTTATTGGCACTAGTAAAGACGATAGGGGCGAAGTTCAGGTTGCCGAGTGCTTTGTCCATGTACTCGACATATTCTTCCTGTGTGTATTTCTTTTCTGCAAGATCCCACTTATTAATCACGATGACTGTAGGACGGTAATGCTTGACGATCTCAGCAGCGAGCTGTTTGTCTACTTGTGAAATAGGCACCGCCGCATCAATCAGAAACAAGCAAACATCGGCGCGACGAACCGAACGCAACGCGCGATGGTGTGAGTAGTATTCGATATCGTCTTGAAGGGATTTGCGTTTGCGCATACCCGCGGTGTCGATGGCGGTGTATTTTTGATTGCCGATCTGGAAGCGAACATCGACCGAGTCGCGGGTAGTGCCGAGTTCATCAGAGACGATCACACGGTTGTCACCCGCAAGTGCATTGACAAAGGTTGATTTGCCTGCGTTGCGTTTGCCGACAAGCGCGAACTTGATGCCATCGTCCGGTGGGGTGTCAGCTTCGCCGATGGAGCGGAGGTGATCAAAGTCGATGTTGGCGCGGATGGCATCATAGATTTCCCATCGGTTGTTGCCGTTTTTGGCAGAGAGCATGATGGGTTCACCAAAGCCGAGTGCTGCCGCTTCATAAGCACCGGGTTCGTGTGTTTCACCATCGACTTTATTAGCAATTAGGACAACAGGTTTTTTCAGGTTGGCGGTGCGCAAAACTTCAGCCACAGTGTAATCAAGCGGGACCAGTCCCTGCTGTGCATCGACTACAAACAGGACGAGTTCCGCGTCAGCAATACCGACATCAATCTGACGTTCGACATCAGCCGTGAGGTTTTGCGAGTCTTCGATGCCGTACCCGCCGGTGTCAACGACCTCGACGTAATGTGGCTCTTCTTTGGGATTTTTGTCTTCGATCTCAACGACAGCAGAAACACGGTCGCGCGTCACACCCGCCGTTGGATCAACAATACTGATCCGCCTGCCGGCAAGCATATTTAGGAGAGAGGATTTGCCCACATTAGGGCGGCCAACGATGACAATTTTGGGAAGATAGTTTGATTCAGGCACGCTCATGGCGCGTCTCACTTTCGATGCGGATGCCCTGCGTCCATTTGATCAAGATCAAACTTCGGGGGAAGGACTTCCGGGGTCCAGACGCCTTACCCTGTCTGGTTGGGGGCTCCGCGGTGCGGTGCAGCGAAATATTGTAGCGTGGAGCAGGGGCTAGCCAAAATGGGAGGATTATCGAATGTTGAAGTGAGGGTTATTTTTTCGGCGAATCATCCTCGCCATGACGCTGGTTCCAGAGGGTGACAGCTTCAGGCTCGCGAACATAAGCAGGGCTGAGAGTGCGTGGGTCGGCAAAACGGCCTTGTTTGGCAAGATCGCGGCCCAGTACCCAAAGGCTTTCGGCACGAGGTCGTGCATCGTCGCCGATGACATATTGAAGGTGTTTGTTTTCAAGCAATCTTTGGATGGACGCCATGATACCTGTGCGGTGTTCGCCGCGCGTGGCTTTCATGAAATCCTCTGGCAAGACCTCGCCGACGAAGGTGCCGCCAGGGATGAGCGCGCCGGTTTTACCGCACGCAACCATGACCGCTTCAGAGAGTTCTTCACAATTTCGAACTGCGGGTTGCACAACGGTTTCGAGTCTACCTTTACTTTCTCGCAGTCGGATGTCACCCCACCGATAGAGGGCACAGTACATAGTTTCTTTTTTGATGTTTAACGCGGCGCCGATGAGTTTTTCGCGCTCTGTGCCGGGCTCGATGAAGCCATGTTGTTCGTAGGCCCATGCATCATCGGGGCGGTCGCCTTTGTAGGATGGCCGCCATTCTGGTGGGAACGCGACGACTTGGAGTGTAGGCACATTGACAAGCCTCACATTACCAGCGAGAGAGAGCATTTTGGCAACTGCAATACCGATGCGCAAGCCGGTGAAACTACCGGGGCCACTAGAAAGATAGACTTCACTAAGGTCGTTCGGCTTAAGATTGTGCTTGGTAAAGAGTTGGTCGACTGTTTCCATGAGGTCGACGTTGTGCCGTTTTTTCTGCGGGAGTTCTTGGGTTTCAATCAGTTCATCCCCGCGGGCAAGCGCAATTTCACCACGCCGGCTGCTGGTCTCAATCGCAAGATTGATCACTGCATCAGGATGGTTACTGGTGTTGTCGCCTCCCCCGGGTTGCGGATTGTTTCCCTGTATCACGTTCATAATCGGGAAATTGTAGCCCATCTTGGGAAGCACTTCTTGCGCTAACATCCCTACATGGTGTGTACTCACGGATTAGCTCGCAGGCTTAGACGTGAGCGATGTTTACCTCAATCCAAACCCTGAGTGGGTTCTGAACTTCCCTGCTTTGGCGGAGTGGTTTGTCATGGTAGTGTCGCTGCAATTGCACAGTCGGGGTCGCCCTAAGCGCCGATGTGCGGTAACATGTCCCAATTCCACCCACATAACCTCCGGGAATCTTTTTAAACCGCCCCACCATAGAGGGATAAAACCAGTGCAGATGACCCACACCTACATCAATAATCTTGCTGCAAACCAATATGTAGACGGTGTTTACGCGATCCAGAACTGCCAATTGGGCACGACGAAGAATGGTAAGCCCTTCCTGAAGTGCCTGATTGCGGATAAGACAGGACGGACGCCTGGACGGATGTGGAGTGCCACGGAGCAGCTTTATGAGTCTTTACCGACGGATGGCTTTGTGTGGATTGAGGCGCAGACGCAGCCATATCAGGGTGAGATTCAGTTGATTATTCAGAATATCAAACCGCATGAACCAACGGATGCGGAGTTACGAGAGTTACTGCCCGCAACGAAGTACAACGTTGATGCGATGTTCTCTGATGTGGTGGGCTTACTGAACTCGATAGAGGATCCAACGCTTAAGGCACTGGCAAATGCGTACCTGTCGGATGGTGATTTGATGGATAAGTTTTGTCAGGCACCTGCGGCTCAAGTATTGCATCATGCTTATCTCGGCGGGCTACTTGAGCACACACGGTCGCTGATGTACTTGGCGAATGCGGTTTTGCCGATGTATCCAAACGTGAACCGGGATGTAGTTTTGTTTGGTTTGTTCCTGCATGACCTTGGCAAGTGTGTTGAACTTGCGTGGTCGACTGGGTTTTCATATACGGATGAGGGGCAGTTGGTGGGGCATATCGCACAGGGTGTGTTGATGTTGCAAGAGAAGATCGCGGGCTTGGAAAATGATCCGGAGGAGCCGGTGACGGTTTCACGGGCGATCCGAAATGTGTTGAACCATATTATTTTGTCACATCACGGCGAGCCTGAGTTTGGGGCACTGAAGATACCCGCGACACCTGAAGCAATTTTGATTTCGCACTTGGATAATATGGATGCGAAGATGAACATGGCGTTGTTGGAAACGCGTGAGGATGATAGTAAGCCGTTGCCGGGTGCGGGGAATTTCACGGAGAAGATCTGGGCATTGAACACGAAGCTGTACCGGCCGGACCCAACGAAGGTTGAAGATTGATTTTATGGTGCGGGCAATGATTCGCAATAAATTGAAACAGAATAGGGCTGAGATGCGGAGTTGCGTCTCAGCTTTTTTTAATGGTTCTTGTTTTGATGCGATGGTAGCTTGCCTATTGTTACATGAGATTAAAAGAACGTGGACAGACGAGCTTTGTGCGAATAAGCGCTTTAATACAAGTGGTGATTCGATACAATCAATTGGTCGTGATTTGGTATGTGTAATGAGTAACCAGTTTACCACTGGAGAGTAAAAATGTTTCTAGGGAAATTTCGGGTGTGCGCGCTTTCAGTTGCGATGGCTTTGATGAGTGCGAATTCTTCTTTCGCTTCAAATTTTGAGACAGTTGTGTTGACCGGACAGGCTGCAGGGCAGGGAAGTAAAACGTTCCAAGCGTTTGACCGTGTTGATTTGAACAATCACGGTGATCTGGTATTTCAGGCGATTGTAGATGATGATGATTCGGATCAGACCAAGACGTATGCGAACTATTATGTGAGTCGTCATGGTGGCGGTGGACGGATTGCGCTTGAGTCTGTCGTGAGTGATGCGAGTTGGGTGGTGGGTCATTCGCGGACGGGGTACAAGGATGCCGGCCCACTTTGGAATACGCAGATCAATGACAATGGGACGATTGGTTATGTGAAAAGGACAGCTACTTGGAATGGCGGGCTGATGGATCGGACGACGACGGCACCCTTTGAAGTGGTGATGTTTAGTGGCGGGGTGCGTTCTGTGTTGGCGAGGACGGGGACGGTGACACCGTTTGGTGTGGTTGATTCGAATCCTGCTGATGTTTATGCAATCGATCATGGGACGCCGCTGGATTATTTTGAATTGGGTGAAGATGATGTGACGTATTTTTCGGCAGAGCTCAAACCGAGCATGTCGGGATGGCCCACGACAAGTTTGGGATTTTTGAGTGCTTCGTCGTCTGGGATTGGCCGGGTATTTGTTGAGGGAGATGAGGTGAGCGGTGGTGATTTTGCGTTTCAGGCAAATCCGTATGAGACGTACAAGTTTGCAGCTAACAGTCATGGTGATGCAGTGTTTGCACATCGGTATCCGTACGAGGATGTGCCGGGGCTTTCTTTCAACGGGAATGTGACGTTTTTTGATGCGTCGGCGGGGACGTATCAGAAGGTCATTGAGGCGGGGGCGCAGGCGGTGGGGCTGAGTGATGGTTCGTACTATCAGATTGGTCCGAAGCATTCACAGGGTTTAATGTTGAATGATAATGGGACGGCGATTATTCAGGTATACGTGCATATTAATGAGATCAATGCGCAGCGGCCATCGTTGTATTTGTATAAGGATGGGGCGTTATCATTCATTGCGACATCGAACTACGGCCATGCGGGCAGTTATGATGCGGCATTCTTTACCATGAGTGGTCCACTTGCGCTGAACAATCGAGATGAGTTTTTATTTTATGGGATGCCTGTGCCTGCTGCAGCGCTGAATTTGTATCTGGGTGATGTCGATGGATTTGAATCGGTGTACGAAGTAGGATCGCTTGCGGCTGGTTTTGACGTAGAGGGATACAAGTACACGGGCGGCCCGAACGATAGGTTGTGGCGGGATCAGGAGTATGTGCAGCTCAACGATAACGGAACGCTAACGTTTTTGGTGAGTATTGCGAATGATGCTGGAAGTAATGTAGATGCGCTTTATGCACGGGGCTTGGATGGTGCGCTTGATTTGATTGCATATACCGGCATGGATTTCGATGTTGAGACTGATACCGGGATAGTGACAAAAACCATTGCTTCGTTTGATCAAGATGTGTTTGATTTGAACAACCAAAACGTGCTTGCGTTTGCATTGACGTTCACCGACGGATCAAGCGGGATCTTTACGACGGTTGTGCCGGAGCCTGCGGCGATGGCGTTATTGTTGTTCGGCATGGCGCCGCTGGTGATGTGTCGCCGGGGCGCTTAAGCAGAATCCCGGTGATAGAAAACCAAAGAGGATTGGTCGCCGAGGCTTATACGCCTCGGTTTTTTATGGATCTGTTTTGTCATCGTATATACAGCGATAATTCATCTTCCGCAGACATGCGGCTCCTGTGATCCCTTATTAGAACTGATCCCGGGCGTGCTACACTCCGAGCAGTATGCGGTGTAAAATAAGGTGCTACTAAACCGAATATTTTGTCTGTTGGGTGCTTTATTACTGATGTGCCCCACGATACCGATAGGATTTTGACTTATGCATATGAAGGCCTCCGATCACGATCACGGCCCCAAAACCGTACCGATTACTTTTTTGCTTGAGGACCCAGAGCCGTTGACGGGTGATGCGTCCAAGACTGAAGTGACATGCATGGGAGCTGTGGGTGAGAATATTTTGGAGATCGCGCTAGATAACCATATCAATATTGAGCATGCGTGTGGCGGGGTCTGTGCGTGTTCAACATGCCACGTGTTTCTTGAGGTGGGCGAAGAGGTTTGTAGTGAGCCGGAGGACGACGAATTGGACCGAGTGGAAGAAGCACCGGGGAACCAGATCAATTCGCGACTGTCGTGTCAGACGGTGATCGAGTCGGAGTCCCCGATCACGGTGAAGGTGCCCGCATGGAATCGCAATGCAGTGAAGGAAGTGCCGCATTAGTTTCTTCTTCTTGTGAGTTCCCAGAAGCATTGAATGATCATTGTTGATCATGCTTTTAGGAAGTATTTGAAACAACATCACTTCGGTTTCGTCTAACATGGTGTGAGCCTATTCCGCGAGTTTATCCGTGTAGAGCGATACCATGAGTAATGCGATAAAAGAAGAACAACCATCTGGCGAGATCGCAGGATTTGATAAGGGGGGAAATAAGACGCGTAGGTTGCCTGTGTATGACGAGCCGACGGTAAAGCCGAGACAGTTATCGTGGTGGGTGGCTATACTGTTCGCGCCTGTGGCACCGTTTTATGTGATTGGTCGTGAGGAGCGTTTGCCGATATGGGCCGCATTGATATATGTGTTGGTGGTTACGGTGTTACTGGTGCCTGCCGCGACGGTTTTGTGTAATGTGTTGGGTTATGCGCGGGGTGGCATGGATGCATGGCGGCTGGCGGGGTCAATATATGATTGGTTTTTCAGTGTTGAACCAACGGTCATTTTGCCGCCGATTGTTTGGTTTGGGGTGATATCGTTATTGGCGGTTGCTTTGGTTGGGTTTGTGTTTTTGCCGCGGATGGCAAAGCCGCGTGAGACGATACGTTCTGCTTATCCAAGTGCGCTGCGACGGGTATGCCTTATTTATCCAGCCATTTTTGTAACGATCACTATGTTTGCCTTTGGTTTGCAGGCAATTTTTTATTTCCAACATCAGCATTTCAATTATGCCTACAACCAATGGATGATAATGCATCCGTATCCGCAGTCGAGTAATGGCGTGCAGCCAAGTGCGCAAGCGATGAAGGATTGGAACGATGCATTTAATCAGTTTCATACGGACTATTACAACAGCAGATCGGTGACTGCAGTTAGCATGGAGGAGTGGTTGCAAAACCATGCGGATAAGCTGGTTTTCGTACTGTTTTTGCTGGCGGTTTTGGCGATTCTATTTTTGTTGCGTATGGTTTCGAAGCAGATGATGATGCGTCCTCGGTCACATTGGCCGGCGACGTGCGAGGGGTGCGGATATAACATTTTTACCCCAGTTTCTAGAAATGCTATTACCTCCGAAGACGATCATGTGAATGCTTTAGAAACTTATCAAGGCAACTCAATATGTACTGAATGCGGCGAGCTGATTGAGATGTCGATTCCATCTAATCACCGGATAGACGATCCGACGCGGCGAGCAGATACGTGGTACAGAAGGATCAGTAAGTTATGGGATCTGACGATTTTGTTTTTGTTTAAGCCGAAGGTTTTGAGCCGACAGATCCGTATACATGATCCGTCAATGCATCATCATTGGGTGGCGCGTTTGGTGTTGTGGCTATTGATCCCCATAACCGTATTTTGTGTAGTGGTGGGGATCGTACATGATTATTTATTGTGGGCGGGGATCGATCATTTTTTTGTTGCGTGGTCGTGGGAACGGCTCACACGAGAGTGGGAGGCATATCCGATTATCGTACTGGTATCTGTTTCAGTGGCGTATTTGGTGATTCAGTTGCTTGCGATGATGGGTATGGTGACGTTGTCATTAAGCAAGGCGCCGAATCCACACTTTGCGATGAAGGTGGCGAATCTCGCGTCTGGACCGCTGATGGTATTGGCGGTGGTCACTTATGTATTGAACATCAGTGCGTACTATGTGTTTGATGCATTGCCGAGGAGTTTCTACCAGATGTTCCCACGAGATTTTCGGGGGCCGGAGATTTTTGTGATGGCCTTTGTGATTGCATCGTCGATTTTTGCGCTCTCATGGTTGTTCTTTTCCGCACGACGTGTCTTACATTACACACGCTATGCGAATGCTTGAGTTTTGCGTTAGTTCACTGCTCGGATCATGTCTGAGATTGGTGGGGTTTTGTTTTAGAACGATACGGTCTTAAGATAGGAGCGGCTTGTGCTTATGGCAGGGCGGTTTTGCTGTATGTGATGACAACGATGAAAGAGTGAAAGACGTATGACGAATTTCGATGTGAAAAATACCACGCTGCCATACAAGATTGCCGTTTTATGTTATCTGTTTGACGAAGACGGGCAGGTGTTGTTGTTGCACAGGCGGCGGCCGCCGAATCAAGACTTGTATTCACCGGTGGGAGGGAAGCTGGAGCAGGGGATTGGAGAGTCGCCGACCACATGTGCTGTGCGTGAAATCTATGAAGAGACAGGGCTTACGGTGACGGCATCTGACCTGCATTTAACTGGCATTGTGTCTGAGGCGGGCTTTGATGATCGGATGCATTGGCTTATGTTTTTATATGAGGTGACCCACCCGGTAAAAGTCACGCGAACATCATTTGATGAGGGGACATTGGAGTGGCATTCCCGAGAGAAAATAGGGAAATTACCAATTCCACATACAGACCGCGACGTCATTTGGCCGCAATTTTGGGCGCATCGAGGGGGCTTCTTTATGGCTCACATAGATTGCCATAAAGGTAGTACAGAATTTAGCTTAGAGCAATCTTATTATCCTGGAGAATGACCGAGATTTGGCCGCTCAAACACGGATTTTTACATATCAATTGCAATTTATTGTAAAAAGGTTAACCTTGACGGCGGCCAGTAACGGTGGTGGATTGGGTCTTTCCGGGGTTGCTGGCTAACGCAATACTGGTTGTGGTTCTTCCTTTGTGTTTGAGGGAGATGGTGAAGTAAATTCGTACAGTTGGAGCGCTCAAGGTGTTTTCAAAAATCGGTGATGTAACAGCCGGGTGGGTTGTTCCGTGGTTAGCAACGCCAGTCGATTTCCTGGAACAAGTAAAAGAGCACATGACGTGGGATGCCCTGGTTTTGGGCGTGCTTGATGTTCGCGTGGTGAAGCCGGATGCGATGTTGGTTGCGGATGGTGTTGATGGCGTGGCGCTTGCTCAATGGAGCGAAAAAGCGGTGAGTTCAGACGAGCTTTTTAAGGAAGCGAAGAAGAAAGGCGAGGCGGCGGGCAAAGTGTCCGGCGGTTTGCTTGGCGGGATGCATGTATCTGTGCACATGATGCCAGCATCCTTGGATGGTAATGTGTATTGGTATTTGGCATGCGGCCGTAAGGATCGGCAGTACGATCCCGCGGAGACGCAAGTCGCTGGGCTTTTGCTGCAGCTTATGAAAGTTGAGTTTGCGCATATCGCAGAAGGAGAGATGGGGCGTCTGCTTCTGGATGGCGATAACAAACTGCTTTTAGCTGACCCGCGAAGCGAAGTGAAGTACCGTCAGCGTCCGGAGCTGCTTGATCAGCTTTGCCAGATGTTGCCAGCAGTAATCCGTCAGCGCTGGTCATCGATTGATGATGATCAGATCCACGATGTGGTGCTAGATATGGAAGGGGTGGCGACTTGGATGCGTATCCGCAAGGGCGGAATAGATGGTACTGGCCGATCACATTTATATGTTGAAACGCGACCAGTTGAAGAAGGTGATGTGCCTGCAGTGGGCTTGCTTGAAGATGAACGGATCGCGCAAGCGGTTGCGTTTTTGAGTGATCGATATGCAGATAGCCCGAGCCTGAGTGATGTGGCAGAGAGCGTGTATACCTCGCCGTTCCATTTCCATCGACTATTTTCTCGTCAAGTTGGTTTGAGTCCAAAGCACTACCTACTTCGTATGCAACTTCAAGTTGCGAAGTGGATGCTGCGTGCGACGCGCGTGCCGGTGGGTGAGGTAGCAACGGCGGCAGGCTTTAGCAGTCACGGTCACTTCACCGCGACGTTCCACCGATTGGTGGGTGTGAGTCCAACGAATTATCGCAGTCAGTAAGTCAGATCATTATTCGTTGTGAAATAATCGATAGAGTGACAAAACGCTCGGCTTTAAGCCGAGCGTTTTTTGTTGTGCGTATTTTTTGAATTAGATTGGGTACGGTTGTAGGTGAGAGTGAAAAACCGCACATGACTACTGTGAGAAGAGTTCTGTTTTTGTTGAAAGAGATGCGCTAGTTGGCGGCAGAAGCGGGAGCCCATGCGGGTAGTTCATCACCTGAGGGTCCGTAGCAGGAGGGGACGGTTGTGCCGAGGAGACGGAGGTAGACGCCGAGTTGTCCGCGGTGGTGATAGAGATGGTTGAAGAGCAAGCTGCGATAGGCACCGGCACGAGGGATAGAAAAAAGTTCGTTTTCTTTGTCATCAACAACCGCCCAGTGAGATGCGAGGAAATCATCGGTAAGTGTGGGGAGTACGTTGTTGAAATCTTCGATGCTCTGATCGAGAGCTTGCATGATCTGCTGATAGGATTCGGGTTGTGCTGGAGCCGAGGTGCTAAAGTCGGGGACGGTAAATGTGTCGTTTGAAACAAATTCAATGATGAAGGTGGGAATGGAGGCGATATGGAGGGCTAGCTGGCCAGCGGTGAGGGATTTTTCGTGTGGTTTCCAGTCGAGTTGGTCGGCTGGTAGGTTATTTAGGAAGCGGCGGGTGGTTTCGATTTCCTTCTCGAATTCCATACTGAAAGATTGTGACAGGCTCATGCTTATTGACCTTTCCAGGAGGGTTTAGTGTGCGGCATAGAGTACTTGCAAAACACAAGCGAAAAAAGCTTAACTAAACTCATTTTTAAATGCAAGTGAATTTTTTAAGATCAAAGTAGACTAATTGCGAAAAACAAGTTAGTTTGATGTCATGCCGCACTTTTGACAGTTCGTGTTTTAAATTAATTGCGAATAGGTGTTTGCGTTGAATGACTCGCCAAATAATCGTCAGTGTACGGAGAGCGAAGGCCGCCGATCTGGGTGCCCTATTAGTGTTGCCTTGGATTTGATGGGGGATAAATGGACGATGCTGGTGTTGCGGGACATGATTATGATGGGGAAGCGGTATTACGGTGAGTTTCTGAAATCAGGTGAAGGGATCTCAACGAATCTATTGGCAGATCGGCTCAAACGGTTAGAAAAAGGGGGATTGGTGACACGTGAGGTGGATAAACAACACGGTGCGAAAGTACGGTATGAGTTGACGGAAAAGGGGTGGGATTTTGGTGCGGTACTAGTGAAGCTGATTTTGTGGAGCGGTACGCACTACGAGACGGCGATTCCTGCAGATAAGCAGGAATTGCTGAAGGATGATCCGGCGAAGTTGGAGGCATGGTTGCACGGATTGATTCGCAAACAGCGGTCGCTTTCGCGAAAGTGACAGAGCCCGGCCATACGGACGGGTAAAGCGGGTTTATGGGACATAAATAGGGCAATGGTGTATGTGCGGGCCAGTAATACGCTGGAAAGTGGCTTGCTTTGGCGAATGAGATTGAGCGGGGGAGCTTGGAAGCCGATGGAATGTGTGGGGCATCTGGTCCGTAAATCAGGATATTTATGGGCCAAGATGTTAAGATTGGTAAAAAGATTCTTGATACCGGTTGTATAAAGCTGGTGAAAGATGGGGAATCGGATTATCTTGTGTTTGCCGGGCGGCGCAGCAGCCGGCGTTTAAGGAATTGGTAAGCTTGAGCGTGCTAGAAACGCGACTGAAAGTGGAGAATCACGTGATGAAATTCTTATCGGTGTTGTCGTTGGTCATGATCTTTGCGGTGTCGGTGGGGTGTACTTCCTTCGATCGGCATGTGTATGAGAGTTCACAGCTTCGTCCAACGACGCTGACGATTGTGAAGGTGCCAGGCGATGAGCCGCTCTGGAGTTACGATATCCCGGTTGGCTATAAGCTGGTTGTGGATTTCAACACAGACGACCAGATCGGCAACAACAAAAATAGCAGCACGGTTAATCCGACAGAGATGACGTGGAAGCTGATCAAGGGTTCGGAAGAAGATGTCAGTGGGTTGTACATGACGACCAAAGCTGAAGAGAGTGGCGTGGTTTCACTGCCAGGGACCGATATTCGTCAGATCGTGACACTTCGTGAAATGAACGGCGAAGAGCAAGCTCGGACGTTTGATGTTGAGTCGGCAGAAGTGGTTTCGGATGGCAAGATTGAGCCGATCGAAAAAGGCGTTGAAGAAGCGCATGGCGCAGAAGACGCTGGCGAAAATCATGATGAAGCTGCTGGCGAATAATCATTACAACAAAAATGAATTGAACGAAGACGCTGATCAGGAATGGTCAGCGTCTTTTATTTATCAAATGAGTCAGTGTGCTGTATATGAAAACAGTGTGTTTGATCGCGTTTGATGATGGCGGCGATGTTGGGATGGGGTAGAATGTTGGTTATGAAGACAAAGATCAATGAACTGGCACGGGTGCGTTTTGCGGATTTACCGACGGCGGTTGAGCCCCTCGTTGAGCTGAGCGGTGCGCTAAAGGGGCCGGATATTTGGGTGAAGCGGGATGATCAGACGGGATTGGCGATGGGTGGGAATAAGACGCGGAAGCTAGAGTTTTTGATTGCAGAAGCGATGCGGCAGGGGGCGACGTGTGTGATCACAGCAGGTGCAGCGCAGTCGAATCATTGCCGACAAACAGCGGCGGCGGCAACGAAGGCGGGGCTTGGATGTCATTTGGTTTTGGTGGGAAGTAAGCCTGAGAAGAGCAACGGAAACTTGTTGTTGGATGAGTTGCTTGGTGCGACGGTACATTGGTGTACGCGGGAGGAGCGGCCGAGCTTGATGGTGAGTTTGGAGGAGGAGTTAAAGGCGAAAGGGGAGAAGCCGTATGTGATCCCGGTAGGTGGGAGTAATGAGGTGGGGGCGATTGGTTATGTGGTGGCGATGCAGGAACTGTGGGGACAGTTGGCGGGGATGAATGATGATTGGGCGGATGGCCCGACGCATATTGTGTTTGCTACCGGTAGTGGCGGGACGCAGGCGGGGCTAGTACTTGGTGCGAAGATCGTTGGGTATGAGGGCGAGATGATTGGTGTGAATGTTTCGAAGGGTGGTGGGGATGGGCCGAGTTTTGAAGAGCAGATGAGTGAGATTGCGAATCGTTGTGCGGAAATGATCGGTGCGGAGGCGCGGACAACGGCGGATGACTTTGAAGTGAATCAAGATTACTTGGGAGAGGGGTATGGGATCGTGACGGATGCGGAGCGGGAGTCTATCTCACTATTAGCTCGTTTGGAGGGATTGCTTGTGTGTCCGGTGTATTCGGGGCGGGCGATGGCGGGGTTGCTCGACATGGCGCGGAAAGGCCGGTTTAAGAAGGGGGATCGTGTTTTGTTTTGGCACACGGGTGGCTCGCCGGCACTGTTTGCGTATCGGGATGACTTGGGGGTTTAGGGGTGATGGGCGCATAGGTGGTGTTGCAGAATCATGAATATGAGTGAAACAGCAGGTGGATGAAAACGTCTACTTGTTGCGAGGGGTGTTGTTGTTTGCATGGTAGGCGTTACATGATGACGATCCGAATGAGAAGGTGGGTGCGATGAGCTTGATGATGATCGGGATTGGGCTGTGGATCATGGTGGGACTGGTGCTGTGGTTGTGGGGTTGGCGGGGGAAGCGGTTGGATGATCATCCGGTGTGCGGGCGGTGCGGTTTTGATCTGGTGGGTATGAAAGCGGATATGCGGGAGGTGAGTAACCGGGCGGGGCAGCGGTGCACGGAGTGCGGGGCGGCGTTATGGGTGGATGATGTGCGATTGAATGGGGAGAAGCCGGGCAAAGCGGCGGTACGAATCGGCAATCGTGTGCGGGGTGTGAAGAAGATGGTGGCGGGTACGGTGATGTTGGTGCTGGGGTTGACGCCGATGGTGTTGATGATGAGCGGGGTGGATTGGCAGAGCAAGAAGCCGAACTGGTTGTTGGTGTGGGAGGTGGAGCATCCGGATTGGAGTTCGGATGTGCCGGGGGTGATTGGTGAACTTGAAACGCGGATGATGAATAACAAGGTGAGCGCGCCGATGATGCGGGCACTTGGTGAGTCGCTGTTAGATTTGGCGCAGGACGAGGATGTGGTTTGGCGGGATGAGTGGGGCGGTATGTTGGTTTCGTTGCACAAGTCGGGTGGTTTGAATCGGCAGCAGTTACGAGCGTGGTTAGAGTTGATGGTGTCGGGATGGGAGATTGAGCTGCCGGGGGATAAGGGGGTTCGCAAGTTGTGGCTGAATGATTCGAATGATGTACTTGTTTGGTTTCGATTGAGACAGCGTGAAGATTGGCGGGGGTGGTATGTGATAGATCAAGGAGCATTTTGGCGAAGCGGATATCAATGGAAGGAGAATCTTCAGGAATTACATTTAGATGAATATCTGCTTGTTAAAGGTTTGGGGAGCGGATCGAGTGGTTCGATGGATTCATCTGGTGGCAGTGCTGTGGGGACCAATCCATTCTGGGGTTTGGGGGATCGGATGCGCGCGATTCGTGAGGAGGCGGGGAAGGATGAGTTCGATTTGTGGATGACTTTTGAGGCAACGATGTTTAGTAATACCGCGGGCATGTCGCATACGGAAGAGGTGAAGTTGCATGTGGGGCGGGTGAAGTTGGTGGATGTGCAGCCGATGGCGAAGGTGGTGATGGATGAAGCAAAGCGGGCGCGGATAGAAGAAGTGGTGCGGCCGAGCAGCCAGATGGTGTTTCATACGCGGATTGTTCATGGTTCGAGTGGTGAGCTATTTTATGCACCGCATACGCTAGTTGGTGAGGCGTTTGAGCCGAATCGCTATTTGCCGGTTGGGTATTTGGATGACTATCAGAATCGTAGAAATGCTGAGCGGCATGTTAATTTTGTGGTGGTGTTTGAGGGTGTTGATAAGAAGCATAAGTGGTGGCGACCGCAGTTAGAGTATGCGACGGGATATGATTTTGTGGAAGGGCCGATGTGTAACGAGATGGTGCTGGTGGTGGATGGGGAGGAGTATCCGCAGGGGGTGTATCTTTCAGCGAAGGGAGGCGATGGGCATAAGCGAAGGAGTTGGATGGGTTATGGGATGATGTTGCCGGATGGTGTGGGTGTGGGGGAATTGAAATGTGATGTGATTTTACGGCCGGCGCCGGCGTATGCATATAATCATGAACATATGGAGAAGATTCTTGGCGAGGAGATTGTTTATAAGGAGGTAAACCTGCTGCGTGTTCCGATTGATGAGGTGGAACAAGCGAGGGCTGAGTTTGACGCTTTTAACAAAGCGAATCCAGGTTCGCCAAGAACAACTGAAGGTTGGATTGATCTGCGGCAACGGGCAAAGGAACATTTGGTGGCGGTTGGTGAGTTCGAAAGCTTGGAAGCGATTGAGGCTTATATTGCGAAAGTGAAGGGTGAGAAGCAGTAATTGAAAAAACCTACGGGTGGAATCCGTGGGCTTGGGCGCATGGGTGGTGCGGGGCGAAAGGATGGGGATTCTGGGGGCGCGGCGTGTTTGGCGGGTGCATGTGGGGGTGATTATGGGGTTTTGGGTGTTGAGGGGCATGGAAAAGGTGTTGGGGGTGGGGGGAGTAGCCGATAAAATGGTCAGGATGAAGCAACGTGTTGTTAATGATTTTGAAGTGGTGCTGCGGCGGATGATTTGCGCCGGAGTGGTATGGTGCGTGGTGGTGGCGGCGTTGATGATGTGGGGGATGGATGCAGCGCAGGGGCAGCAGGCGGTGAATGCGAATGAACCGGTGCGGGTGAATGAACATATTATGCGAGGCGGTTGGACACCGGTGGATCAAACGGTGAGCGATTACAGTCCGAATGCGACGAGCCAACGGATGTTGCAGCATGGGAACTCGCAGTTCAATCGGAATATGACGATGTACGAGCGGCCGGTGCCGTTGCTGCAGCAGCGGTTCGGCATACCGAGTCGAGATTATGCGACGGGGTTGTATTTGCCGACGCAATATCAATTTCGTGCGCCGGGTGTGACGGCGATGGTGGCGCGGCCGGAGTATTTGGTACGGACAGGGACGGATCCGAAGAAGGATGTGGCGCTGAATAAGCAGCCGTTTGAGGATGGGTTGTATGCCGATATTTTCAGTGCAAACATGGTGTTTGTGTTGGACCCGGCGATGACGAATCCAATGATCTATCGTGTGGATAGACGGGCGGGTGATGGTCGTATGAATCCGCGTGTGAGTTTGCGAGCGAAGGTGAATGAGCCGACGGATTTTCAGCAGCCCGGTGTGGTGCGTGGGTATGATGATGGTCGGACCGGTTTTACACGGGTGAATTATCAAGTCGGTGGTCGGGTGAATGGGGAGAGTGGTGGACAGACGGGATCGTTTGGTAGCCGTTATTATGATCCGACGGTGGATGGGCGGTTTTATAGTCCGGTAGATCGGCGAGCGTTGCATGATGGCAAGGCGGAAGAGCCGACGGAGTAAGTACGGGGACATTTCATATTCAGGATTTGGGTAACCTGAGCGAAGCATTGATGTAAACAGAATGTGAATTTAGTAAAGCTGCGCAGTTTGTCTGTGTGTGCGGATTGTTTCGTATATGCGATCTTTGGGGATTAACCCTAGAAACGGGCCTTTTGTAGTGGCAAGCTTGGATTTTATCGGTATATTCAAGTTGCTGCTTCCGATTGAGTTACGTCAATAAAAGTAGCAATTTCACTTCCGTTTTTGGTGTGAGGGCGGGGCGCCAAGGAGTGGCAATCGAGTGGTGTGGTAAGCGCATGAAGCGTGGCATTTCTGATGCTGTGTTGTTTAAGTATCAGGTTGTATTGTTTGTGTATGTAGATGTGCTTGTGTGTGCATCTATTTTTGGTGCTTGGCGGTGCGTCGTAAGCAGAGCCAAACGTTAGATGAGTATTTCAGTTAGTTGAGGTGAATTGCACAACACTTTAATCACCTGTTTCCAGGGAAGGGAAGCAGAGGGAGACTTGAACGATGAAAAAATATGGTTTGATGATTGTTGGGCTGGCTTGTGCTGGCATGGGTATGACTGATGTTGCTGAAGCGGGTAGTACGGTGATTGGTTCAGCATTAGAGCAATCCGCACGTGACCATTCGCTTGTTGACGGTGTGATGGACACATTTTGGGGGGGCGCGCCTTCAGCCTCTCATTGGAGCGAGGTTGGTGAGGTACGCGGGCAAGTCTATTTTGATTTGTTTGGACTTGAGATTCAGACGAGCAGTATTACTTCTGTTGATTTGATTTATACAGCGAATGAAGTGATTGACTATGCATTTAATCCGATCGATTCGCAAGAAGGTGGCGCAGGTTCAATTGTACCGGGGCCACGCGATGTAACATTGGCGGCTTATGGTGCAAGTTGGGATGATAAGCCATCAATCAATGATGCGGATGATGCGAATCGTGGTATGAAACAGGGAACGCAGACGTTACAGTCTATGGGTTTTGGGCAGGTGCCACAGATTCAAGAGGTTGGGCCACAGGAAGCTATTTTTGATGTCACGAATCTCGTGAAGGATCTTCTGGCCGCAAATAGTGACGGTGTACGTTTTACGTTTGTGGACGAAACTTTTGAAACAGCGATTGACTTGTTCGGTGGTTTTCTTCCTTTGCAAACGGGCGGATCAGGTGCAGCGGCGCCAAACTATCCATTCCGTTTGGTGCTAAACACTGGCGGTACGCCTGCGATTCCAACACCGAGTGCGATTGGCTTAGGCGCGTTGATGCTTGGCGGTTTGGCACTACGTCGTAAGCAGGGCTAATCGCTGAAGAAACGGCGTGTGCTTAAGATTGAATTGATGAAACCGGTGGCCAAGAGGTCGCCGGTTTTTTGTGATCGATGTGTGATGCTTGGCTGAGGTTAGGGCGTTGGCTCAAGAGCGATTTTGCTTTGTATGAGATGAACAGTGGGGGAAGAGACTAGCGGTCGGCGGTACGGAGCTGCTTGAGCAGGCGGTGGTGGAGGTAGGTGATAAAAAGGACGGCAAGAATGAGGATCGCGATGAGGATGTAGATCAATAGGTGGAAGATGGTGGTGTTGGTGTTAAAGAGATAGGTGCTATTGAAGTTGTTGGATTGCGATAGCAAGCGGGTCAGGAGGTAGATGGCGGAGTTGGCGATGATGAAGATGATGGTGGTTAATGGTGTGAGGAGGTTCGCGATTTTGGCGGCGGGGTAGGCGAAGTGGGTTTTGAAGCGGCGGTAGTGGTAGACGGATTGGATGAGGGGGAGAGCGTGGTGGAGGATGAGGAAGGGTATGAGTATGAAGGTGGCGGTGAGGGTGATTTCTGGCCAGACGTAGATGTATCGGTCGCCGAATGTGCGAGCGTTGTATTGGTAGGAGATGATGGCGAGGGTGAAGCAGAATAGGCAGAGGGGGATGAGTGTGAGGAGGTAGAGGGTTTGGTGGTGTGGGGAGGTGTCGTGTGCGCGGATGCGTCGGCCGAGGGATTTGGGCATGAATATGGGGGCGAGGAGGAGGAGGGAGAGTGTTTTGAGATAGCCGATGGATTTGATGTTGCGGAAGGGGTCGTCTAAGCGCGTGTTAGGTGAGATGGAATGGGCGATGGGGTGGCCGCATTCGGGGCAGGCTTTTTTGAGGTCGGGTTGGGGCAGAGGGTAGTTGCATGATTCGCATGTGGCGGGCCAGGTTGAGGATGATCCTTGTTGGGGGCGGCGGGTGATGAAGAGCATGAGCACGTAGGGGTACAAGAATGTCAATGTGGTCATGGCGGTGAGATAGGGTGTGTGGAGCTTGGCTGTAATGGGTGCATCTTGCCATGCAATGGCGGTATCTTTACGCCACTGTTGATGCTGTTCTTGGTATGTGTCCCAATCATAATCCATGCTGATTGGTTCAGGGATCGCGCGTTCGAGCTGGCGGGTGAAATGGTTGTAGCTGTTTTCAAGTGGGAAATTGATGATGGAGGCGAGGATGAGTATGAGTAGTAGGTGGGGTAAGGTGGCGAGGAGGCGCTCGGTGGTGGGGAGGATTGATTTTGCAAGAGAGGTGTTTGGGGGATTGATGCGCGGGGCAAGGATGTAGCCGAAGATGAGCGGGAGGCTGAAGAAGGCGAGGTAGATGCTGACGAGCATGGGGACGTAATAGAGATCGCGTTCGGGTTTGAGCATGCGGAGGAGGTAGAGCAGTTGATGTTTGATGGCGGGGAGCAGGCCGAGGAGGTAGGAGCTGTTTGTGTGAATGTTTTCAAGGACGGGGATAAGGATGATGCCGAGGGTGAAGGCGACGAAGCCGAGGAGGATGAGTTTGGTCAGGGGAATGGTGTGGGCAAGGTGCGCGGCGCGGATGGGGCGGAAGAGCGCGAGGAGAAGAAAGCGTTTGGTGGTGATGGGTTTGTGTGAAGGCGGGGGGCAGTAGGGGAGTGGGCCGCGCGAAGGCTCAAGATGCTGTGATATGGGTGATGCTGTTGTGGTTGTTGATGATGGCGGGTTTGTGTTGGTCATGTTGGTGCTCGGTGTGTCTACTTTAATAGACGGAGCGAAGGAGGGAGCGTTTCAGATGGTGTGGCATGGGCTTAGGTTTGTTCCCCCGGACCGGCGGTCTGGGGCTTGAGGGTAGATGTTTGTGGCGAATGGAATATCCCACGGGATGGAACCCGTGGGGTTGTGAAGATCGTTGTGTTGCAAATTACGCGTCGTTTTTAGGCGATGCGATGATCATGTTGTCGATGAGGCGGGTGTTGCCGAGGTGGGCGGCGATGAGCGCGACGACGCCGCCGGTGAGATTGGGTTCGATGCAATCAAGGGGTTGCAGTGTGTGGGGATGTCTAACTGTTGCATAATCGATCTTAAAGTTGTGGGCAGAGAGGATGTCGTGCATGGCAGATTCGACGGCGGCAGGATCAGTCTCGCCTGCGGTTTCGATGAGGTTTTTGGCTTGTTGTAACGCTTTGTACAAAGCAGTGGCGTGTGTGCGCTCTTCTTCGGAGAGATAAACATTGCGTGAGGACATGGCAAGGCCATCCGATTCACGAATAATCGGTGCGCCGATGATGTTGATGGGCATATTGGTGTCGCGGACGAGTGCGGTAATGATTTGGAGTTGTTGGTAGTCTTTTTGGCCGAAGATGGCGTAGTGGGGTTGGATGATGTTGAACATTTTAGTGAGCACGCGGCAGACGCCGCCGAAGAAATGTGGGCGGTGCTTGCCTTCGAGGATGTCGTTCAGATTCGGGACATCAATCTCGAACGGAACGTTTTCCGGCGGATAAATCTCATCGACTGTGGGCATGAACACTTTAGAAATACCAACCGACGCGAGCTTGGCCAGATCGTCATCGATGTTGCGAGGGTAACTATCGAAGTCTTCGTGTGGCGCGAACTGTGTTGGGTTCACGAAGATGTAGAAGATAACTTCATCGGCATAGTTGAATGCTTCAGCGACGAGTGAAAGGTGTCCATCGTGGAGTGCGCCCATGGTAGGAATGAGGGCAACTTTGCCGGGAGTGGTGCTGCGCATGGCACGTGCTTCGGTAATGGTTTTTGCGATCTGCATGAGCATATTTTAGAGGTAAACGGGTTGGTGTGATATTGCGAGGAAAAATCATTTCGATTGCAGGAGATTTTCGAGTGCAGATTGAAGTTTGAGGTAGTGGAATTGGAAGGGGGTCTCGGTTTGGAGGCGAGTTGGGATACAGCGGCGACCGAGCAGGGCGAGCTCGGGGTCAGTGTTCATGATGAAGCGTGCTCCGAACTTTACTGCCAACGATGGCACGGGTGGAGACCATGGTCGATGGCATGTTTTGCGGAGGGTGTGCATGAACTCGGCATTGGTGACGGGGTTGGGCGCGGTGACGAGATAGTTGCCGTGGTAAAGCGGGTTGCGGATGGCATCGACGATGAGGCGGGTCATGTCGGCTTCGTGAATCCATGAGATGTATTGTTTACCGGAACCGAGCCTGCCGCCGAGGCCGAGGCGCGTGAGCGTGACCATGCGTTTGAGTGCACCGCCAGTAGTACCGAGGACAAACGAGGTGCGGAGATTGACGTGTCGTTGATTGGGCAGGAGGTTTTCGTGGAGTGCTGTTTCCCAAGCAGTACCGACTTCGGGAGCGAAGCCCTCGCCAATGGGCGAGTTGTCGGTAACGACGGTATCTTCGGGGATGGGGTCGCCGAAGATGTGTGCGGTGCCGGCCTGAATCCATACGGGTGGTGGGCTATCTAACTCACGAATAGACCGCCCGATGAGGTTGACGGAGTTGACACGTGATTCGAAGATTTCTTTTCGTTGCTGAGGCGTTTTGCGACAGTCGACGGTGCGGCCGACAAGATTGATGATCGCAGCGGCATTATTGAGCGAAGAAGACCATGGGCCGAGGGTTTTGTTGTCCCACTGATGCCAGGTGATGTTGGGGTGATCGTAGTTGGCAGGTTTCGAACGAGAAAGGATGATGATGTGATAGTCGGCTTGCACAAGATGATTGGAAAGGTTCTGGCCCATGAAGCCGGACCCGCCGGCGATGACGAGTTGCTGCTGGTTCATAGCATTATGATAGTGGCATGTGAACCTGGTGGATAACCAGGCCTCTCCGGTTTATTTGAATGCACGTTCGAAAGTTATCACACTTCTGCTGGGTTAAGCGATTTTGATATTGGTAGGGCAGAGTGTGCGGTAGATATGCGTGAGTTTTTCGATTTGCTGTGAGGCGAGACGGTGGGTGGTGACCCAGTTGCGAGCGGTATCGCCAAGCTTTTGTGCGGCAGTGGGCTGCTCGATCAAACGGAGGAGGAGTTTGGTCCAGTTGTCGGTGGTTGTGGCGCCTTGTGCGATAACCCATGCGGTTTGATCGTGGATGAAGTAGTCGAGCCAGGGGTCGTCTTGGGCGATGATGGGCATGCTGCGAGCCATGGCTTGGAGGGTGATGGAGCGAGCGCGGCCGAGAGGTTGTGGATGGATGAGTACGTCTGCGCGGAGGAGCAGTTCGCGGTGGCCGAGTCGGCGAGGGATGATCGAAATGTTTTGCAAGAGATTGAGCCTTGCGCCAGCTTCCCAGATGGCGTGTTGATCAACACCTTGTCCATCAAAGAAGAACTGTGCGTTAGGATGGATGCGGATCATCTCGGCAATGCCTTGCAGAAGTGATTGATAGTGCACGTCGTAGCGACCGTTGCCAGAGACAATGGCGGATGGAGATTCGGTGATGGGGCTATTGTGTTCAGCACCAGTAGCGCGGTAGATGCCGGTGGGAACGAACTGGACGGGGGCTTTACCTTGAATGGCTTGTTCGAGTGAGGCGGTGAGCGGTTGTGTGGATGCAGTAAAAATAGTGAGGGCGGGGTCGATGCGGGTGCGGATGTGCCGGGCGGTTTGGATATCGTAGTGCGAGTTAGCGGAGAGGACGGCGGGGATATCGAGTTTATTGGCAAGGGTAACGGCGCCGTGCCACATGCGACCATCGAGCGCGTGGATGAGATCAACGTTGTGCGTATGAAATTGATCGGCGAGTTTAGAAATACGGAAGCGGTTGATGAGTTTGGAGAAGAGCGGGGGGTAAAGCTTGATTTCGTTCCAGTCGAGGTGTCCGACGAAAGGCGAGAACTCTGAGTGATGGATAGATTGTGGTATGACCTGCGTGGTTTGGATGCGTTCGTCGATGAGGCCGACGATGAGGTGCTTGAGAATGGAGAGTTCTTCATCAAGCCAAGCTGTGTTTGCGAGGAGCGCTACATGCATGACTAAATAGTAATAGGGCAGAGTAAGAAGGTCTAGGTGAGATTGATATGCACGATGTTGCGGCGTGTTTATTTGGATTGTGATTGCAAGTTTTTTAAGAGATCAAGAGGTTTTTGTTGTTCTGCTATTGGGATTTTCATGACGGGTGCGCCTGGGGATAAATCAAGTTGCTTCAGGTCGAGTGTGCTAATTGATAATGAATCATAGGTACGGACATAGAGCTTGAGATTGGTGAGGTCTTTGATGACGATCCATTGTGTATAGTCGGGAGATTGATCTTTGGCAGTGGTTGCGGGGCGGACGGTGCCGCGGATGACATCGACGGTGTTAAGCAGGTGGAATGCGAGGTTGATGGTTTGTTCTGTGGTGTTTGTGGGTGTGGAAGCGGCTTTGAGTGCAAAGATGCGTACAAAACGGGAGGGCGGGGTAGAGTCGCCGGGAAGTCCGCACATACCGAAACCTTGTCCGGCTGGTGAGAAGGTTTGGTTGCCCAAGGTTTTGGGCGCGGGGTTGTTGGGTGAAAGGTTGAGATAGTTTTGAAGATTATCGAGATGCCAAGGGAAGGGCGGTGAGTTTGTGAGAACGCGGGGGGTGTTGTCGTAGATGTTCAGGCCTTCAGTGGTATATTCGATCACGATGCCTTGGCCGGTTCGATCATAAACGGAATAGTGTAAGGGGAAAGGTTTGTTACCGATGTCGGCGTTGGGTCGTGCGTAGACGACAATTTCGGGGATGGCTTGTTTGACTTGCTCAATCGTTTTGAAATTACCGAGGATATAGTGGACGAGTAAATCGTTGGGGACAGCGAGATGGTTTTGTTGTGGCAGTATTTGTTGATATTTTGAAAATTTAGGTAAGTACAGCGCGCTTGCGGAAAGGCCTTGATCGTTAAGACCATCGGAGATGATGTCAGAGCCGAGGGCATTGAGGGCGGCGTATCCGAATTTGTTTTTCCATGCGAGGCTGAGTTTGCCATCGGGGGTGGACATTTGGAATTGATGGTCGCGCGGTTGGGTAATAATGTTTGATTGTAGGTCGAGTCCAAATTCCATTGAGCGGCCAACAATGTGCGAGCCATCGTTACTGGCGATGCAAAATTCTGTACAGGCATGCGCGCCTCCCATAAAGAAGAGAAGTGAAATAGAAAACGTGCAAAGTATCGTGAGATAATTGTAAAGGCGCATATGTGATCCCGTGAATGTGTTGCTGTTATCGGCGAATGAAACCGTTAGAAGCTCACAACACTATCGGAGGGATGACTGCTGAGCCTTTGGAATACGGGGTTGATGAGGATAGTTTAATTATTTCGTCGTTGACGGCGGTTATTTGAAGCGTTGTTATTACGCTGTGAATTCCGATTGCGAGAGGTGTCGTGACGTTCTTCTTCCCAGAGGGGATCTATTAGCGTGTCGGCCCAGTCGTCGTGCATGACTTGAAGCTCGCGAACTTTATCGGGGTATTTGTCAGAAAGATTGTTTTGTTCGCTGGGGTCGTTTGTGAGGTTATAGAGCGCAATAGTGCGGGAACGTTTCACTTTGATGAGTTTCCAATCGCCGTGACGGATGGCGAAGGATCGACCGGTGCGCCAATAGAGGGTTGGGTGGGGTTGGGATTTGTTTTGCTGTATGAGATAGGGCAGAAGGTTTTGGCCATGGAAGGATTGTTGATTGATCGCGGATTGTGGTGTGCCAGCGGCAGCAAGTGCGGTAGGAAAGATGTCTAGTGATGAGATAGGGTGGTCATAGGTTACATCTACGGGGAGTTTGCCGGGGTAGGAGATAATGAAGGGGACGCGGATGCCACCTTCAAAGAGTGTGCTTTTATTGCCGCGGAAGGGATCGTTGGATGCGGTGTTCATTGGTGTGGCGCCGCCATGATCAGAGAGGAAAATGATCATGGTGTTTTGCGTGAGATTGTTTTTGTTGAGCGATTGGAGAACATTGCCAATAGCTCTATCCATTGAATAGACCATCGCAGCATAGGTGCGTCGAGATTCATCTTCAATATGTTTGAAACGAGCAAGATCTTCATTGGTAGCTTGCATAGGTGTATGCGGTGCGTTGAAGGAAAGCATGAGATAGAAAGGATTGGTTTTGTTTTGGTTGATGAAGTTGGCTGCTTGATCACCGAGTTCATCAGTAAGGTATTGATCCGTGTTGGCAGATTTGTTGTTGTGCATGAGCTTGGAGCGGCGAGCGTTCACGGCATAAGGGTGTCCACCTGAGAGGAATCCGAAGAAATGATCAAAGCCACGATTGTTGGGTGTTTGTTTTTCGTGCATCCCGAGGTGGTACTTACCGACGAGTGCAGTGGTGTAGTTTTGTGATTGGAGTTGTTCAGGGAGTGTGGTAAGCGAGAGGGGGATGCCGTACATGGGGTCATCGGGAAGGTTGTGTGGGAGGTTGAATTCATAGCCGAAGGATTGTTGGTAGCGGCCGGTGTAGAGTGCGGCGCGCGATGGCGAACAGACCGCTGCGGTGGTGTAGGCATTGGTGAAGCGGACGCCGTTGGCGGCGAGCTGATCGATGTTGGGGGTTTGAATGTCGGGTGAGTCAAGGCATGAGAGGTCCGCTGATCCCATATCGTCGGCTACGATAAGAATGATGTTAGGGCGGGTTTGAGCGAGGAGCGGCGAGGTGTGAAGAGAAGCTATTGGCAGGCAGGCAGAAAGAGCGCAGAGATAGCGGACGGAATTTACAGGCATGATGTTGCTCCTTATTTCTCGTGGGTGATAAGCGTATAACGCGGAAATCGCTTGGATATTGCATTGCATTGGGATGGGGTATGATATTGTGTGATGCACACGGAGAAGATTTGGACATCGCAGGGTTTGCTTCGCTGGACGACGGGGTATTTTGAGAAGCAAGAGATTGATCATCCGAGATTATCGGCGGAGATGCTGCTTGCGCATGTTTTGGGCTGTGAACGATTGAAGTTGTACATGGACCCTGAGCGGCCAGCGAGCGAGTTGGAGCGTGCGGCATTTCGTGATTTAGTCGAGCGAGCGATTAAGCATGAGCCGGTAGATTATCTGGTAGGTGAAGCGCCGTTCTTTTCGATGATGTTTGAGGTGAATAAGGATGTGCTTGTACCGCGGCCGAGTACGGAAACATTGGTGGAGCATGTGATTCAGCATGCGCGGGTGACGCCGGGGTTTGGTGGGCATGTGACGATCGCGGATGTGTGTACGGGGAGCGGGGTGATTGCGATCTGTTTGGCGAAGCAGTTGAAGGATGCGAAGGTGATCGCGACGGATGTGAGTGTGGCTGCGATTGCGGTGGCGAAGCGGAATGCGGTGCGGTATGCCGTGGCGGATCGGATTGAGTTCCGTGTGGGGGATTTGTTGGAGCCGCTTGTGGGTGAGCGTGTGAAGTATCTGGTGAGTAATCCGCCATATATTCCGGACGATGAGTGGAAGAAGCTGGAGACGAATGTGAAGGCGCATGAGCCGGAGCTTGCGCTGCGGGGTGGTGTGGATGGGATGGATTTGTTGCGTGTGTTGGTGGATGAAGGAAGAGGATTGATCGAATCGCCGGGGCAGATTGTGCTAGAGATGGCGGCAGTTCATGATGAGCCTATGCGCGAGTTACTGCACAAAACGGATGGGTATGAAGATGTAAAGGTTTTGCCGGATCATGAAGGGTATCCTCGTATTTTGGTTGCAGATAAGCGCTAGCATGTGAAAATGGGTGGTTTGGGCGGCAACGAAAATACAATTGTTTTATATGTGGCATGAATGCTGTGGCGTGTTTATTTGTTATTGCGTTTGTGTACTGAATCAATACAATTTAAGTGTGTATAGACATTTCTCGCTGGGGAGGGGCCGCATGATGTATCGCTGCCGCCTGTGCGAGGTTACGAAAGACGCCGAGGTATCGGTACAGCCATTTTTGAAAGGGAGAGACGTATGTCGAGTATGACGTTGATGGAGAAAGCAAAAGGTTTGATGGGCAAGAAGGCCGCGGTTGCGGGCGCACTTGTTGTGATGCCGCTTGCAATGGCAAGTGTTGCTTCTGCTGATATTGTGATCCCTGAAGACGGCGACGGTCCGGGCGATGGTGGCCCTGGTGACGTGCCCACCGAAGTGGTGTCAAAGTTTTCGGTTACCAGTGCGGGGGCTTTTGAGGTGCTTTCCGGTTTTGAGGTTAGCACGCCGATCAATTCTTCGTTGGGTCATAGTGCTTTGGGTGCCAGTGGTGAAGGTTTGAAGATCATCGGGACCGCCGTGCCACAGGCTTGGAAAGTGCCTGAGGGTGAGATGGTGGTTCGTTCAAGCGGGACCTTTGATGATGTGCTTACGACAAACGATTTTCTGGCTTTTGCGGGACATTTTGATATTACCATTCCGACGGGTGATTCGGTCAGCGCGTCGATGCACTTTTATATGTCGGATGTGCCGTTCCTTGACGCAGTCGTTGGCGGGCAGCCAGATGGCTTTAGTGATCTGAGCTTGTCGGACCCGAACCTTGGCTTGCTTGAAGTCGGCTCGCCGACGGTGGTCGACGACGAAGAAACACATTACTTCGAGTTTAATCACACCGCGGATATCACCGGTGGGTCGACCACATCATGGGCGGCTGGCACATACTGGCAGGTGGAGATCATGGTGAACTGGACGCACTTGGGCAGCAGTAGTGATCGCTTGACACTGAATATTCCAGACGACTCAATCGACTTTGGTGTGAACGGCATTCCTGCGGTGCCTGAGCCTGCGAGCTTGATGATGTTGGGTGTGGCTGGTTTGCTGCTCGGCGCACGACGTCGCAAGTAAGTGTTTTGGCTAACGCATAACTAACGGTTTACAAAAGCCCACTGGTGAATCCGGTGGGTTTTTTGTTTATGATTGTGTTTGAGGTTTGTGAGTCATGTTTGGTTTGTGAGTTTGTAGACAGGGGTCATGTGATGAGCAGGCACGTTTTGTTTGTGTTGACGCATAGTCCGTTTGATTGCGCAAGTGGTGCGGCGATCAGTACGCGAACTGTTGCGGAAATGCTGGCAGGGCAGGGTTACGAAGTGATGGTGCTGGGGGTGACCGCGGTTGAGGGAGCTGCGGGAGCAGAGGATCATGTCAGCGAGATGACACAGATGGGAGTGGGATTGGCCGCGCGAAAAATAGATGGCGTGACGGTATATGAAGGACGGCACCGGGGTGTGGATTATGCGCTTTTGAAAACTGGTGGCTGCCCAACAGATTGGATGCATGATACTAGAGCGGCGGATACGTTTGAACAGATTCTTGTGGGGATATTGTCTGCTTATCAGCCGGGCGCGGTGATGACTTACGGCGGTAGCGAACGCGGTTGGAATTGGATTAACATCATCAAAGGTTCTGGTGCGGCAATTATCTTGCTGATCCACAACATGGCGTACAACGATGCTTCTTACTTTGAGGCTGCTGATTTAGTCGTGGTTCCGAGTCAATATGCGGCGAATGAATATAATGGCAAATTAAATGCAGAGTGTGTGGGGTTGGGTTTGCCGATTGATCGCGCGTCGGTGGTCAATGAGGCGAGTGATGAGCGTGTGTTTGTGACGATGGTGAATCCAAGTGTGGAGAAGGGATTATGGGTGGTGGCTCAGTTGGCTGAAGTGCTGGGCGAGCGACGGCCAGATATTCCGGTGTTAATTATTGAGGGGCGCGGAACGGGCGGGATGTTGCTTGAAGCGGGGCGTATGGGCGGGTTTGATCTTGGACGGCATGAGAGTTTGATGTTTAGTGGGCCGGTGAGTGATATGCGTGAGGTGTATGGGGTGAGCCGGATGGTGTTGATGCCGTCGGTGATTGCGGAAAGCGGTGGGCGGGTTGCGGCAGAGGCGATGATGAACGGTTTGCCAGCACTTGTTAGTGATCGCGGGGCGCTGCCGGAGATTGTGGGGCAGGGCGGGTTTGTGTTGCCGATGCCCGAGCAGGTGACATTAAAGATGGATCGGCCGGTGGAATGCGAAGTGGTCACGGCTTGGGTGAATCTCATTGAGAAGCTGACGGATGATGAAGTGTTTTATACCGATGCGTCGCGGCGAGCAGCAGAAGAAGCGGTGAAGTTCGATCCGGCTGAGGTGTGTGAACGGTTTGTCGAACGGCTTGAGCAGGTGTTGACGATCCCCGGATAAAAGATGTGTAGATGTTGCATCGCAGGTGATGTGAGTAGAATGATGGGTTCAGTGGGTTTGTATTATGAATGATTGAAGCAGACGATTTGTTTGTGAAGGATGCGATATGCCCATGAAGTTGCCCGCAGATTATGTAGTGGATTACAAACTGAACGATTTTTTAAATGAAATGGTGAACGATCTTGATCTGCATCACTCGTTTGATGTGGGTGAGGATGGGCTAGAAGAGATCTCATTGGCGGTGGTGGATTTCACGGGATGGGAAAAGAAGCAAGCGAAAAAACAAACAGTCCGTTTTGGTGGTGTCTATCACGACAATTTTATCTATCCGTGTAGCATCTACAAAATGTATGTGGCAGGTGCATTGCTATCGTTGATCGAGAAAGGTGAATACGAGCTTGATCAGGTGGTGGAGGTGAAGAGTCCGAACGATGTAGATCGGAGTAAGGAGATTCCGAGTGATCCACGGCCGCTGCTTCATGCAGGGGATAAGGTGACAATTGGCTATCTTTTGGACTTGATGATCACGCGGAGTGATAACTGTGCGGCGAATTGTTGTATTGATATGGCGCAAAGGCCGCGGATTAATGAGATGCTTTTGCGGTATGGGTATGCGGGGAGTGAGGTGACGCGGAAGTATTTGAGTCGGAGTAAGGAAGATGAGGGATATGCGGATGTACCTAGTACGATGACGTGCGGCTTGCATACGAGTGATTTTTTATATCGCGCGGCTACGGGGCAAATGGAAAGCCCGTGGGTGAGTCAGCAACTCATGCGTTTGCTTGGAGGGCAATTGGATAAAAGTAAGTTAGCGAAGGGCTTGCCGCGTGATGCGATGATGTATCACAAGACGGGATGGTTCAGCTATTGGAGCGGCGACTGTGCGGTGATTGATGATGGGGCGGTGCGGTATGCGCTATCATTAATATTGCCGATCGCGGCGGCGAAAGCTGAGCTGATCTACAAAGAGATTGCTGCAGCGGTGCATGGGTACATGACGAATTATTCAAGGTGATGGATTGGTTTTAGTTGTAACGTATTTTGAGAGATCGTAGATTTCGATCCAGCGTTTGGCTGGGCCGTCGTAAAGTGAGATGGTCCAGATGTATGATTGGTCGGGGGTTGTCGCAAAATGGCTTTGAAGTGTGCGGCGGAAGTCTTCGAGGTCGTGAGGGATTTTAAATGCGAGTTGTTGAATCGATTGGTTGGTGAGTTCGAGGCCAATGTACTGATCGACGGTTTCCCAGTCGGTGTTGGTGAATGCTTCGGTTTCTTCTTCGGTCATGATGCGGATGTTGATGTTGGGGGCCATGTCAAAGATTTCGTTATCTCGCCAACGTTCGAGTGGGAGGGTGAGTTGATCTTGGAGTTCATTCATACTGAGGGTGTGGCCTGATGAAGTGACCGTGATTGGAGTGAGATCGGATATGTGCGGTTTGTTCCAGCCGTTCTGATGTGAATAGGGATGCGTGATTTGAAGGTTGGGGTAGAGCGTTTTGTGATGGCGTCGCAGTGAGCCGACCTTCAGGGCGAAATATTCGTGTGACGTGTTTTCGGGTTGATCTAGAGGATGGAGATTTTCGTAGAGGGTTTGTTGGGTTTTGAGATCGACGATGACCGTGTGGAGGAAAGCATAACGCTTGTAGTCATCGGAGGTTTGCGGGTCATCAATGATTGGTTTATCGGTGTTGGCTGGTGAGGTAATGAGGATGAGATCGTGGCCAAGGTCGTAGACATGAGTGAGGTGGTAGGGTGTGAGGAAAAATGTCTTACCGGTGGGATCGGATGGATCGGGTTGGTATTCGTCACTTCTTTTTTCGAATGGGAGGCGAGGCGTTTGCTTGAAGGGAATAGTGGTGAAGGTGGATGTTGGTTTATCGTAGCGAAGGATTTGCCCGGCGGCGATGATGATGAGGTTGTCGCCGCGATCAAGGATGAAGGGGTCGGTGTTTTCAATCGTTGAAATGCGTCCGCCAAAGTCCCATGACTCGCCAGCACTTTGCATGGTGTAGACTTCGTCGTACCAGTTTTCGTGAAGGGTTTGAGATGAAATGGTTTTGGTTTTTGGGTCGAAAGTTAGGAGCCTGAATTCATATTTATCGGAGGCGAACTGGCCGTAGAAAGGAGAGCGACGGACGGTGAAGTGGAATTCGAGAGGCGGTTTGATGGGGATGTCGAGCCAGTGGCGGGCGTGTCCGTAGGCGGTGAGGATGGAACGCCATCGCCAATAGTCAGCGAAGTATCGGCTGGAGGTATCAAAATCAGGGTCGTGGTGTTTCTGGTGTTCGATGTAGAGGGTTGGAATAAGGATGGGCGGTGTGAGCCAGACGAAGAGGCATAGAGAGAGGAAGATGGGGTGTTGTTTGTGGAAGGGTTTGCGGATGGCGGTGTGTTTGAGGTGAATGGTTTTGCTGCAGGAGGGGCAGGTGGCGGGGAGTGAGAGGTTGTTAAGGTTTGCGTTGCATTTTTTGCAGTAGCGTTTGCCAATGGGGGTTTGCCGGTTGTGCGCGAGTTGGATGGGGAGGGTAATCGCGAAGATGAATGCGAGGGGGATGGTGATGATGAGGAGGATAGGCGGCCAGTAGTAGACAAGAACGTCCCAGAGATCGAAGTAAAGTGGATCGATGGCAAGAAGCATTCTTGAAGGAGGCGATGTTGAGGTGAGTTGAGAGGTGGATGTAGTAGGGAGAGGGATGAGGCCAACGACGTTGTCGGTGTATTCGAGCTCAAGACGGGCGACCGCTTCGATGATCAGGGGAGCAGGAGATGGCGGTGTTGTCGTGCTCATGTGAATAAGACGGAATCGATGAAAGGATGTTTCAAAGTGGGATGGGCGAGATGCAAAGAAAACCCACGGCACGGAACCCCCGGAATACGTGGGCTTGTCCCCGGAAGGATTGTTCGGAAAGGGGATATAAAAAATGCTGCCCAAACTGAGCAGCGTTTGTTTGTTTTAATATTGTTGGAAGTGGTTTCACATTTGATGACCGGGTGGCCGTGATCAAACTTCCGGGGCGGGGATTATCGCATCACATCGCGGCGGGTCTTGAGGATGACCGGTTGGTCTTGCAAGGCATTGATGTTGTTGCCGGGGGTGTTATAGGTGAGCATGATCGTGCGGCGGAGGAGGACATCGTCACCAGTGAGGACATTCTTGACAGTGGCAGACTCGCCAGAGAGGCCCGCAACAAAGACGGAGAACTCATCAACATCGTGATCGAAGGCCGGCCAAATGGCAACGGATTCTTTTGCGTAGTCATCACCCTGAAGGATCTTGTCAACGATTTCTAGGGGTGAAAGGAGCAGCGGGTTGTTGAGTTGTTTTTCGATAGCCCGGTAGACAGAGAGCGGAACATTCTTGCCAGCTTGAATGATCTTGCCGGAATCGGTGGCGATGGTGAATTCAGGGGAGAGGATACGGTCACTGCTGGTGTTGTTGATAGCGCGGTACGGGAGGTACCAGTACCAACGGTTTACGCCGAAGCGGTCTTTTACAGCAATCGCGGTGGGCTTTTCAAATTTAACATCGATGACCCATGATGTGCTGACGATAGCGGGTTCTGGATAGGCTTGCGCTTTTGAAGGCGATAGAGTCAGCGTCACGCAGAACAGGGCGGCCAGCACTGTGGTCAGGGCAAGTGTGGTCTTCATGGATACCTCAAGCTTAAGATGTCGGTTGTTCATTCAACTGAATGAGTATGCCCCCATTGTACGATCAGAGGGGTGGGGGTCAATCATTTGGTTCGTCGACATTTATGACAAAACAGCGTGTAGCGGGGTATGATGACTGAGGCGACGGGTAAAGTCGCGATTGACCGGGGGATGTTCAGGCTAGTAGATGGTGAGTCAAGAACGCAATGGCAACTGTAAACCCTTTAACAGTAGAAGCTAATGGTGGTGATGGGCTGTGGTTTGGATTGTGCCCGCAAGATCTGCGGCGGCAGGGGTTGTCGGTACTGCTGACGGGCCGATCTCGGGTATCAGGTGCGGCTGTTGACCAGATGGAGCGGTTTGCGGTGGTGCATGGGTTTTCTCTGGAGCAGCTCTGGGTGGCTGTCGGAGATGGTGTCGTGCGGAGTGCGGTACTAGTTGTACCGGCGGCAGGAGGGAGCGGGATGGTGTTTGTCTCGCCAGTGATGGATGATGCAGGACAAAAGCGGCTCGCGCGGCTGTTAGGCATGGTGCTAGAACAGCAAGATGGATCACTCGGCCTGTTGCAGGTGTTGTTGGATCAAGATCAATTGCTGGCGATGGAGGCTGCGACCGAGGCCGGGTTTACGTATCTGGCGGAGTTGCTGTATCTGTCCTGTGTTTTGAAATCCGGTGGTTCAGTTGCGGGTAAGTTGGATCTTGGGGTGGAGATGACGGTTTATGAATGGTCTGAAGTGAATCGGGAATTATTCGCGCGCGCGATATTGAGTAGCTATGAAGCAACGCAGGACTGTCCGGGACTAGTGGGTATACGGGAGATTGATCAGATCATTGCGGGTCATATGGCTACGGGGGTATTTGATGCGACGCTGTGGCATGCGGTGTATGACGGTAATGAGCCGGTGGGTGTGTTGTTACTTAGTGGGTTAGCTGATGGCGGTGGGTGTGAATTAGTTTATCTCGGGTTGTCATTGAAGTTTCGCGGCAAGGGGTATGCAAAACGCATGATGCAATGGGGGATCACGATTGCAAGCGAACGAAATCACCAGAAGATGTTATGCGCTGTTGATGCACAGAATTCACCTGCGGTCGCGCTTTATCAATCACTTGGCTTTGAATCAACTGGTAGTAAGCACGCGCTGATTTACACTGTAAAACAAGTGGAAAAATAAGGTTTTGCACAGTCCCTCTTGTTATCCACAGATTACGCGCATGTGTATAAAGAAGTGGATAAAAAAAATGAACGTCTCTAAGTGGTTGTGAAATGGTGAACTGAAAAAATCAAGAGGGTGATCCGTCATTTATGACGGTTGATGCAATCAGCACAACAAACTATTCTCGTTCATAGTCATCAGGAGGATGATTCCGCTTCGCCCATGTGAGCGGTGGTGCACGCCTTTCTTGGCGTCTGTTGCAAACCGTTGAATCTGTGTTTGCCACGCAAGTCGCACTACCCAAGGCGAATCGATCAGGCGGTCGTCGGATGGAACCACTTTCAATTTAAAAAACGCGCGGGCAAAGACCAGCGTTAACACGGCTCCGGCAGCATATCCTGTTGGCATGCGATCACACCAAAGGGGTGTTTCGGTGAGTATAACCTCATCTACACAATCTATCACTGCGCGTATCGCAGAACGGTTAGCGGGAGCCGTTGGTCAGCGCAAATTCGCCATGTGGTTCGATCAGTCTGCTCGTTTTGATTTCAAAGCGGATCAGAACGCGCTCACCGTATCAGTTCCGAACCGTTTTGTTGCTGATTGGATCGGCAAACACTTCCAAGGTGATCTTCAAAGTGCTGCCGACTCTGAAGCTGGCTGCAGCGTTCAATTGTCTGTCCAAGTCAGTCCGCAGGATTTCGGTGCGGCCACACCCCCCGTTGCAGATTTACCTAGCAACGATCATGCTCATGCTGCTCCGGCCCCACGTTTTGGTGACTCAGTAGCGGCTGTTAGTAGTTCGTCGAGTATCAATCCCGCTGCAGCTCCTGTACCACGTCACTTGAGTGTGCTTGCCTCCGATGACAGTACCGTAAAACCCCATGAACCTGCCGTCCGCCGTCCTCAGAACGCACCGCTCAGTCACCTGCAACCAGTTGTCATGAGTCGCCCTGTACCAAGAGGTAGTGCTGGTCGAAAGATGCGTCATCGTCTTGAAGATTTCGTCGTTGGGCCAAGCAATGAACTTGCCTTCGCGGCTGCCTCGCGTGTTGCTGACGATGATGCTGCTACCGCTGGTCATCCGCTTTTCATCCACGGCGGATGCGGTCTCGGTAAGACGCATCTTCTGCAGGGTATTTGCCAGCGTCATCTTTCGCGTGAGCCCGGTGCGAAGGTTCTCTATGTCACCGGCGAGCAATTCACCAACGACTACATCGCTGCTGTCCGCACCAACAAGCTCGATGCTTTCCGCAATCGTGTCCGCAAACTTGATCTTCTCGCCATTGACGACATTCACTTCATCGCGAACAAGCAAGCTACGCAGCAGGAGTTTCTCCATTGCTTCGATCACATTGAACTTGGCGGGGCGCGTGTGGTGTTGGCCAGTGATTCGCATCCGAAACTGATCAAACAGTTTTCAGAAGCATTGGTGTCGCGATGTGTGCGTGGGATGGTGGTGCAGATTCATGAGCCGGATACAGAGACGCGGGAGCGATTGGTTCGTGTGCTTGCTGAACGCCGCAACATGGTGCTGCAACCGTCAGCCGCCAATGCGATCGCGCAGCATTGTGATGGGTCCGTGCGAGAGATTGAAGGTGTGCTAACCAAACTCCACGCGCTGGCAAGTTTGACCGGCTCAGGATCAAGCTCACGTTTGGGCGGGATTACCGAGCCAATTGGTCACACGCTTGTTGATCGACTTTTCCAACACGATGCGCCGCGAACGAGGAAGAAGCCAATTCGTTTTGATGAGATTGCCAAGACGGTGTCGGAAGAATTGCAGATTGATTGCGGGCAGATTCTGGGTTCATCTCGTAACAAACACGTGGTGCTTGCAAGGTCGATCACGATTTATCTTGCTTATGAACTAACATCGATGAGCTATCCGGAGATTGCAGGGCAGATGGGTCGCAAGACGCACTCAACGATTATTACGGCGGCGAAGCGGATGAAGAAGCAAATCGAAACCGGCGAAGCCATGTTGTTACCCAGTGAAGCTACTGCCGTGACACCTAAAGAATTGGTGGATCGGATCACACGGATTTTGAAGCGGGGGTAAGTTTTCAAGCAGAAGATGACAGGTCCCTTGTGGGCCTGCGTTGGTGCCCGGTCAATCTGATCGGGTTTTTTTGATGTGCACGATTCAGGTGTGGGTTTGTTGTGGGTAGAAATCGCAGAGGCGAATGAATTGATAGAAAAGATGGCGCGGCTTATTACGGGTTGGTTTATAGTATGAGTCGAACGGTGATCCGTTCGAGTAGCAAAGAGAGCCATATTTCGGGAGTAATGTTGATGGGTGATAAACAGGTTGAGACAGTTGATGAGGCGCGGGGTGTGAAAGCGTCAGACTATTTTGAGCAGCATAAGGCGGAGGCCAAATCACGTGTAGTGCGATTTTGGCGGCGGTTTTTTTTTGTCATGGGTGGGTTGGTCTTGCTTGTGGTGATTGCATTTGTGGGTTGGCATGTGTATCTGAATCATCAATTGGACCAACAGTTGGTGGAATTGCGGGCGGCGGGACATCCTGTGGGTATAGATGAGTTGGAGCAGCGATATGCTGATTTTGATGAGGAGAACCTGGCGGATTATTTGGAGCCGGTGTTAGGGCGTTTGCATGATGCGTCGAAGGAAATCAAGGAGAGATACGGGAAACATGCTGATGACATGCCGGATGATGTAGAGTCGATGAAGGGGGCGGTGCCTGTGTTGACGGCTGCTCCAATTGATTGGTATCGGAATCACCAGACGCCGCCGGGGTTGTTGCTTGATGCGATGGGGCGGCTTTTGGATGAGCACCGTGAGGATATTGAGACATTGCTTGATCTGCCTGATTGGGAGGCGCGGTATCCGATTGATTTTTCCGAGGGGATCATGACGGAACTACCGCATTTGGCGGAGCTGCGCAATGCGGCTCGTGTGTTGCAGCTTTATCATTGGGAGGCGATCCATCGGGGGCAGCCTGCGGATGGGATCCGGGCGCTTGTGGCGATGCGTCAGTTGGCAGAGTCGATCAAGGATGAGCCGGTATTGATTACGCAGCTTGTGCGTGTGTCGATACACCGGTTATTGCAGGTTGAAATTGAGCGCGCTTTGAATTTGCATGTTTATGATGATGGGCAGCTTGCGGTGTTGTATGCGTTGGTTGAGCCGTTTGATATTGGGGTGGCTGTTACGATGAGCTTTGAGGGCGAGCTTGTTTGGACACAGTATGAGATTGAGTGGATGAAACGAGATCCTGCAAGGATAAAGGAGCTACTAACTTCAGAAGCACCGGCGTTTATCGCGCGTCTTCAAAAGTATGCGGGATTGTTGACGCGAGATCAGATGTTGGTTGCGGATTATTATGGTCGCATGCTGGAGGATATTCAGCGCGGGAATTGGGATATGCAGCCTTATGATGATGAGGCGGAGCAGTATGGGTTGTTGTCGATGTATGCGAGGATTTTCTTGCCGGCGATCACAGCATGTGCAAGAACGAATGTTCAGTATCATCGGCTTAGTGTCATGACGCGGCTTGCGATTGCGGTAGAGCGATATCGGCTGGCGAAGGGTGAGCTGCCGGAAGGGCTTGATGTGCTTGTGCCGAGGTATATGGCGGCGTTGCCTGTGGATCAGTATTACAGTGTTTCGGGGGTGTTGGGTGAGGCGCAGGCGTATGGTTTGGTGACGCATGGAGCGGGTTATGTGGTGTATCATCCGGGGCGTGATATGGTAGATAATGAAGGGATGCCTGCGGCGAAGGGTGAGGGGATTGGTGGAAGTGACGGTTTTTCTGATTTGTCGATTGGTGTTGATTTACCGCGGGTTAGTGGGGCGGAGCAAGAGGGGGTTTTGCTGGCCTTGTACCCTGAAGTGGAAGAAGAGAAGCGGGATGATCTGCGGTATGAGCAGGTTCAGTATTTGAACTATGTTTCGCCGGTGACGGGTGATGCGTTGATTGAGATGGAGCCTTACCAGTCGGCTGATGAGGATCTGTTTTTGAGTGATGAAGATTGGTTTGATGAGGATGATGTCATGCTGGATGGAGATGTTTTGGGTAAGGATATGGAATAGGTGTGGAGGGAGATGGTCTAATCGCATGTTCATGTTAGATAGATGTAAAAAAACTGCGGCCGAGGTGGTCGCAGTTTTTGTTTATGTGTCTTTGGGTTGTGGGGGGTTATGCGTTGTAGGTGGTAGTGCGGACAGCTTCGATGATCTTGCGAGCATTGGGGAGCATCTCTTGTTCCATCGCGCGATTGTATGGGGCGGGGACATCATCGTTATTCACGCGGAGAACGGTATTGTCTAGATCATCAAAGCAGTTCTCGTAAACCTGTGAAGCGACTTCCGAAGCAACACTCGCGAACGGCCAGGACTGATCGACTACGACGCAGTAATTGGTCTTGCGAACCGAATTTGCGATGGTTTCGATATCGAGCGGACGATAGGTGCGGACGTCGATGACTTCGACATCGATGCCTTCTTTTTCGAGTTGCTCAGCAGCTTCAAGTGCGAAGTGAACTGGTCGGCCAGCAGCGACGATCGTGCAATCGTTACCGGGCTTTTTGATGTCGGCTTTACCGAACTCGATCACGAAGTTGTCATCTTCTTCATAGGTTGGCGGAGCCCATTTACCGTTTGCCAAATAGCGGGAGTAGTCTTTGTCGCCGCGTGCGCCCATGCCGAGCATGCGTTCGGACTCAAGATAGAACACAGGGTCTTCATCGCGGATGGCAGCTTTGAGCATACCTTTTGCATCACGTGGTGTTGAGGGAACGGCGAGTTTGAGGCCGGGGACGGAGGAGAACATGGATTCGACACACCATGAGTGGGTGGAACCGAGCTGTCCGCCTGCGCCGTTGTTGCCACGGAAGACAGCGGGGCAACCGAATTGTCCGCCGGACATGTAGAGCATCTTCGGTGCGTTGTTGATGATCTGGTCGGCAGCCACAAGGCAGAATGACCAGGACATGAATTCGATGATCGGGCGAAGGCCGTACATGGCTGCACCAACGCCGAGTCCTGCAAAGCCTGTCTCAGAGATCGGCGAGTCCACCACGCGGCGAGCACCAAACTCCTCAACCATGCCTTGGGAAACTTTATACGCACCATTGTATTCAGCGACTTCCTCACCCATCAGGAAGATGCGATCGTCTGTGCGCATTTCTTCTTCCATTGCTTCACGGAGGGCATCGCGGTATTGCACATTTCTCATGTTGCTGTATCCGTTTTATTCAGTCGGTCTAATCAAGTATTAGACTGGACATTTGTGTTCTGTTTGGGAGTAACTGCCGTGCTCGGATGAGGATTGATTATTCTGCGTCGCCTTCACCGTCTTGTAGCATCAATGGCAGGCTGCCTTTTTTGAACGGGCCAAACGTGTTGACATAAATGTCGGTGAAAAGTTCTTCGATTGGCAAGTCAGGTGATTCGGTTGCATACTTGACCGATTCCTGTGCGATCTGTTTGGCTTGGCGGTCCAGTTCGTTAATCTGATCTTGCGTGGCGAGATCGTTTTCGATCAGGTGTGTGACCAGGCGGTTAATGCAGTCCTGTTCCTGTTTGGCTTCGACTTCTTCCTTGGCACGATACTTTTGGGGGTCACTCATGGAGTGGCCTTTGTATCGGTAGGTTTTGACGTTGATGAAGCATGGGCCGACGGCGTTGCCTTCGCGCTTGTAGGTCGGAACGGTGCCGCGTTCCCATTGCGGATTTTTGGCACCACGAGTACGGGCGATTTCACGCTTGAAGGTGTGATACACATCCAAGACATCAAGTCCATCACATTCAGCGTATCGCATGCCGTAGGCTTCGGCCTTCGCGCCGAGTTCTTCAGCCATAGCTGTGCCACGACCGATTGCGGTGCCCATGGAGTAGTTGTTGTTTTCGAGGACGAAGATGATCGGCAGGTTCCAGATGGCGGCCAAGTTCATGGATTCGTGGAACGCGCCCTGGTTGAGTGCACCGTCACCGAGGTAGCAGAGGGTGACGTCTTCTTCGCCGCGATATTGTGATGCGAAGGCGAGGCCGGTACCGAGCGGACATTGTCCGCCGACAATGGCGTGTCCGCCGAACATGTTGTGTTCTTTGTCGAAGAAGTGCATCGAGCCGCCTTTGCCCTTGGCACATCCTGTGACTTTGCCGAACATTTCAGCCATGGCATATTTGGGGTCCATGCCACGTGCGAGGGCGAGACCGTGGTCCCGGTAGGCGCCGATGATCGGGTCCTTGCCATTGGTGGCAGAGATCGATCCGACGGCGACGGCTTCTTGCCCAATATAGATGTGACAGAACCCACCGATCTTCTGCTGCATGTAGGACTGCATGGTCCGCTCTTCAAATCTGCGGATCAGCATCATGTCCCGGAGCATGCCGAGAAGGGCCTCGCCGGAAAGTTCTTCGGTTTTGGTAGGCATCACATTGTCCTGTGCAGCTGAGCTCATATCCGTGGCCTCGCTTGCGCTGGTTGCTTGCTTTGTTTTTGTCATCGTCAAGATGGTCCAGTGTGTAACACAGGCGTTGTGTGGTTTGACTAGGTGCCACACCATGCGACTGGTTGGTATGTCGTGTCCTGAAGCGTTTCTCCGCGTTTCAGGTTCCCGAAGTTTCGGGTGCCCGTTGATTCGAGATTCATACGGTGCTGAACTATTTAAAGTTTAGGGTTTGGCCGGAATAGCAGCAAGTTTATCTCGGGGTGATAAGCCTTTATCAGGACAGTAATTCCGTTTGTTGGGACGAAGGTTCCGTTTTATGGGAGATTGTTTGGCGCGATCATGGTTCATCACGGCTAGCAGGTTTGCAGGACGAATGTCGCACAGACGCCTACTGGCAGCAAATGGCGGTGAGCGTCTGCAAATTGTCCGTGAGGCAGGTCGGCAGCATCGGTTGTTTGAAGGGAACTCCAAAGCAAAACCCACTGAGCGTGTCAGAGGTTAGCGATTCATAGTATGGACAGATACGAATGGAACAAGGTGAGCGGGTTCGACATGCATGGCATACAAGTCGGCGGCAAGGAAAAAATGATGTGGTGGACGGTGTAAGGTTGAGGGGCGAAAGGAGGTTAATTAAGGTACACTGCGGCATCATCACGCTTCTTGCGGAGAGATCACGGTTGACGAATTCCAGGCATTTACCATCTGTTTTTATGATCATTGTTTTCCAGGCTTTGATGCTCTTGGCTGGCAGCACAGTTGCAGCCCAAGGGATTGAGCCAGAGCACCGTCCGATTGCGGACATCAGTGTTTCTGGGCTGCGGATGGTGCCGGAGCAATTGGTCTTAAATCAGGTTCGCTCAGCGGTTGGTCGTCCTTACAACTCTCGGACCGTGACTGCGGATATCCGCCGGATCAACAACCTCGGCCGCTTTTCTTATGTTGCTGCTGATGTGAAGCCTAATGATGATGGTTCGGTTAATCTGATCTTCAACGTCACCGAGCAGCCACTCCTTGCAGACGTGCAAATCGTCGGCAACAAAGCGCTCTCGGACGGTGAGCTGCTTAATCTCGTCCGTCTTCGTGCTGGCGACCCTGCGGATGAATATCTCATCGAGCGCGGCCAGCGCCAGATCATGGACGCTTATGAGGCGGCTGGCTACTTCGTGGCTCAAGTCAGTATCGACCGTGAACTGCTCGCTGACTCTGGCATTCTCATCTATCAAGTTCGCGAAGGGCCACACGTCCGCATCCGCGGTTTCCGCTTTGAAGGCAACACTATCTTCCCCGACAAGCAACTCCGCAACGAGATCAAATCCAAGATTTACTTCCCCATCTTTCGCAAAGGCGAACTCAATCGCCAACAACTTCAGATTGATGCTGCCGCCATCCGCGACTTTTATCGTGACAACGGCTACCTCGATGCCGACGCCGCACCACGCATCAGTCTTTCTCCCGATGAACGTGATGCTGTCGTCGTCTTCATTATTAAAGAAGGCCCGCAATACCTTGTCTCCGAGATCAACGTTGAAGGTGTGGACCTCTTCACCAAGCAGCAAATCCTAGAAAACATCGAGCTTGTTCCTGGCGACATCTATACGCAAAAACGAAATAAAGATTCAGCCGAAGTCCTACGTAATATGTACGGCAAGCTCGGCTACCTAGAAACACAAGTTAGTGTCCAGCCGATTTTCCACGAAGACCAGCCACGTGTCGATGTCAGTATTGGCATCCTTGAAGGACAAGCCTACACCGTCGGCAAAGTCATTGTCACCGGCAATGACACCACCAAATCCAAGGTCGTTCTCCGTCAAGTTTATGGCATGAAGCCCGGCTACCCATTTGACCGTACCGGTTTCGATGAAACACAAAAACGTCTCCGCGCCTCACCTCTTTTCTCTGATGGCACTGTTACGATTCTTGGCGACCGTCAGGAAACCATTCGCGATGTGCTTGTTGAAGTGAAAGAAGGCGACACGGGTTCTCTCGGCTTTGGTGCAGGTGTCACATCCGACTCTGGTGTCATCGGTTCGGTCAACCTCATCCAACGCAATTTCGATATCACTGATACACCCGATTCGCTTGGTGAATTTTTCTCAGGACGTGCCTTCAAAGGTGCCGGCCAGTATTTCTCAATCGACCTACAACCCGGTAACGAAACGCAGCGCTACGCCGCATCGTTCCGCGAGCCATACTTTTTTGAGACAGATTACTTCTTCGACTCAACCGCGTTCTACTTCTCACGTGTTCGTGAAGATTGGGATGAAGCACGTGCGGGCGGCAACATCGGCATCGGGCAACGCTTCGGTGATGTCTGGTCCGCACAAGCGATCCTCCGGGCGGAAGATGTTGAAATTACCGGCGTCGATGTTAATGCGCCGGTTGATGTGTTTGATGTCGAAGGCTCAAATCTCATCGATTCCATCGGCGTCCGTCTCCAACGCCGCACGACCAACTCCATTATCTTCCCAACACGTGGTACAAACTTTGATCTCACTGTCGAACAGTTCGGCATCCTCGGTGATTTTGAATTCACACGCATCCGCGCCAAGTACAACGCCTTTTGGACCGTCGATGAAGATTTCCTCGGCCGCAAAACAGTCGTCAGTTTGCGAACCGACATCGGGAATATCTTTGGTAGTGCACCGACGTTTGAACGTTTCTATGCCGGTGGCTTCAGATCCTTCCGCGGGTTTGAATTCCGTGGTGTTGGCCCACGCGGTGTACCAGATAATTCTACTACCGGGGAGCCTGGCGAAGACCCTGTTGGCGGCAACTTCATGTGGCTTGTCTCACTTCAATACGAAGTCCCCATCTGGGATCGCTACCTCCGGGGCGTCGTCTTCACCGACCAAGGGACTGTGCAGGAAACTGCGGGGCTAGATCAATGGCGTGTGGCAGTCGGTGCAGGTGTCCGTTTCCAAGTGCCGTTCCTGTCGCAAGCACCTTTTGCGGTGGACTTTGGCATCCCGCTTGTGAAGCAGGATGGCGATCAGACGCAGCTTATCGCGTTCGACATCGCAATTCCGCTGCAATAAGCCTTGTAGATGGGTTTTTTGTAAAACCACTTTTGCTCGCCATCACATCAAAATCATGATGTACAATGCCGCCGCTGACCGATGGAAAGCATTAGCTCTGAACAGAGCTTTATCGTACCGGCATCCACCAACCATGATTCTTTAACCATAAAGAACCCGGAGATACAGATGAAATTCCGCAATATCACCATCCTGACCGCTGCACTTGCACTGCTTCTGATCGCCTTTGCTGGCGTACAAGCGACCAACATGTTTGCCGAGCCGACTGCAGTTGCGGTGGTTGATATCCAAAAAGTTTTTGACGGCCTTAAAGAGCGCGTCTCCTTAGATGCTGAAGACAAAACCAGCCGCGAAGCACTTCAACAGGAAGCCAAGCTGCGTCAGGAAGAAATCCAAGCACTTCAAGAAGAATTGAAGATGCTGGAAGGCCAAGCCGGTACCGACCAGAAACAAGATGAGCTTCAAATGAAAGCCATCCAGTACCAAGCTTGGGGTAAGTTTATGCAGCAAAAGCAGGCTTCAGATGCTGCTCTGAACATCGAACAGCTTTACCGCAAGATGCTCAAGGCGATTGATCTTGTTGCGACCGAAGGTGGATACGAGTTGGTTCTCTACAAAGAAACCATCGACCGCATGAACACCGCAGACATCCAGCAACTCCGCCTGCAGATCTTTTCTCGCAAAGTGCTCTACAACTCCCCAACGATCGACCTCACCAATCAAGTTATCCAACGCATGAACAACCAATACGACAACGCCCGCTAAATCCCCTAAATGAGCCGTGTTCAACACATAGACCTATCTAAACCTATGGCCGCCGGTCATGGGTTTTTCTTTATGCACGTCCGGGTCTGGGCGACTTAAAGTTGGATGATACGAACAGGGGAGGGAAGGGGTGAAGTGGACAAGTCGCGGGGCATAGCTAAGGTGTGTAGACTCCTCGTAGCGTAGCAAGGGTTTGCCTGCGCGAATTTATGAAAACAAAACAGGATCACGTCCCCGTGACACAGACCATTCAACAGATCGCCGACTTGGTTCAGGGCAAAATTGTTGGCAGCCCCGACCTTGAAATCCATTCCCTCGAAGAATTGGAACTTGCTGATAATGGGCAACTTACATTCGTAGGCCACGCCGACTTTGCCGAGAAGTGGCCTGAGAGCAAAGCGTCCGCCGCGCTAGTGAATGAAGATATTGAGCTTGAGCCTGGCGGCAACCGCGCGCTGATCTTCGTGCCCAATGCAGATCTGGCAATGGGACGTGTTCTGTCGGTTTTTGCCCCAGAACCGGTACAGGCCAATCCCGGCGTCCATCCTTCCGCCATCGTAGATTCTTCAGCCACGCTTGGCGAGAACGTTGCCGTCGGAGCAGGTTGTTTCGTTGGACCTAATGTTGTCCTTGGTAGCAATACGATTCTTCACGCCAACGTCACGCTTTTGGACCACGCCACCATTGGATCAGATTGTGTTATTTGGCCCGGCGCGGTTGTTCGTGAACGCTGCATTGTCGGTAACCGCACTGAGATCCACTCCAACGTCACCCTCGGTGCTGATGGCTTCGGCTATCGCCCCAACCAAAACAAAAACGGCGTTTATCTTGAGAAAATTCCCCAAATCGGCAATGTCGTCATCGGTGACGATTGCGAAATCGGGGCTGGTACTGCCATCGACCGTGCCAAGTTCTCCTCCACCGTCGTTGGTAATGGCACCAAGATCGACAATCTCTGTCAGATCGGCCACAACGTTCGTATCGGTAACATGTGCGCCATCTCCGGTTCTTGCGGTATTGCAGGTTCGGTCATCATCGGCAACGGCGTCACCATGGGCGGCATGTGTGCTCTCAAAGATCACATTACTATCAACGACGGCGCGATACTTGCTGGTGCATCCCAAGTGATGTCCGATGTTCCTGCCGGGCAGACATGGGCTGGTTCCCCCGCTCGCGAGTATGGGCAGGCCGTCCGAGAATATGCCATGATCCGCAAGCTCCCTGACCTCTACAAGCAGGTCAAGCGATTCCTGAAGTCATAACGGTATTTTTAGTTATAATAGTCCCCGCGCCAGCGGTACTTGTCAGGCTTCACCCCGGGTGTGAAACCGTCCCGCTAGACGCTAAAATCTCAGGCCAAGCACATTTTGTGCCGTGTGAGACCTTTTCGCGGATCAAGAGTACGTTATGGTGAACGTCCAACAGACGATTGCAAAAAACATCTCCTTCAACGGCATCGGCCTTTTCGGCGGAACACCCGTCTCTGTCACCTTCAAGCCTGCCCCTGAAAACCACGGCGTGGTTTTTGTACGTACAGACCTCGGTGGCACCCAGATCCCCGCACTCGTTTCAAATGTCATCAAGCGTCCTCGCCGCACCGCACTCAAGGCCGGCTCTGCCACGATCGAAACATGTGAACATTGCCTCTCTGCCGTGGCTGCTTCCAACATTGATAATCTCATCATTGAGATCAACGCGACTGAGTTGCCAGCCATGGACGGGTCGGCTCTGCCGTTTCTCGAACGCCTCCATGATGCAGGGATTGTGCAACAGGAAGCATCCCGCAAGGTGCTGAAGGTGCACGAACCGATTGTCGTTCGGCAGGATGATGCGATGGTTGCCGCAGTTCCCGCTGAGAACGGCGAATCCACCTACACCTATCAAGTCGATTACAGCAATGTCCCTGCTATCGGATCGCAGGTTTCGACCTTTAATCTTGGCGACGACAGCTACGAAAAAGAAATCGCGCCCGCTCGCACCTTTATCTTGAAGCATGAAGCCGAAGCGATGCGTGCTCAAGGTATCGGCTCGCATCTTTCTGAAGATGAAGTGTTGGTGATTGATGACAACGGCCCGATCGGAAACAACAATTTCCGATTCCCCAACGAACCCGTTCGTCACAAGATGCTCGATCTCATCGGCGACCTCTTCCTTGTCGGTACGCGCATCGAAGGACGCATTGTCGCCCATAAGTCTGGCCATGCACTAAATCAGCTCATGGCCAAGCGTCTGATTGAGCAGTACCGGGCGGATGAGTTCTTGCAGCTCTCTCGCAAGGCTGTCGCCTTTGATGCACGTCAGATCAATCGTATTCTGCCGCACCGCTATCCGATGTTGTTGGTGGACCGCGTGCTTGAGATTGATGGTGATCGCCGTGTGATCGGTATCAAAAATGTTACCGCAAACGAACCATTTTTTCAGGGACATTTCCCCGGTACGCCCATGATGCCGGGTGTACTGATCGTTGAAGCGCTCGCGCAGTTATCAGGCGTACTCATTGGTCAGTCACTCGAACACGCCGGGAAGCTTGCCGTGTTGCTTTCGCTTGATCGTGTCAAGATCCGAAAACCCGTTACCCCCGGCGATCAGCTTTTGCTGGAAGCCGAGGCCGTGAAAATCCGTGCTCGAGTCGCACATATGCGTTGTCGCGCTTATGTTGCAGAAGAACTCGCCGCCGAAGCCGAAGTTAAATTTATGCTGGTCGACGACGACCAGGAGTAAACAGGAATTGATGTCTACACGGACAAGCTCACGGTGTTCGTTTAATAGACCGCATCATACGATGGCAAATATCCACCCCACCAGCATAGTTGAAGACGGCGCGATCCTAGCCGATGACGTTGAAGTCGGGCCGTTTTGTTTTGTGAATAGCAAAGCCAAAATCGGTGCCGGCACCAAACTCCTCAATCACGTCGCTATCCATAACCGTGTCACGCTCGGCGAAAACAACACCATCTGGCCGTTCACCACCATCGGCGGCTCTCCACAAGACCTCAAATACAAAGGTGAAGACTCCGAAGTCATTATCGGCGACAACAACCAGATCCGCGAAAACGTCACCATCCACATCGGCACCGCCAACGATAAAGCTGTCACACGCATCGGGTCGAACAACCTCATCATGGTGGGTGTGCATGTCGGTCATGACTGCGTCATTGGTGATCATGTCGTGATTGCAAACGCCGTCCTCATGGCTGGACATGTGAAGATCGAATCCAACGCAGCTATCGGCGGTGCGGCAGCGATCCACCACTTCGTCAAGATCGGCCAGTTCTCATATGTCGGTGGCATGTCGCGCATCGTCGCGGATGTTCCGCCATTCATGCTCATCGAAGGCAATCCCGCCCGCGTCCGCAAGGTCAATTCGGTGCTGCTTAAACGTCACCAACTTTCTGATGAAGATATTGAGCCGCTCAAGCTTGCTTGCCGGATGTTATTCTTGCGTCTTGAAGAGGGCGCTGCTGTTGGCCGGACCGAAGAGCATCTTGCCACGCTTGAAGACCGTTTCCCCGATGACCCACGAATCAATACGCTCATCACCGATATGCGTTCGTCAATGAACGGTATCCACGGCCGATCCCGTGAAGCAGCCCGTCGTGACAACCCGTTCAAAAATCCTGTCAAATAAGCCGCCCGTTTTCCGCAGAATCTTCCAGCATGCCATACAGCACACCTGCTGCGGTGTATGATATAGTTCTGGCTCGCCCCTTCCGACACACCAGGGTAAAGCAGATTTAATCATGCCTGACAACACAAGCAAAACCTTTATCATCACCGGCGTTGCTGGCCTCGTCGGTTCGCACCTCGCAGAGATATTGCTCGCGCAGAATCACAAAGTCGTTGGCATCGACAACTTCAACGACTATTACAATGTCGATCAGAAACGCGCCAACATTCTAGGTTTTCAAGATCACACCAACTTTACACTCTGCGAAGATGACATCCGTGATGGCGATCGCATGATGGATATCTTCAAAGCACACAAGCCGCATGCGGTGGCACATCTCGCGGCCATGGCGAACGTACGCTATTCCATCGGCCGAGCGCCGCTTTATACCGACGTTAACATCGTTGGCTCTGTCAACCTCCTTGAAGCCGCTCGTCTTACTGAAACACCCAACTTCGTTTTTGCTTCTACGTCTTCGATCTATGGTCATACCAAGACGCTTCCATTTATCGAAACCGATGCGTGCAACGCGCCGCTTTCAGCCTATCCAGCTTCCAAAAAAGCCATCGAGATGATGGGCTACACCTATCACAATCTGCACGAACTCAATTTTACATCGCTACGCTTTTTCTCAGTGTATGGTCGTCGTGCACGTCCCGATATGATGCCATTCATGATCACCGACCGTTTGGTGAAGGGCGAGACAATTACGCTCTTTAATGCTGGCGACATGAAACGTGACTGGACTTATGTCGAAGACATTGCTCAAGGTGTCGCGCTGGCGATGCACAAGCCGTTGGGTTATGAGGTGATTAACATCGGTCGCGGTGAGCCTGTATTGATGTCGGACTTTGTGGCAAGTCTTGAACAGCTCACCGGCAAGAAAGCCATTCTTGAAACACCTCCCGCGCCGCCGTCCGAGCCGCATATTACATTTGCCAACATTGATAAGGCGAAATCGCTGCTTGGTTACAACCCGCAGACGCCAGTTCAGCAAGGCCTTGAGCAACTTTGGGATTGGTATAAACAGCAGTATCTCTAACCACCCATTTAGATCTGACTTCAAATAATCTTCTCGATAACCCCGTGTTTATCCTTCCTGTAAGCACGCGCTGATCACGTCGATAAAACATGAGCATACGTACGAGAGCTTATTGGCCATCGGACTAGTTCATGAGTATTACCGACGACATCCACGCGGTTTGGCTTTTCCTCAAAAACATGGGGATCATCTTTGGCCATCTCTACTGGCTTGTCATCATCGTTGTTGCCATGGTTTTCATGGGCGGTATGCTTCTCGCACGAGCCGACAATAAACCCATCTGGAAATCGATCTATCTCGCCTTCATTACCGCGCTTACTATCGGCTACGGCGACATTACTCCCCATACTCACCGTGCGAAAGTGATATCCATATTCATTGGTTTGTTGGGGCTGGTCATTACCGGCGTGGTCGTCGCCGCAGCCATCAAAGCTGCAGAAACCACGATAGAAGAAATCGAGATGCTCCCTGTCGAAGACATTGAGAAGCATCCGCTTGCTGATGGCTCGCCTGAGTTTCTGCAACATCATCGTTTGCCGGAGAGTCCTTAGTCTAATCAATGATTAGGGATATTTTTGAACAGCACGATATAAAAACAACCCGAGGCATCTGCCACGGGTTGCAATGGTATCTAGCTTGTTTTGAAGGCGTTTTGTTTTATGCAGCTTCGCTGTCCAGCGTATCTTCGGATTTAATAAATGATGGTGCATCAGCAGCTTCGGTCCAGTCTTCAGCACCAGCGATATCTAATTCCATACCAGCCGTTTTGCGGTAGCCGAGCTTACGAATAACCTCCAACACCTCGGTCCATGTTGGGTAGGGGCGATTGTTCACACGCTTATAAGCATCAATCGCTTTGATGAACAGGAATTGCTCGCCGCTCATTTCACCTTCTTCAGCGGATTTCATGAAGTCGCTACGTCGTCGTCCGGGGCCGCGTCGTCGTTCAAGGCCTGTGCCGGGATCGCGGGTGTCGACCACGTTCTTGCGGCGGTCCACACCATCGCGCAGATAGTCCGACTTCTCTTGTTTGCTGTCTGAATCGTGCATGTTGCTCTTTCTCCCGCGGGTAATCGCAGGCTGGCCGCACGATCAATCCGCTTTAAAAATCTTCATCCTCATCGTCGAAGACATCATCGTCTTCGTCATCATCGTCGTCGAAGAATGCGTCATCATCCTCGTCATCATCATCCTTACCGAAGCCGTCGTCATCATCGTCGTCTTCGTATAACGCATCCTCGTCATCATCTTCATCGTCATAAAAAGCGTCCTCATCAAACTCACCTTCGTCATCGACGAAAGCAAGTTCGGTCAAGCGGTCCGGATATACCGTCTGTGACGATTCTTGTGACTCTTCTGTTTCGCACGGGAAGTCGAATGTTCTAAAAGCTACCTTGGTTTCGATGAGCCCAACCATAACAGTCCATCTCCACGAAAATGTTGTTCTTAAAGAATTCACTGGCCGAACCCACATTCAATTGGCCCGGGCCCTTCTGGCGGTTACACTATCTCTCTGACCCAAATTGTCAATCGTAAAACGCTCCTGTGTACAACTTTCAGATGCGCCTCGATTACACAACAATATAGGGAATCCACACCGGATCAATCAATGCCAATTTCGCAAAACAAACACAACTCCGGACCTGGCAGATGGCACGTTGTTCCCGCCATAGCCACATGGATCCTCCCCGGCCTCGGGCACATCCTCATTGGTGAAAAAAAACGCGGGCTGATTCTGCTTATTAGCATCCTTTTCATCTGGTTGCTCGGTCTGCTCGTCGGCGGTGTTTCCATCTTCAACCGAGAGCTTTATTCCCCTTGGTTCTTCGGACAAATTTTGCTTTCACCTTCTATCATCATCTGGCAAATCCAAGAATTTTTAGTTAGTTCGCCGCCAGACATTCTTCCTGGTCCGCAGAATATCTTTCAGCCCGCCTACGGCTTTCCAGAAACACAAGCGCTCTTCCTCACTACTCTTGCCGGTTTGCTGAACGTACTCGCAATTATCGATGTTCTCTATCGTGAACCGCACGAACAGGCCCGCCTTGCGCCACCATCATCTGCCTGATTTCATTATTGTCGCTACCGGATCTTATTAAACGGAATAAGCTATGCTCACCGCATTCACACAATCGCTTTCCACGCTCGCCTGGCGGCCATTCCTCGATCCGATCCCCATTGATGGCTACTGGATTCTGCTCTTCTTCCCCGTCGCCGTCGTTATTGCTGTGGTCTATAAAACCCTCAAGCTTGATAATCTCAAGCACCTTCCCCGGGCTGCAACGTGGCTCACGATTCAGATCACCGTCTTCATGATTATCTCCGGCCTCGTCCTTTGGGCCATGAGTGCACTCTTCTAGTCTAGATCTAAATAAATCTCACCTATCGCTCATACCACACCCACGTTCATATCAATTTTCTGTTCGCTTCCACCTGAATTTCCTACAATAGCTATATCTATCAAACCGTTTGGTTGTGCCGCGCGCAACGACATTGATGCAAACATTACCTAGGTCCGGAATCTGTTTCACATGAAAGAACTCCTCGCCAGCCTCGCCGATGGCCAAACCCTCTCGACTTCCCAGACGCAATCCGCGATGGATCACATCATGTCCGGTGAGGCTGACCCCGTTCAGACCGGCGCTTTTCTCGCCATGATCACACTCCGCAAACCCACCGCCGACGAAATCACTGGTGCGGTACTTGCCATGCGGTCTCGCGTCCTTCCAGTCGATGTACCAGAGGGACTCACTGCCATTGATACCTGCGGCATGGGTGGCACGCACTCCACCTTCTTCAACATCTCCACCACTGCCGCGATCGTCGCCGCCGGGGCAGGCCGCCCGCATAATCTCTGTGTGGCTAAGCACGGTAACCGCGCCATTTCCTCTCGCACCGGCTCTTCCCAAGTCCTCGAATGTCTCGGTGTCAAGCTTGATGTACCGCCCGCCACGATCACGCAATGTCTCGATCAAGCCGGCATCGGCTTCTGCTTTGCTCCGGCGCACCATGCCGCCATGCGACACGCCATGCCAGTTCGCACCGCGCTCGGCTTCCGCACCCTGCTCAACCTCATCGGCCCGCTCACCAATCCTGCCCATGTCACCCGGCAACTTGTCGGCGTGCCTCGACCCGAACTGCTCCAAACCATCGCGCAGGTGCTTGCGAACCTCGGTGCGGAACATGCCATGATCGTGAACGCAGAACTACCCGATGGTAAGCGTCTTGGCGAACTGACGACGTTCGGTCCCACACAAGCTGCCGAACTTCATAACGGCATGATCAAGACGCATCAGATCGACCCAGCAACGCTGGGCCTCCCTTTTGCTGTACCTGAATCCGTAGAGGTGAATTCGCCAGAAGAGTCTGCCGCGATCATCCGCGAGGTGCTTTCTGGCGCACACGGTCCCGCTCGTGACATTGTGATCCTCAACGCTGCTGCCGCTCTCCGCATCGGCTCCGTTGTCCACGATATTCCGGAAGGTATCGAACTTGCTGCGACCGCGATTGATTCTGGTGCCGCCCAGAAGGCGCTGGATCAGCTCGTTGCCATTACCCAGGCTGCTGAGGCGCCGACCGCGTAATCGTCCTATTTTCAAGATTCGATTTCCCCATCTATAATTTCTTGTTCGTGTTGTGCCTGTGTTGTGGCACTTCTGCTTTTACCCATATGCGATCTGTACCGTCTTATCCGTTAGGAGCCACCCGCCATGGCCGAAGTAAACCGTATGTACCTTTCCAAGATCAAAACCATGATCCATCGCGGCGATGCACCAGATGACATCATTCCCATTCTGCGTAGCTATCAATATCAAGGCGGCGCGAAGCAGAGCTTAGCGGATATGTTGGCGAAGATTGCGGACGAAGAGTTGACCGTTCAGCAGGCCAACACGCTTGATCAACTCACCCAAGCGGCCCCCACCCTTTGGCCTGCACTGTGAGTCATCAGTGCTATGCCATTAAATGCTTGCTTTGCATCATCAGATCACAAAATGCAAAATTAGCCGTAACAGTTTTCCTGTTCCACCTTGTTTGCCTATATTCAAGTTAATTTTGATCTGCACGGTATAAGCCAGAACTGATTTGTGTAAATTTGTTTTGCTGGCTCATATTCTTCATATAAAATAGCATTGTATTGCTACTTGTATACCTTGCCGCCGGTAAGAATCTGGCGCGTGTGCACCTAGCAATATAGAGTACTACCAAACACGTTTTTGAGCAGGGGTCAGGACTGGTTATGTCCGGGAGCTGGGGCACACCTTTATCTTTGCTGATTGGGCAGTTTGAATTGGCGGTGTGCCTGTGTTGTTTTTTATATTCATGATCAATTCAAACTGTGGAGGTGTAGATGTTAAAGCAAAGAGGTCGAGTGCTGACTGCAGCTGTGGTGGCAGTCAGTGGTGCAGTTATTGCCACGTCGAACAGTGAAGCAGCATTCTCAAGAACCGTCATGCTTAGAGGCGAGCAAGCTGCCGATTTACCTGTCGGTGTAACTTACCGGGGATCTGCTGCTTCGATCACTATCAATCAATCGGGCCAGGTCGCATTTGTAGACTCGTTGATCGGTCCCGGTGTGGATAGCAACAACGACATTGCCATGTTTTCGGAGGGTTCAGGAACACTCAAGCTTGTGGCGCGTGAAGGCAGTGATGCGCCAGGTGCAAACCCTGGTGATGCGTTTTGGACGTTGAACGGCCATATTAGCGACACGGGTGACGTTGCAATTCGTAGCAGGCTTAAAGGGGCAGGCATCCATGACGTGAACGATTGGGGCATGTGGTCCGGCAACGCTGGCACATTATCAAAAGTTATCCGTGAAGGTGATCAAGCACCAGAGCTGTCCGGCGGCACGCTGATTGACGGCATCTTCTTTAACGATGGATTACCACTCTTGAATAATGCTGGGCATACTGCATTCTTCGCCACGCTTACAGGGACAGGTGTCAGCAGCGCCAATGATCGTGGTGTCTGGACTGATGCCAACGGTTCACTCTCACTGGTTGCCCGCAAAGGTGACGGAGCTCCCGGCACACCCACTGGTGTTAACTTCAGCCACTTTAGTGGACTGGTCATGAACGATGCAGATCAAGTCGCTTTTAGAGGGACGTTATCTGGTGCAGGTGTGAATAGCGACAATCAATTGGGCCTGTGGATCGGTGATTCAAATTCACTGACTAAAATCATTCGCACTGGCGAAGCGGCTCCCGGAACCGTACCTGGCACGAAGTTCGATAGCCTGGGTTCTTTTGCGATCAATGACACCGGGCAATCGTCTTTCTTTGGTCGGCTCGGTTTGGGCGGGGTGATTAATACAGCCAACGATACTGGGATCTGGACCAATAGCAACGGCAGCTTGTCTTCAGTTGTCTTAGAAGGTGAGGTTGCAACAGGAGCGGGACCAGACGCATTTTTCAAAACATTCTCTGCGATAAACCTCGGCAATACTGGGCATACAACTTTTTTTGCGACGCTTGACGGCGCGGGGATAGATTCAACCAACGATCAATCAATTTGGATAGAAAATGCAGGCACGTTAACGATGCTCGCACATGAAGGTGATGCTGCACCCGGCCATGATCCTGGCATTGTCTTCGGCAACTTCTCCAGTGTGATCAGCAATAAAGCTGGACAAGTTGTTTTCACTGCGTTTATGGATGGTCCCGGCATCACTGGCACAAACAGTTTGAGCATCTGGACGGCAGATACCAATGGGCAGCTCTCGCAACTGCTTCAAACGGGCGATCTGTTTGATGTGGATGATGATCTGCTCGCGGAGGAGTTACGAACGGTGTCAAGTTTTCAATACATGACGAATTCTTATACTGGCCGCGGGCACGGCACTGCGTTCAACGATGTCGGCGAGTTGGCCGTGCGGATTAACTTCGACGACGGCTCAACCGGCGTATTCGTGCTGGATACCAATGCCATCCCCGAACCCGCCTCCCTCGCATTGCTCTCAATCAGCGGTCTAGCCCTGCTTTCCCGTCGTCGCTCACCTAGCGCATAAACCACACCAGTCGAACACAAGCCACCATCACCGCCTGCAGTCCGTCGGGCGGTTTTTCTTTGCAAACAAACGACTTATAACATTTTTGTTTAGGCTGAAATCAGGCCTCTGCTTTGACTATGAGCCCTGATCCCGGTATAGTCTGCCCCTCCTGTGGAAGCCCCTGAACGAGGAGATCGAAGGGTTTTTGCCACGCCGGCAAACTTTTCAGAACCCTTAAACACTCAAACTCGCCCACACCTAGGCCCGTGTTGTTCCAAAACTGCATTTAACTTGCAGCCAGCTTGTTATCCCGATGCGCTCTGTGGCATTACTAAACAAGTTACGCTGTCTTGCTTCAATCAAAGGACCGTGATGTTTAATCTTTTCTCGAAACGCCCATACTCCATCAAAGATGAAGTTCTCTCCGGTCTTACCGTTGCGCTCGCGCTCGTCCCCGAAGCTGTTGCTTTCGCATTTGTTGCAGGCGTTTCACCGATCATCGGCCTCTACTCCGCATTTATCATCGGGCTCCTCACTGCAATCCTCGGCGGACGACCCGGTATGATCTCTGGGGCAACCGGCGCGATGGCGGTCGTGGTTGTTGCACTCGTTGCAATGCATGGTGTCGAATACCTCTTTGCGGCAGTTATCCTTGCCGGACTCATCCAAATCACCATTGGTCTTTGCCGTCTAGGTAAATTTATCCGCATCGTTCCCCACCCGGTGATGCTTGGTTTCGTTAACGGGCTTGCCATCGTCATCTTCATGGCACAGTTTGAATCCTTTAAAACCCTCACGCCGCTTGGAACGAAAGTGTTCCTTACTGGGCCGAACCTTTTTATCATGCTCGGTCTTGCGCTTCTGACTATGGTGATTATTTTTGGTTTGCCCAAACTCACACGTGCAGTTCCCGCATCACTAGCAGCAATTCTCGTGGTGGCCACACTCGGCGCATCGCTCAATTACTTTCAACCATTTGGTGAATCGATTCGTGCTGCGACCGTTTCTGATGTGTTGAATGATTCAGTGAAAGCGAACGCAGTCGCCGCTGCAAAGAAAGATGCACAAGAAGACGCGGTGCAGGTTGCTTTGGCGGATGGGGCTGCTGCTGCGGCGAACCTCGGCAAGATTTCCCAAGATGAGATCAGCAGGATTTTGTCTGAAACCGAGACGGTGACTATTGCCGGCGGCTTGCCTACTTTCCATCTCCCGCAAATCTTTCCCGACAATGTTTTTACCGGTAAAGGGCTTTGGGCGGCAATCCTGATTGTGTTGCCTTACTCACTCATCCTTGCAGGTGTAGGCCTGATCGAATCGCTTATGACATTATCGTTGATTGATGAGATCACCGAAACACGCGGTCGAGGTAACCGCGAATGTATCGGCCAAGGTATCGCCAACGTGACCTGCGGTTTCTTCGGCGGTATGGGCGGTTGTGCCATGATTGGCCAATCACTTATCAACGTGAATTCCGGCGGCAAGGCGCGACTTTCTGGTATCGTTGCTGCGCTTGGTTTGCTTTGTTTTGTTCTCTTCCTCGCACCGCTCATCGAGATGATCCCTATCGCGGCACTCGTCGGCGTCATGTTCATGGTCGTCATCGGCACCTTCGAATGGACCAGCCTCCGCACCTTCGGCAAGATTCCCGCTGAAGACGTCTTCGTGATGGTACTTGTCGCAGGTTACACCGCCATCATGCATGACCTTGCCACCGCGGTAATCCTCGGCGTCATCGTTTCTGCGATTGTCTTTGCATGGAAGCATGCGAAGAACGTCTTTGCAGATGTAAAAGTAGATGAGCTAGGTCAAAAGGTTTACCAGATTCACGGCCCACTCTTCTTCGGCGCGGTTCATTCTTTCCGCGATCTCTTTGATCCGAAGAACGATCCCGACGAAGTGGTCGTCGATTTCTATTACTCACGTGTTTACGACCATTCTGGTCTCGAAGCGATCCATAAGCTTTCTGAGCGATATCGCGCTGAAGGCAAGCGTCTTCACCTCCGCCACTTGTCCGTTGAATGTCAAGAACTCTTACGCAAAGCTGGCGACCTTGTCGAGATCGATATTTCTAACGATCCACATTACCACGTTGCCACTGATCGTCTTGCGTGATGATCGCGTATTCTTGCATTAGCCTAGTCGCGTACATTTTTTCCGTCTTAAGGTAAATAAGCATGTACTGCGCATACGGTGTTGTGGCATGTGTCATATAGCCTTGGTTTTTCCATTGCTTCCATCATGATCTTTGGCATTCGTGATTACTGCAGTCATAAAAGACGTGTGAGAACGATCAATGTTGCAAGCTTGATATAGCAGGAAAGTTGTAATGGCATGCATAATAAATGGTACTTGATAGATATGAATTGCTTGCTGCTTGCTGGACCGGTACAAAGGCCTTTTGAGGAGAAAAAAAGATCTAACTTGATGGTTTGAAAGCAGTTTAACGAGTGGGATTTCTGTTGGGTAATCTTGTGTTCAGACTATGGTTTTGCACAAGATTAGGAGTATCCTCTTTAATGTAAACACAGCGTTCTAGTTGGTTTTGTGTTGATTTAAAACCATTCGGTAACGATCGAACATTTCGACAGTAAGAGTTAAGTGTATTTTAACGATAGGAGGTTTTGAAGATGAAAAGATCATATTTAAGTTTGGTCTCTGCCTTGGGAGTGGCAGGTATCATGGGTGGAGCGGTGCAAGCTGCAACAGTCGCTCATTGGACATTTGAGAATGCGGTTGATGCTGACACGGGTAATGTCATAGCAGCATCCGACGGTTTGGTGCTTGAAGGAACCAATGCACCCGGCCCAGATGGTACTGCATATATGCCAGATATCTCAGGCAACGACAATCGGCTATATCAGTTTCCACAAGGTGGTGTTTTTTCGTCTGATGTGCAATATGCCATGACACCGCAAACCGGCGTGGCCAATAATTTCTCCTACAAAACAAATGGTGCCGATCTTTTTGAGCAGGGTGATGGCAATATCCGAACTGCGATGAATGGTGCGGGCCAATTTACTTTTGAGGTTAGTTTTAAAACATCCGCTACGAATGCTTGGCAGGGTATCATTGGTCATGATCGTAACCCAGACGATAGTGGCGATCAGAACAAAGGTAATGGTGACAATGATGAATCGTTAGGCACGTTGTGGATTGGTATTAACGGTGTCAACAGCAAGCTTCATTTTTATCATTGGGATACGACACCGGGCGGTGATTTACTTAATGTGACAGACCCAGGTCAGACGGGGCAGCCTGAAATAGGTGTTGGTCCTGCGATTGAAGCAGATAAGTGGTATAGCCTTGCGATGGTTGGCGATGGTAGCTCGGTCAAGCTTTATCTCAAGTCAGAAACAGATAGCACATATCAGTTGATTCATACGCACGGCGGGCTTGGTCTTGCAGACAGTTCTGCAACATGGACGATTGGTCGTGGCTGGTTCAATGGCCCGAATGATTTCTTCCAAGGTAATCTAGATGATGTTCGTATCAGTGACGAAGCATTGGCTGTTGATGATTTACTTGGTTCACCAATCCCTGAGCCTGCAAGTGCAGCTTTGATGATGTTTGGTATTTCAATGATTGCCAAACGACGGTAAATAAGACGAATACACGAGATGAGCGTTGGGGCGGCAATGTGCCGCCCCAATCACTCTTTGTTGTGAGAATATGCATACGAAGTTACGCATAGTTGGACCGCATCTTGATCTCTCATTTCGTAACGATACATAAAGGTCATTTCTATGGGAAAACGCGCATTTACATTAATCGAACTACTAGTTGTAATCAGTATCATTGCATTGCTTATTGGCATATTGCTTCCAGCACTTAGTAGTGCTCGCAAGACGGCGCAGAGTATTCAGTGTGCTTCAAATCTTCGGCAGCTTGCGACCGGGGATCATGTATTTGCAGCAGATCATAAAGGTTACATGATCAAGTCGTGGTTTAATCATGGACCTGCTCTGGATGAATCCGAATGGGGACATCATTGGCCAACCTTGGGATGGGATTACATCTTGTCGAGTACGTTGAATTTCGACCAAGAATTCTTCCGATGTCCTGTGGATGATAGTGATACATACCGCGGTAGATGGAGCGATGTTCATCAGCCGACTGATCCTGAGGTAGACAACATACCTGCGTCCTACCGATTGAATACGAGTCATACCGATGCGGAAGAAAATCCCAATCCGCCGCTAGCATGGGCAAGCCGGTTTAATGCTGTACGGTTAGAAGATGTTCCGCTTGCTTCGCAATCTATACGAATTATGGATACACGTGCGGCGGAAGGTGCGCCGCATCATGTCGCAACATTTGAAAATCACGGCAACGAAGGTGTTCATCTGGAAGAAAAAAATACGATGGCGTGGGCGCGGCATATGGGGGCTGCAAATTACAGCTTTATTGATGGCCATGTTGAAACGATGGTATGGGAAGATACATGGGAAGAAATCGGTGAGATCTATGGCGCAACGCAAACACGATGGCGAACGTTGTTTAAGAAGAGCTCTTGGGGTGTGCATTACCCAGATCGTCGTCCATCTCCGGCTGATCCTAGTTGGTTCCCAACGCCTTATGATGGAACTTAATCTAAAATTTCGTACGTGAATAGAAGTAAAAAGCAAAAGGCTTGGCATGTGCCAAGCCTTTTATGCAATACATAAATAAGGAGGAGAATGTTTGGGTTTAGTAAAGTTATGCGCGTTTTCTTCGCAAGAGTAATGCTGGTAGTCCGAGTGAAAGCATTGCGATGGCTGTCGGTTCTGGGATGACCGTGGGATAATAAACATTGGTGTCGTTATCAATGTATGACTCAACAAATTTCATGAGATCATCCCAAGGAAAATAGATACCAGGATCAGATTTATTCCATGGTGTAACTTGATAGTGGCCACCGATACCAGGCATGTCTAATTCATCACCAGGATAGTCATAGGCATCGCCAATAATCCGCTGGAACGGGATGTCATAGGTTGCGCCATTTTTATTGGTGGGGTGTTCGATGAAGTAAGCCATGATGTTGGCTAGCTTGTCGACATTGGGGCGAAGATTGTTGTAGGTCGTGCCATATTCCGCATCGCCGATGTCGTAGTACCAAGTGGATCGATCACCAGCATAGCCGACCATCTCAAAGCCAATCGCGCGTGAGTTGTAATCATTTTGCGTCCAAGCAGTGTGCCAGGAGTCGACCATTTGTACCACATCGCCGTTGGTGTCGATGATGTAATGGACAGAGATGTTTCTCGTAGTTGTTTTAAAGTAGTTCACCGTGCCGCTCAGACTGCCGCCCTCGACGGTGTGAACGATCAGCGAATCGATCGTTCGGCTGCGACCGTTTGTGTACTTGTTTGTTGGTGCAGGGTCTTCCACGACGCCTGATGGATAGGTTACCTGAGCAGATGCTTCGGTGCTTAACAGTGCGCAAACAGCTACTGCAGTGCTTATCCGCAATAACTGTGATGTTACTTTGAATGCGTTACTCACAACCCGACCTCCTAATGATCAACGGTATTGACTTTAGCGTTAACAAAATGGCACGGATTTATACATATCAACACAGGGCGCGGCCTTGGCGTTAGGTGTGCTTGAAAGCTCAATCCGTATACTTTTAATATAACTCCTGATTGCGCGAAATCACAGAAAAATATATAACAATTGAGGGCATGGTTATGGCTTGAGGTGGAGCCATGTTTGAGGTTGGAGCGTAAGTTGTTTATTAGCAGTAAATTAATATGGCGCCAGTTTCGCACTGTGAAGGTCTTATAATTATGGAGTCTTTGGGTGCGGTTTCTGAGTATGTAAAACTAGGCGCTTTGTTTATCTGTATTTATGAAAAAGCCGAGCATTAGGCTCGGCTTTGTGAGTGATTGTATGTGTCGATGAGTGTGGTCAAGCGGCACGCTTGCGGCGAAGCAGCAAGGTGGGCAAGCCAAAGGCTAGTGTTGCCATGGTTGTTGGTTCGGGAATCGTCACGGTTGGCCAGTAGATGTTTTCGCCGTTGTCGAGATAGGATTGTGTCATCATCATGACGTCTTCCCAAGGAAAGAATTCGCCGGGATCCGTTTTATACCATGGGGTGACTTGGTCGTGACCAACCCAGCCTTCTTCATCAAGGTATTCATCTACAATACGTGTGCCGTTGCTCCAATGGTACTTGGCTTTATTTTCTGAGCGTGTGTTGGGGATATCGTAGGTCACACCATGGGAAGTAGTTCTTTCCATGAAGAACGCCGCGAGGTTGGCAAGCGCATCAAGGTTTGGCCGGTAGTTTTTGTAGGTTGTGCCGTACTCTGGCTCCCAAGGTTGGTAGTACCAAGTGGAGGCTTCACCAGCATAGCCAGCCATTTCAAAACTGATGGATCGTGAGTTGTAATAGTTGGTGGTGTAGGCGGTGTCCCATGAATCGACCATTTGTGTGATGTCGCCGTCTTTGCTGATGACGTAGTGGGCTGAGACGCCTGAGGCGGGGTTATTAAACCAGTTGACGGCACTACCGTAGCTGCCTTCGGTGGTATGAATGGCGAGGGAGTCGATGTGCCCGCCGGATCGGCCGGTGCGGAAGTTGCCAGCGGCAGCTTGATCGTAGACTACGTCCGAAGGGTAGCTAACTTTTGCGGAGGCGTCATCGGTTATCGCGATGGTGGTGCCGATAGCAGCAGCGCTTAGGGCAAGGCCCTTGAAGATGGTGCGAATGCTTCTCATGTTTCACTCTCCTGATCCCGCAGTGGTTGGGGGGTACAAATTTCAACTGTTCAGGCGGGCTCCGGAATGGGGCGGGTAGCAATAATATAAGCCAGAAATGAGTCGCCGCAAAAGAATAATATATAATAATAGAAGATATTATTATGGTTTGTGTGGTGTCGGCAATATAGGGGATATGATTCTGCAAGTAGCTTTTAATGAAATGCTTATATCGTTTTTTATGTAGACTTACATGACATTCTTATAATGATATTTGTTGTTTCGCGGTTTGTTCTCATGTCATGGCTGGCGTTATAAAAAAGCCACCCTGCGTAAGCTGGATGGCGGTAATTATGTGCAATCAAGATTTGTTAGATTTCAGATCACGCCCGACGCCTGCGAAGGAAAAGTAGGCCGGCCCCTAAGAAGAGTGATGCGGTGGCTGGCTCGGGGACGAGAATGGCGTTGGTTCGGCTGATCAGTTCGTCCCATGGAAATTCTGGGCCGGGGTCGCGCCGGCTCCACGGTTGGATTTGGCCGTGAGCGACCAAGCCTGACTGGTTGTATTCGCTGTCGATCACAACGTCGCCTTCGCTATTACGGTGCCATTGTGCTTCACCGGTGGGATGAACCAGTGGGACGTTGTACTTATCGACATAGAAGGCAACGATCTGTGCCAGCGTGTCGAGATTGGATCGATAGCCGTCGCCAGGGGTTGGGTCATGTGGATCGGGGATTTCGCCGACTTCATACCGCCATGTATCTGGCTTGTCATCATTAGGATCGGAGTGACCAAACGAAAAGCCGGACATTTCGATGCCGATAGAGCGGCGGTTGTAATAGGTTGCGTGCCAAGATCTTCTGGATGAATCAACCATCTGTGTCACTCGGCCGTCACGTGCGATCACGAAGTGTGCAGAGTTAGAGTTGTTCGATGAGTTGCGGAACCAATTGATGGTGTTTTCGTAAACGCCTGAACCTTCGGTGGTGTGGATGACGATTGAGTTGACGCCGGCGCCGTTGCGGGAGCTGGCATTTTTCGCGCCTTTGAACTGGAATTCTTGCCAAGGTTTATTGAGTGTGTTGGCAAGATCCGGCAAGTCGCCGCCTGACGATTCAAAGGCAGACAGATTGGGTGTAGCTGCCAGTGCCATGGCTGTCGCCGCTGCAATTGCTGGCCAAAAACGAGTGATGCGCATGTCTTCCTCCGCAATAAGATGATGGTTTTAAAGCATGTTTTGGTGTGATAGATCTGCGGTCATCCGTGACGGCTGGATGTCGTCATTTGAGCGGTTTCAAATGGTGGCCGTGTACAAATCTAAGCTAAAGACCGACCGCTCGCGGCGTGGCAGGCGATCAGCGTACCGATCTATTGTCGCAAGATCATGCTATAAGAATATATACCACGAACGAGAATTAGGCCAGAAAAATATATAATGATATGCGAAATCTTGCAGACAAGCTGCTGTTAGAGAGCTGTGAGGCGTAGGTGTTTACTTAGATTTTGCAGTTATTGGCCGGTTTTGGTTTAGATGTGGGCCTTGACCACGATCTTCTGTATTTCTGTTGGGCCATCAAACTGAATGCAGGGCATGTGCGCCTCATGCGGATAGAGAATCACAAAATGGTTTGGACGGAGGATGACCCATTGTGTACCAGCCAAGATGTCGGGGTTGTGATCATATAGCTCGAAGTCTTTTTCATCATTATATGAGTCGGTGACTGCGAGGGGTTGGCCGGTGTTACTTTCAGAGGTTGGGGTAGGAGAGATAGCAATGCGCTCGTTGCCGGAGATGATGTATTGGATATCGATGTAGCGGCGGTGCGATTCGTATTTGGATTCGGTGGTAGTACGGGAGGTATAGGAATCAAAGTTGGCAAAAAGTGGCGCGTGTGGTCCTTCGCCTTGCAAGTCATTGCGGCCAGGCTTGAGGGTAGTGGGATTTACATTCTTTAAGAATTGAAGGCCTGCAGTAAGGTTGGCTGGCAGGTTCTTATAGAGAGATATATTGTCGATATGGTCGTAGATCATGATTCGGTTTGGTCCATGGGTTTGTGCGGTGGCGGATGTAGCGCAAAAATTTAATCGCTACATCATCTTCGGGATTATGCGTGATGGCAAAGTGAGAATGAGCGATTGGTGGCAGGATGGCAACGTCCATGCCTAACGTTGCCAGAGATATAAAAGATTACCCGATATGGCACCGTCGAGTTGATGAAATGAACAGGTGGTTAGAACGTAATTTATTCGGGAATAATATCTTTATGTTTGGCTTTGAACTCGTCCAGAGAGGTGCAGCCAAGCGGGAGAAGTGCTTGTTCGGGCAGGAGGATGGGCATGCCATCTCGAATGGGATATTGAAGGCCACCCTTTTGTGCGAGCAGGTGGTTGCCGTCGGGCGCGAGAGTCAGCGGTGAGCGGGTGAGTGGGCAGACAAGGATGTCCAGTAGTGATGAGTCGAAGGTATGTGGCATTGGCGTATTTTAGATGAGCCATGCGATGAAGGGAAATGGATATCGATTGCGGTAAGTGATACAAGGTTTGCCTGTTTGGGCAAAAAATAACCCCATGCTTGTGCATAGGGTTCATGAAGTGGGCGAAGTTGGATTCGAACCAACGTACCTAACGACTATATTTTCAATGATTTAGATGATTCAGAGAAACTCAGCGCGGCATTATCCGGTGCATACTCAAAAGAGACGCTTCAGATTGCTCAAATTATTGAATCCTTGCCGCCTACAGAGCGAGAAATGGTTCTGAAACGGCTTCAGAGATTCGTAGAAAATTTGCTATGAAGTGCAGGTGAGTGCTCTTAAATCCTTGCAAAGCGTCAATAATTACACGGCATGATTTTGCAGCTTTCTGGTTCGGATATTGCATGATTAGATAATGCTCCGATGTCTTGGATTGTGACGGTGAGTTGGTCGCTTGATTTTAGGAGGTGTTGTGGATCTGCTAATATATCGACGCCTGATGGGATGCCGGTCATTATGATTGAGCCGGGGAAGGGGCCGGTTCGCATGTATGTATCTTTCTAAATGACAAGCAAAGCAAGGTAATTGAAGGCAGTTTTACTTGTTGATATTCGTAAGCGTTGTTGAATTGAACAGTTCTTTTGCGAATGACCAAACCGGTTTTTTGTAATAGCGATGTCCGCCTTTTCCAATGTATAGCTGGCACTTATCGGGGGCGCCTGCGAGAGTGTAGATGTCTTTTAATTTCTTAAATGATGAGCGAACTGCATGGATTGGAAAAATGGGGTCGTGTAAACCGGCCACGATCAAAAGTGGGCGAGGTGCAATCAAGCCCGCAATATCCGACATTTCCGCTAAATTCAATATCCCAGGGATGTAGTTGCATGCGCAGTGCTCCATTGCGCCAATCGAGTCCGCGAAAGTGCAAAAGTAGCACGATGGCGCAGCCGATGTTACCCGTTCATCGATGGCGGCTGTAAACAGACTTGTGGTTCCACCGCCGGAGTTGCCAGTGAGCATGATATGCTGCGGATCGACCATTTTGTTGGCAAGCGCGAAATCGATTAACTTCATCGTATCCCATACACGTTCGCCGATCAGTGTGCGGCCAAACATGAGTGATCTGTGTTGCCATTCGGCGCAAGAGCTAACGCTGTTGTTTTTCTGGTTTTTGTCGCTTCGGTTGTCGCCGAAGGCGCGGGCTTGAGGGGCGATAGCGATATAGCCTTCGCGCACGGCTTGCCGGGCTATATCACGTTCACCGTCGATTACCTCGGGGTCGTTTGGGATCGCGCCAGCATAGGTGTGGCGATGGTTGCGGCTGTGGCCGTGGGGAGTAATGACCAGTGGGCGGGTTTCTGGGGGCCCAAGTGGGCGCAGTAGATAAAAGGGAATCACGATGCCCGGTTCGCTTTCGATTCGCCAATCCTCGCGAACATGATCGTCCAGCGTAACAGTCTCAAGCAGTTCGGTTCCCGGTGTTGTGTGGCATCGTGAAGTGATTGAATGAATCCCCAGTGATTCTCGTAGCTTCTTGCGTAGAGTCTGTTGCCATAACTGTAGTGCGGGCAAGTCTGTTGCGCTGAAGCTGAGTTGTTGGCGTCCATTGTCTCGCATCATCATTTGTGTGTATTGGTCAGGGTTCACATCGGTCCTTTGTTTTTTTGGTGTTGAAGTAAATGGGTCGCGAGAGAGGGTGGTTGGATTGTGTTAAGTTAACTAGTGTTATATGGAAATAATATGGATTTTGGGAAAATAAATCAATTGCAATAGTGTAATACTATAGCAAATTAACATATAAAACACTTAAAAAAAGCGTTTTGTAGAATTTTAAATGTTTTTATATAAAGTTCACTGGTGTACTTGACGTGGAGGCTGTTTTGAGTAAACTATTCATCTATGGAAGAGGTCGTTGAACAAGCGGGCAGTCAGATCGGTAAGCAGCCGCCGCTGTTTACTAAGATCGCTGAGGAGCTTCGCCAGAAGATCCGTGATGGGGAGGTGGCGGAGGGGGAGCGATTGCCAACCGAGCGCGACTTAGCTCGCCGCATGGGAGTGAGTGCGGTGACTGTGCAGAAGGCGGTGAAAGAACTTCAGCGGGAAGGTCTTATTAAAGGTAAGCGTGGTAGCGGCCGATTCGTCGCGTCGCGCACGGAGCGAAAAACTTGGACAGTGGCGGTCTTGCTTTATGACACGAATCATTTCGCTAATCCGGTGATGAGTCAACGCTTGTCGGGAATTCAGTCGGCACTAGAAACCGCAGGCTACCATGTTCATTACATTGCGATGAATCGGCGTCGTGCTAACGAGTCTGATGCGTCGTGGCTCGCTTCAATTGATCTGTCGAGTTATGACGGGATGGTGGTGCTGGCTCATCAGGCTGAGGCGTTGCAGGTTCATGCCTTAGCTAAACAGTTACCTGTGGTGTGGATGGATCAACATTGTGCTGGCGATCAGTTGATGGGAGTGCGTGTTGACATGATCGGCGGCGGCCTGTTGGCTGCGGAACATCTTGCATCATTGGGGCATCGTCGTGTTGCATTGTTAAACGCTGGGCGACATGTTGCTGCCTGTCAGGAACAGCATGAAGGCATGCAGCTTTATGCTCGTCGGCACGCAGGGTTTGAAGTGTGCTGGCTCAACGTAACGAAATCCCGAGATCATGAGCAGATTCGTCAAGCCCTAGATCGGGTGTTTGTTGGTGATGAGCGACCCACGGCATTGGTTTGTGGTGCGCATGATTTTGTTCCCTTGGTAATGGATTATTTCGATTGTTTGGGTTTGGAGATTCCCAAAGATGTTTCGCTGGTATCTTGGGATGATGTGTTAGCGCCGCCGACTGTAAGGCTGCCTCTGACCGTAGTTGATATTGATATTGCTCACGCCGGCGGTATTGCGTCGGAAGTGCTTTGTAAGCTTATTGATCAAAAGCCGATTGTGCCGGAGGTTCTTGAATCGCAAGTGAAGCCGGCGGGTTTGATTGTTCGTGAATCGACTGCTGCCGTGCCATCACAATGATGACGCGACAGCTTACTTTCTGTCATTTCTATAAGGAGACGTAGCGTGATTGATGCTCGGGAAAAAGTATTTGGTGTTATATCTACAATTGTAATGTGTACATTTTTGAGTATAGATACAACGGCTTCAGCCGATGTGATTTTATTTGATTTTGGCCGTGGTGATACGGGTATCAGTGACCTTCGCACGACGGGTAATTGGAATAACGTTCACAGTATTCAGGAAAAGGCTGACGGCGGTACCGGCGGGATTGGTGTTCGTGTTACTGATGCCATCACGGATGCTGGTGTTGCGACGACGGTTGACTTGAATGTGACAGATGATTTTTCAGCGGTAAATGCAGGCGGCGTTGTGGCGAAAGATGTGTATGCTTCTACGGCTCAGCGTGATTCATTCTTTGTTACGAAGAATAATGCTGCGCAGATTCGTCTCGAAGGTTTAGTGGCAGGAGAAACCTACGACTTGACTTTCTTTGGTTCGCGTGCTTCAGGCTCTCCTCCCAATCGTGAATTTAAGGTTGATATTGCTGGGCACAACGCCGTAACGCTTGATGCAGCTAACAATGTCAAGAAGAAGGTCTCAATCGATGATGTCTTGGCCGACAGCAATGGCTATATTGTACTCGATATTTCTGCAGTGTCAGATTTTGGTTACTTCGGTGTCTTGGAGATTGAAGGTGAATTCGGCGACGTACCGGAGCCCGGCAGTTTAGGGATTACTGGTGCAGTCTTAGGTTGGTTGATGATGCGCCGATATTAAGTATCGCGTTGAACTGTCGTTTTATAACTTTGTTGTAATTGCCAACACCCATGGAGATTTGTGATGAGCGCATCAATTTGTAGTGAGCGACATAAAATGGATCATGGATGTAGTTATTCGATTTGGACCATTCCATGGAGGGATGGTTCAAATCGATATGGCTTTACTTTGATCGAACTCCTTGTCGTGATCAGTATTATTGCATTGCTAATTGGCATACTACTTCCGGCATTGCAAACTGCTCGCGAGCAAGGCAGGCGTATTCGCTGCGCTTCCAACATGCGTCAAACGGTTATGGCACAGTTGATGTATGCTGGTGACGAAAAGGGATGGTTCCCAATGACAGATTGGGGGACTTGTTCAGCTTATTACGATCGGATTGATGGGGAGTCGGTTTCGGGAAACGCTTCAATTCGCCTGTATTTTGGTCACGGAGTAAAACCAAATACCGGTAGTGATAATGCGGGGGCATTGGAAGTGTTGCTATGCCCATCTCAGACAGAAATCGAACCTGGTTATGTCAATTATGCTGACTATATCATCGGTACCACATATCGATTACCGGCTTCCTTAGGAAATCGTTTAAATAGTCTGGGGAATTGGTACGGATGGCCAAGTTACTCTCATCGTTGGCCGCCATCTAGTTATCCCGATTCGCATGGGACCACGGTTCCGCGGTTGGATATGTCGAATGACGAGGCCGATGTTCCAAGCCGGCAAGCTGCGGTGATTGATGGTTGGGAAGATACAGGGGTTTGGCATACCTTTGGTTCGCGATGGTTTTCTGATTTTGGTGGCGGGGTTAATTTATTACCAAACAATCATGTCGATGGCATGAATGTTGCCTACCTTGATGGTCACGCTGCGTGGAAGAAAGCAGACGACACAGAATTCAGTGTGACACTGTGGGGCGCCCACACGATGCAGTGGTAGGAATATGTTCTTAAGGATTTGATATGAAGCAATTGGTTGCGTTTACAGTTTCTTTATTCATGTTGTTAATTGCGGCGAAAATCGATGCGTCGGAAGGTCTTCAGGTTCGCTGGTGGGATGGCACTGTCACGTCACGCCCTGTTGGGCAATTGCTATCTGATAATGAGTCTTTCTGGGGAAAACGTATCGTAACAGGTGTTACATACACCTATGAGCCGAAGCCGGATGTGCCTGCGGATTTATGGCGCAATGAGTCTGGTTCATTCGGGAGGCGTTTGCTTAATGGGATTGGTATGCGCCCACCGGTGCCGCCAAGCTGGGAAGCAACCCAAAGCGGATGGATCGATCCATATTTATCCGTTGGTGTTTCTGAGGGACCATTGGTAGTTGTGTTTGATTTCCAGAGAATGTGTCGCTTTAACGAAGTTGATTTAATGTCACAAAGCGAACATATTTCGATAGAAGTTGCCATGCGTCAGCAAGATGATGAAACGTGGCAGGTGGTCGCAGAATATCCTATGGAAAAGCTACAGGATTCTGTCTGGTCGTTGCGGCGCATCGTTTTTGATAAGGTCGCCGAAGCTCAGTATCTGCGTATTAAAATTGAAGCAGCAGAAGGCCCTACAAAGCTGAATCAGTTTTTTGCTTGGGGAGAAGCGGAGGTTGAACCAACTGTTGTGCCACCGTCATATCGTCCGGTTGTCTTGTCGTCTATTGCAGATACACCGTCAGCGATATCAATCCCGGGTGTTGAGTCGACTGCATTTCCACTTACCGAATTTTGGGCGTGGCGACGTGGATTGGGAGAGAGTGGTCAAGCGTCGGCAGTGTGGGGTGAGTTAGCGACTTGGGACCGACTAACGCATGAGCCGATCTTGCCCGATCCGTTATCAGATGTACAGATATCAATGGCACGTAACGAAATTGAACCGCGTGCATTGGCTCTGGTCAATACGAATGACCAGCAGCCATTGCATACGAAAGTTGCGCTTTCAGGATTTACACGCTTGGAAGACAATAAGCCAGTGGATGAGGTTTATGGTGTGATCAGGGTTGGGGGTGCCATTGCGTCAAAAAGTTATGGTGTGGGGATTGGGCCATTGTTTGCTCGAGAAGACCTGCTTGATGCAGATTGGATGCATCAGTATCTGGCCAATGGATATGGTATTGCACATTTTCCTGATTTGATACTAAATCCGGCAGGTGCCGCGGTGATATGGCTTGAAGTGCATACGCAAGGTGCACAGCCGGGTGTGTATCGAGCGACACTTAGCACTGATGAGGGCGTTAGCCTGCCGATTCGAGTTAACGTGTGTAATGTAGTATTACCTGAAGCGAAAGCATGGGTGCATAGTTGGAGTGAAACGACCAAGTCGTTTCCCTTTAGCTCAATGGATCGTCAGGTAAAAGAAGTGGATTATAAGCAATCACTTGGAATTAGCGTTTGGAGGGGGCTCCCAGAACCAGGAACAATCAATGCCCTGGCTCGTGAGCGGGGGCATGCGATTTTTTATGACTATATTTTGCCGTGGAGCCATATTGATCGTGGTTTTACCAACAAGCTCGATCCTAACAATATTACGGATGAAGATGAGGCTGCTGTACGCAAGCGGCTAACGTTTATTGTTGAGCGGGCTAAATCACTTGGTTTAAATAACAACCAATGGTTCGGGGAACTTTGGGATGAGCCAGATCGTGATAACATTGCTGCATTTGCGGCTTATGCGAAGCTGGCCAAACAAATTGATCCAGATTTTCAGCTGTATTGCAATCCTATTTTCTGGATTGGTGGCGGGCAGGGGGCAGCAAAAGATCCTGTGGTCTACGATGGATTAAAGGGGTGGTATGACCAATATATCGATGTGTCTGCGCCGAGTATGTTGTTGATCGACTACCCGAAAAGCGGAAAGTTGTTTGATATCGATTTGCCGACGAATGCTTTTTATCAAGTGGCTTCACAGCATGCTAAGAGTGAACGCGCGAAAAATGTACTATTTTACCGTCGCTTGCCATGGCTAGCGATGCGTCGGGGTTGGGATGGTTGGGGTTACTATTCTTACTCACGGCCGCGCGGTAGTGCTTGGATTGACGGCGATCGCGATCTGGCAACTAACAGTAATGCTGCGGATTATCAGATTGTATATCCCGGTCCAGCAGGGCCGATACCCACGCGTGCTTCGGAAGCGGCACGTGAAGGTTGGGAGGATTATCGATTGATTCAATCTTTGCAGAAAAAGAATGATGGTAGTGAAGCAGCTCGTTTGATTAAAGCATCGAAAAGTCGTGATGTTGACCTGGCGGATCTGTATCAACAAGGTTTGATGATTATTGATCAAGATTAGAGCATAGCTTTAAATTGTTAGATGGTATGAATGGCTATGTGATTGGTAAATGTGTCGTAATCGTTGATGGTTGTCAAAACATAGTCGTCTAATGTGTGATTAGTTTAGGCACAATTTTATCAAGCAACCTTGTAGTCAATGCTGTAAGTATGACCTCATTATTGCTGCCCACGAAGATCAGAGGGCGAGATGCCAGTCATATGCTTGATCGCCCTTGAGAAAGCAGACAGTGATGCGAAGCCGCTTAAGTATGCAATGCGTGAAAGTGATTCATCTGTATTATTGAGCAGGTACTTTGCACGTTCTAATTGAATGAGGTGCATCGCTTTAAACGGTGATGAAACGCCAGACTGTACAAATAGTCGTCTGAGTTGACTAGCAGAGTAGCCATGAGCTTCGGCCATATCATCGACTGTTGGTCGATCGGTAATATTAACTGCATACCAGCCCATGCATCGTTGTACCAGTGTTTTTGCGTGATCTATGTGAGCTTTATCTGAAATTTTCAAATCATCAAGCACGAGAAGTGTTAGTTCAAGTAGTAAGTGTTGGGCACGCAAATCCAGATGTTCATGACGTTTTATTGTGTGCTCTTCAAGTTCTGAAAACGATCTTGTTAAATGCTTCGCCAAAGATATGGATAGTGAGATGGATACACCATCGCTGCCATTTACTGCGTCGTGAAGCACATGTGGTACATGATCGAAATGGGCAACACCTACACATGCTTCTTCTTTGGGGATGCCTGTCCAGCCATGAATATGGTTTGGTGGAAAGATCCAAAGGCGACGGGGTGACACCGACGTCTTACGTCCAGGTATTACAGGACAAATGCTGCCTTTTAGAACCGCTTGGAATTCCCATGCATTTCTTGGATGGGGAATAACCGGTTGTTGATGATAACGTCTTTTACCGTGTGCAATGTAGATAAGCATTATTTTACAAGCATCTCAATCATGCGCGGAATTGTCAAGCGTCTGCGTGGCTTTGTTATAGTTTAAATGATCCGACTTACTAACATCTAAATTGAGGTTTACGCCTCAAACCAAACTGTAGTTTATAGATCACAAGTAAATTGGAGCGCGTGATATTATGGATCGTCATCGGTATGCGTTAGTCGGAGCAGGTGGCCGCAGTAGAATGTTTATAGATGCAATTTACGGCAGCTATGCAGATCAGGCTGAGTTGGTTGGTTTATGTGATATTAGTTCTCAACGGATGGCGACATGGAATCAATTTATCGCTGAAACATATGAGGCGCCGCCGGTACAAACCTTCATGGCAGATCAATTTGATGCCATGATTGCGGAGACTAAGCCGAGAACTGTCATTGTCACCTCGGTTGATGTTACGCATCATGAGTACATCATCCGCGCGCTTGAACTTGGTTGTGATGTCATCACCGAAAAGCCGATGACCATCGATGAAGATAAGGCTCAACAGATTCTAGATGCGGTTGATCGTACCAGTGGGAATGTTCGTGTGACATTCAACTATCGCTATATGCCCACGTATTCTAAGCTCAGAGAGGTGGTTGCTTCAGGAGAAATCGGAGAGCCAACGCTGGTCAATTTCCAATGGTATCTAGATACCAGCCACGGCGCAGATTACTTCCGTCGATGGCACAGGGAAAAGCGTTACAGCGGTGGATTGCTCGTACACAAATCTACGCATCATTTTGATTTAGTGAACTTCATTATTGGTGCACATCCTGAAACTGTTTTTGCGATGGGTGATTTGTCGTTCTATGGGGAGAAAAATGCGAAAGCGCGTGGCGAGCAATACGATTTTGAGCGTTATCAAGATTTAGAAAACCCGATGTCAGATCGTTTTGGTCTAGATCTCCGCGATGACATGCTTAAAACAATTTATCTGGATGCTGAGGAAGACTCTGGTTACATCCGTGACCGTAATGTGTTTGGTGGCGAGGAAAAATGGCCCATCACTTCGGAAGATACCATGTCTGTCATTGCGCGTTATACCAACGGTACGCAGCTTAACTACACGCTTGTAGCATACAGTCCGTGGGAAGGTGAACGAATCACGATCACCGGAACCAAGGGGCAGATTGAATATTTCGGGCGCGGGGCAGGTCATTTGATTGCAGGTCAGTCTGAAGAAGAGCTTGCTGCTCAGCAGTATCAAGGTGAGCAATATATACGTCTTCAAAAAATGTTTGAGCCTGCACAAGAGCTTGAGATACCAGAGGGCAAAGGTGCGCACGGTGGTGGCGATGCCATTCTGTTAGATCGTATTTTCAACCAAAACGCAAAAGATGATCCGCTTGAACGTGATGCAAACCATCATGATGGTGCTTCATCGATTTTGCTTGGTGTGGCTGCAAATAAAGCGATCGAAACAGGTAGGTCTGTTCAGATTGCGGATCTTACTCGTGAATGCGTTCGGTAATCACTTCATTTAAAGGACTATTCAATTGCACTGGATTGACTGGGCTATTTGTATTGTGCCGTTGCTTGTTGTCGGGTTTATTGGCTTGCAAGTTAATAAATACGTCAAAGGAGTTAGCGACTTCCTTGTAGGTGGACGTGTAGCAGGACGGTATGTTGTCGCCGTTGCTTCCGGTGAAGCTGGACTAGGTCTTATTACGGTTGTCGCGCTATGTGAAATGTACTACAAGTCCGGTTTCGCAATCGGATTCTGGGGTATGCTCAACAAGCCCATCATCATTCTCATTGCACTTACCGGTTTTGCGGTTTATCGTTATCGTGAAACACGCGCCATGACCATGGCCCAGTATTTTGAAGTCCGTTACTCAAAAAAATTCCGTATCTTCGCAGGCATTCTTGCATGGGTCAGCGGCGTCATCAATTATGCACTTTTTCCTGCAGTTGGTGGGCGCTTCCTGATTTACTTCTGCGAACTCCCTGAAACTGTTTCTATCTTAGGCCTGCAGTTCCCGACCTTCGGATTAGTGATGGCCTGTTTCTTATCAGTGGCTGTCACCATTGTTCTCATCGGCGGTCAAATCATGACCATGGTCACGGACTGTGTTGCTGGTATCTTTAGCTATGTTCTCTATGCCGCCATTACCATCACCATTCTTGCGTATTTCAGCTGGGATCAAATGCAGGATGCGATGTTAGCACGCCCGCCTGGCGAAAGCATGTTCGATCCCTTTGACACAGGGAAACTCAAAGAATTCAACGTCTTCTATGTTATCGTCGGCCTTATGGGCAGTATCTACAACATGCTCTCATGGCAAGGTGGACAAGGCTACAAAGCTGCAGCGGCATCTCCTCACGAACAGAAGATGGGCAACGTTCTTAGTACGTGGCGTACCGGCTTCTCCGTTCTCATGGTCATCCTCCTTGCAGCTGCCGCCTTCACCTACATGAACCATCCCGACTTCGCTACAGGCGCCGAAGCGGTGCAGCAGGAACTACATCAAAAAATCAACCTTGCCACCGAAGCATCCACCAACCAAATCCGTGAACAGATGCTTGTGCCTATCGCACTCCGGCACATCCTCCCGGTTGGTATTGTTGGCGCGTTCTGCGCCGTCATGGTCTTCCTGCTTATAAGTACCGACACGACTTATCTGCACTCATGGGGCACGATCTTTGTGCAGGATGTTGTTTTGCCGCTCCGCAAGAAGCCGTTCACACCAAAACAGCAGATGTGGCTGCTCCGCTTCAGTATTGCGGGGGTGGCGTTTTTCGCATTCTTCTGGTCGCTCTACTTTAATCAAGTCACTTACATATTGATGTTCTTCGCACTCACCGGCAGTGTTTATCTTGGTGGTGCTGGTGCAGTCATCTTGGGTGGACTTTATTGGAAACGCGGCACCTCCGCTGGTGCATGGGCTGCGATGATTTCCGGTTCATCGCTTGCGGTCCTCGGCTTCATACTCACCCAATCTTGGGCAGGTTACATCTACCCCTTCCTCAGCTCAGAGATGCCTGGCTTCCTCGCCTCTCTTACCACCACACTCGAATCACTCGGCAGTATCCTACCATTCGTTGAATGGGAAGTAACACCCGACAAGTGCCCCATATCAGGACAAGAAATTTATTTCATCACCATGTGCTCAGCGGTCTTCTTGTACATCACGGTTTCCCTGCTAACCTGCAAAGAACCTTTCAACCTCGACCGCATGCTCCATCGCGGCAAGTATATGCGTGAAGAAGATCGCGAAGCTCGTCCGGAGTGCGAACACGGTGTTAAGAAGAACTGGAAGAATACCCTGCTAGGCTTTGATGACCAATTCACTCGCGGCGATAAAATCCTTTCGGTTAGTGTCTTCGCCTATAGTATGTTGCTGTTCGCCGTTTGGATTTTTGCGGTTCTCTGCAACACTGTTCTGGTTAAGTATTTTGCATTCGGTCCTGTCGGTTGGGCGAATTACTTCTGGTACGTCAACATCGGTCTCACCCTCGTCATTGGTACAGTCACGAGCGTCTGGTTTTCTATCGGTGGCGCATGGGACTTGCGTCGACTCTTCCGGCGTCTTGCGACTCTCAAACGCAATGTTAATGACGATGGACGCGTCCTCGGTCACATTAATGCCGAAGATCTCTCATTCAAAGAAGTTGAAGATGACGAAGACATTGAACAACTGGTTGCTATAGATTCCGATCAATCGGGGAGTACCCGTTGATGAACCTACATAAAAGAATTGAAAAAACAGAGGATGATTAATATATCATCCTAACCTGAGAAATCACGAAGGGAAAGGCTATGGTTGTTGAATCAACGTCATTGGGGGGAGCTATGCAGCCGCAGATCCTGGGATTGGCACCGAGTTTTGGATTTGGTGACCGTTTGGGAATGGCGACGCAAGGCCACGTGGCGGCATTAAAAGAGGCTGGTGCTGGAATCAAAGGGATTTTTGCACAGCAGTCGATTCGTGAGATGACACGAACGAGTCGGAGCGCCGAGACGGTGATGCGGGATGCGCGAGTTGGCTTAAAGAAAGCGGGGTATTCGGATATATGGGGAGCAGATGCTGATCACCTGAAGACAAAAGATGATGTTGATTTAACCGTAGCAGCAGGCTTTGTGTTTTTTACGATTGATCCATCAGATCATGTCGATCAAAAAGCTGATCGCTATGTTAAAGAAGAATTGGCCGCGCGTTTTGAGGTGATCCGTGATGAAGTGTCATGGATTGAAGCATATGTAGATAAAACCATTGAGATTTGTGATGGGGTGGATATTAAGTTTGATGATGAAAGTGTGATGCGTGCGGCAGTAAAATATGGCCGCGCGATCAATGTCGCGATCGAACTCGGACAGTATATCGTTGAGCAGAGTAAGAAGGCGGGGCGGGCGTGTGAGCTTGAAGTAAGCGTGGATGAAACGGATCAACCGACGACTTGGGTTGAGCATTATATTATTGCTGAGCGGCTGATGAAGTCAGGCTTGCCTGTGGTGAGTTTGGCTCCACGTTTTATTGGTGAACTAGAAAAAGGCGTGGATTACAAGGGAGACTTGGCGGCTTTAGAAGAGAGCATGCGCGGACACGCGGCGATAGCGAAGCGACTTGGGCCGTATAAATTGTCGCTGCATTCAGGTTCAGACAAGGTTTCGATTTATCCGTTATTGAATCGCACCACAGAGGGCATGTTTCATGTAAAGACGGCGGGGACGAGTTTTTTAGAGGCGTTGCGAGTGGTTGCCATTCACTCACCGAACGATTTTCGCCAGATCGTGAGATTTGCTCGTGAGCATTATGAGACGGATCGTGCAACGTATCATGTATCTGCGACATTAAAGAGCGTGCAGCCAGAGGATGAGATTAGCGATAATCATGAACTGGCGAGTGAATATTTGGAACACTGGGAGAATGTGCCTGATTTGAAGGGTTTTACGAAGCCGGGACGTCAGATTTTACATTGCACGTTTGGTTCAATTTTGACAGATCCAGATTTGGGACGAGTTGTGAAGCAGATATTGGACGAGCATCAGGATACATACTGTGAGGTTTTGCGCGAGCATTTTGTGAGACATTTAGAAGCGCTTAATAAAAGTTAAATGTTAGGCGGAACAAATAGAAAGTGAACGAACATGCCTAAAGTTGTGAATGAATTATTTGATATCAAGGGAAGGGTGTACGTTGTAACGGGCGCGGGTGGAGTGCTTGCGGGTGAGACAGCGTTGTATCTTGTGGAACAGGGCGCGAAAATTGTGTTTCTTGATCTTCGTCAAGAGAAGGTTGATGAGATGATTGAGAAAGCTCAAGGCAAGGATGGAGAAGCGATTGGGTTTGCTTGTAATGTGCTGGAGCGGGAAACGCTTGAGGGTGTGTATGAGAAGGTGATGGAAAAGTATGGGCGGATTGACGGATTGATTAACGGGGCTGGCGGAAACATGCCGGGGGCGACGGTGCCTCCGGATAAAACGATTTTTGATATTGATGTGGAAGATTATCGTCGTGTTGTGGATTTGAATCTGATGGGGTCGGTGTTGCCGACGATTGTTTTTGCGAAGGCGTTTGCGGAACAACGGAGTGGCTGTGTTGTGAACTTTTCTTCAATGACGGCAACGGCTGCGATTACGCGTGTTCCAGGCTATTCCAACGCAAAGGGCGCGATTAACAATTTCACTACTTGGATGTCTGTCGAACTTTCGAGTAAATACGGTGATGGGGTTCGGGTAAACGCGCTTGCGCCGGGGTTCTTTATCAGTCAACAGAATTTGAGATTGTTAACAAATGAGGATGGGAGTTATACGGAAAGAGGGCAGGCGGTTATTAATAAAACGCCATTTGGAAGGTTTGGGAAGACAGATGAGGTGTTTGGTACGATACACTATTTGTTGAGTGACGCGGCGGCGTTTGTGACAGGAGCAGTGATACCGGTTGATGGTGGATTTTCAAGTTTCTCGGGTGTGTGACAGGCAGGAGATTGTGTGATGACGCTACCGATGATGCAGGAGAATTTTCGCTGGTACGGGCCGAATGATACGGTGAGTCTGTCGGATATCAGACAGGCTGGCGCGTCTGGGGTGTTTAGTGCGCTGCATCAGATTCCTTATGGAGAGTTGTGGACGCGTGAGGATATCCGTGAGCGGAAGGCGATTATTGAAGCGGCGGGGTTGAAGTGGACGGTGGTTGAATCGGTGCCGTTGCATGAAGATATTAAAACACAGACGGGGGATTATAAAAAGTATATCGAGAACTATAAGCAGTCGCTTTTGAATTTGGGTGCTGAGGATGTGAAGGTTGTGATTTACAACTTCATGCCGGTGCTTGATTGGGTGCGAACGGATTTGACTTATAAGTTAGAAGATGGGTCGGAGTGTTTGTACTTCAACAAGGCACGGTTTGCGGCGTTTGAGATTTACATGTTAAAGCGTGAGGAAGCGGAAGCGGATTACACGGCGCGGCAGCTTGAGGATGCGAAAACGTTTTGGGAGGGGATGAATGATGCAGAGCGGGTGGCATTTGAGCGTAATGTGATTGATGTGTTTCCGGGTTGTAAAATGGGCTTTACGATTGAGGATGTGCGGCGGATGTTGGCAGTGTATGAGGATATTGATCGCGCGAAGCTGAAAGAGCATTTTAAGCTGTTTTTAAAGGAGATTGTACCTGCTGCGGAGGAGGCGGGTGTGCGATTGGCTGTGCATCCTGATGACCCGCCGTATCCTATTATGGGCTTGCCTCGGATCGTGAGTACGGAAGAAGATTTGGCAGATGTACTTGCGATGGTAGATAGTCCAGTGAATGGTTTGTGTTTTTGTAGTGGATCGTTTGGGCCGATACCTGAGAATGACTTGCCGGCGATGGTTGAGCGATTTGGTTCGCGGATTAATGCGGTGCATTTACGAAGTGTACAGAGGTTGGGAAACGGAGATTTTTATGAGGCGAACCATCTTGAAGGTTCGACGGATATGTATGCGATCATGCTTGCGATCATGAAGGAGCAGGGACGGCGTAAGGCGACGGGTCGTATGGATTGGGAGTTATCGTTCAGGCCGGACCATGGTCATACAATGATGGATGATTTGAAGAAGCCTGTGGTGGCAAATCCCGGTTACACTTGTATTGGAAGGATGCGTGGATTGGCAGAGTTGCGTGGGTTGGGGATGGGAATTATGAGATCGGTTGTTGATGCTGATCTCGTGTGCGCTTCTAAAAGAAAGTGAATAAGTCATGCTGTTTATACATGATGATTTTTTGTTGAGTTGTGAAGAGTCGGTGACGTTGTATGAGCAGTATGCAGCGGACGAGCCGATTCTGGATTACCATTGTCACTTGCCGCCTGCGGATTTGGCGAGCAACAAACGGTTTGGCAATCTATACGATATCTGGCTGGAGGGTGATCATTATAAATGGCGTGCGATGCGGAGTAATGGTGTGGCGGAGCGGTTTTGCACGGGGGATATGGAACCGTTTGAGAAGTTTATGGCCTGGGCGAAGACGGTTCCATATACATTGCGGAATCCTTTATATCACTGGTCGCATCTAGAACTGAAGCGTTATTTTGATATTGATGAGTTGCTTGATGAAAAGTCCGCAAAGCGGATTTGGGATCAGGCAAATGAAAAATTGGCAGGCGTGGAGATGAGCGCGTGGGGGATCTTAGATCGTTTTGATGTGAGGTGCGTGTGTACGACGGATGATCCGGCAGATGATCTTGCTCATCACAAAACGCTTGCGGGTTCTGGCTTGAAGACAAAGGTGTATCCCACATTCCGTCCAGACAAAGCGTTGACGGTTTGTGATGGAAAGGCATTTAATGATTGGGTTGATCGACTTGGTGAGGTAGCGGATATTGATATTGTTGCGTTTGATGATTTATTGAATGCAATTGATATGCGACATGCAGTATTTCATGAGTTGGGTTGCCGATTGTCGGATCATGGGCTTGAGGTATGTTTTGCAAATTTCTGTGACAAGTCAGAAGCGAGGCAAATATTTAACAAGGCTCGAAGCGGAGGATCTGTCACAGCGGAGGAAGGAGATCGTTTTTGCAGTTATATGATGTTGTACTTTGGTCAGCTTGACGCGAAACGTGGTTGGACGAAGCAGTTGCATCTTGGCGCGATGAGGAACAATAACAGCAGGGCTTTCGGGCAATTGGGGGCGGATACGGGTTTTGATTCGATTGGCGATTTTTCACAAGCGAAGAAGTTATCGATGTATCTGGATCGATTGAATCTTGAAGGGGCTTTGCCAAAAACGATTTTGTACAATTTGAATCCATCTGACAATTATGTATTTGCGTCTATGCTGGGAAATTTTCAAGATAGCAGTATGGCGGGAAAGATTCAGTTGGGATCGGGCTGGTGGTTTTTGGATCAAAGGCAGGGGATGACATGGCAGATTGACGCGCTGTCGAATTTGGGTTTGTTAAGCCGATTTGTTGGGATGTTGACAGATTCACGATCGTTTATGTCGTATCCGCGGCATGAGTATTTCCGGCGACTGTTATGTGACATGCTCGGAAAAGACATGCGTGCAGGCAAGTTGCCGATAGATATGGAACTGGTGGGCGGGATGATTCGAAATATTTGTTTCAACAACGCGAAACAGTATTTCGAATTAGGTTTAGATTAGTGGTTGCGTTAAGAAGTATTGTACGGGCATTGTGCTGATTAACTTATAAGTTATCAATATTTACAAGCGAAGTGCAAGGGCGGAGGGTTTTTATACTAATAAAGAGGTTGCTTATGGTTTCTTTCGAATCTGTAAAGGAAGCTCGTGATCGAATAGGTGATCATGTTCAGTTTACACCTTGTCGTGAATCGTATTATTTGAGCGAACTGACGGGTTGTAGTGTGTTTTGCAAGAGAGAATACTTGCAGCGTACAGGAAGTTTTAAGGAGCGTGGTGCTGCCAATGCACTGGCGAAGTTAGGTGAAGTTGGTAAAGAAAGGGGTGTTGTTGCAGCATCGGCTGGTAACCACGCGCTTGCATTAGCGTATCATGGAAAGCGTCTTGGTATACCAGTAACAGTGGTTATGCCGAAGTTTGCGCCGCTGATAAAAGTTTCAACATGCAGGCGATTTGGTGCAACGGTGATATTGGCTGGCGAGTCGTTTGGAGAGGCAAGAGAGCAGGCGGATGCCTTAGTTGAGCAGAAGGGGATGGTGTATGTTCATGGTTATGATGATCCTGATGTGATTGCTGGGCAGGGGACGATCGGATTGGAGTTGCTTGAACAGGTGTCCGATGTTGATGCTGTGGTTGTGCCGATTGGGGGGGCAGGTTTAATTGCTGGTATCGGATTGGTTGTGAAGGCTTTGAAGCCTGAGGTTGAGGTGATTGGTGTTGAGCCCGAGCGCGTTGCGAGTTATGGAGCAGCGATGAAAACGGGCAGGCCGATTATGATTGAGGCAGAACCGACGCTTGCGGATGGTTTGGCTGTTGGGTGTGTTGGTGATTGTGCATTTGAGATTGCACGGAAATGCGTTGATCGCGTTGTCACTGTGACGGAAGGTGAGTTGTCGCTTGCGGTATTGCGATTGCTTGAGTTGGAGAAGGCAGTTGTTGAAGGATCGGGGGCAGCTGGATTAGCAGCATTACTTGGGCCTTTGAAGGGTGAACTAGAGGGAAAGAATGTCGTGCTGCCGTTATGTGGTGGTAATCTTGATCCGTTTACACTGCATCGTGTTATCGAGCATGGAATGACTGCTGATGGCAGATTGCATGCGTTGGAGATACGTATCAGTGATCGACCGGGCGGATTGGCGAGATTGACAGAGTTGCTTGGTGAGGGGGGTGTTTCGATACAGTGTATTGATCATGATCGTATGTTCGCCGGGCCCGATGTGGCGTGTGTGTGTGTGCGCGTGGTATTAGAGACACGCGATATGTTGCATTATCAGGATGTGCTTTCAATGTTAGATGATCGTGGTTTAGAGGTGAATAAGTCTAATTAAAAGCACTGCATTGATGCTTAAAGTGAAATTTTGACAAGTCTAAGATGTTGAAGCGATGTACGTCGTGATCAGGAGATGATGTTGATGGTCATCACACGCAACATTGATATCATCTACATTCACAGGGGGTTTCTACAGAGCATATTTGTCATGAATATTGAATGTTCTTATTGGTTATTTGATTTTCAGAATCTATCGTTTTTTGAAGTTGGATTCGAACCAACGTACCTAACGACTATATTTTCAATGATTTAGATGGTTCAGAGAAACCCAGCGCGGCATTATCCGGTGCATACTCAAAAGAGACGCTTCAGATTGCTCAAATTATTGAATTCTTGCCGCCTACAGAGCGAGAAATGATCTTACAAGTGGTTACAGATGTTCGTGGGTGTGAAGGGACAGTGACTTAAACAGCACGATGCGTCAATGCGGATTTTTATTTATGCCTGTGAGGTTGAAGAGATATTATCATTTGATTGTTAGAGTGAAGTAACACTTCAAGAGTAGTAGCATGGCAGCTATATGCCGGCTTCTGTACGTATGGTTTTCCAGTCGAGGTCGAATTTGGCGAGGTATTTTCTGAGGCGGTCGGTATCGTTCACGATCTTGCGGCATTTGCGTGATGCTTTATTGGGTTATTTGATTGGGCGTTCGTATGAGGACGTGATGTTGCCGGATGTTGTGCGCGAGTTTAAGGCGTACAAGCGAGCGGATGATTGTTCGGGCATGAAGACGCTGGACGTACCGTTCCAGATGCTGACGTCTTTGAAGTTAGGCAGAGCGGAATGGCGTGACATTGCCCTCCACTGTTGAGAGAATCAATGCTGGCGGTAAGCAAATGAAGCTTGCACCAATAATCCTGTAGCTCTGTAAACTTTTCTTCGCGCGCGATCTTTGAATAATTCACACCACAGGTACGTAAATTATCGTTATAAGACAAGACTATTCTTAGTTTGCGTTTTAGTATGGCTTCTTGCTGTTTGCTAATTGCTTGTTGTAACTTCAATGGCTTATTAAGTTCTAGCCGCAATCGCGACAAATCACGATCATTCAATAATGGAAGATTCTCTTCAAGTAATCTTGGATGTTGCTCAGAATCAAGCATTTGAATGATAAACGTACTTTGTTCGGCGGCCATTACTTTCTCCTCTAAAACATGCTTTGATATTATTTGCTTTTATGTTCTAACATAAAGATTAGATTAGTTAATCTATAAGCTTTGAGAGCTTGTGAGAAATGTTAAGTGCACAGAACATAGTGCGAAAACCACAATAGATTCTCTATTTGTAAGTAACTGTTTTAAAATAGTTTGCAATCAAAAATTCCATCAAAATCACTTTTCACCCATAGATGATCGGCCTTCACGTTGTTTTCGCTGTGGGCGCATGTTCGCTGCAAGCGAAATGATCTGGATATCACCTGATAACAATCCAGATGAAGGCATGTGGTATTGCCCGGATTCAGAATGTGACGGGGTAGGGTATGGCTTTGATCTCCATCCGCTTATTCCAGAAGAGGGGAGGGATGCCAATGCATAAGAAAAGGCGAGCCTGATAAACTCGCCTAATACAACTGAATTGTGAGATATCAGAGCCACCCCAGTTATAATCGCAAGTCCACGGGGTGGTTTTATTTAATTGAGATTATGAGCACATAATTTTACTGTAAGTGATTCTTATTCTTTCTTATTTTATTCAACTCAATACTTACAATACTATAAGCGTCATATGTATCTTTCATTGAATCAGCTGTTTCTTTTGATATTTAAGAATTTTCTTAATTCATAGTATGCAGTTACAAAAAATGTGATCTCTAATTCAATTGATTGCTTGTGCCATATGCGGAGCGAAGTGGTAAAATTATGGTTAAAAAATTGTATTGCGTATCGCGGATGGATAAAGGCGATCACAATTTAAACTTTATGCGTTTATGTTTCCGAGTTTAGGTGGTAAGCATTCATAATCTTTGTTTTAAATTTTTTATGTAACAGTGGTTTGGTTCAATTAATTAAATATAAGTTTTAATATTTATCATAAGGTTATTGATATGATTCGCCATCCAGCGATCTTACTGTCGGTATGCGCTCTTAGTTCAACAGTTTTGCATGCAGCAGATGTAACCTTCACAGGTGGAACAAGCAATGTCTGGACCGTGGATAGTAACTGGGCAGGAGGCACTGCGCCCGCGGCTAATGTAGATGGTGTTATCACTATAGAGTCCGGTAATGGTGCTTCGCCATTCACCTTAACCGGGATCGATCTAAGCTACATAAATATGAATGGGCTCACCCTTAGTAGTAGCGGTACGGACGGCGATTACACACTAACCGGAACCGGCTCATTTACATTTAATGACGGCACGATCATTGAAAACGCAAAAACTGGCTCGATGACGATTGATGTTGATGTGATCGGAACAGGTACTGAGCTAGCACTTGAAGCTGTCACTGGGAATATATTTGTATCAGGTAATGTAGATCTTAGCGATAGTGGCGGGGTCATTCTTGCAATAGATGGTTTGTCTGGTGTTGATGTCTCTGGTGTCATCTCTGGAACCGGAGGGAATGTTGAGCTTCTCGGCCCCAATACAGTGACACTTTCAGGGGACAATACGTATACCGGTGGGACTGCAATTAGCGCCAATGGCACTCTTATTCTTGGTAATGATAATGCGCTCGGTACGGATGCGCTTACGATCGCGGCCAGTTCCACTATTCAATCAGATGATGATGCTCGGGTGATTGACAATGATATTAATGTCACGTCAGGTAATTTAACCATCGGTGGCAGTAATGATTTAATGCTTAACGGCGATATTACAGGCACGCTTACGGGCGTGGTTATTGATACAACGGGTACACTAACACTAGCAGGAAACAATACAATTAATGGCGATATGCTCGTGAATTCAGATGCAACAATTGTTGCTGGCAGCGACAATGCTTTGGGAACGAGTACTTTTGGTATCTCTGCCAATGCAACCCTTGAATCTGATAATGATGCACGAACGATAAGCACACTAATAAATGTGAATAATGGTTTTACGCTCACAATGGGTGGTAGCAATGATTTGACGATAGGAGCGATTGTCGGTGATGGTGGACTCGGTAAGACTGGAACCGGCGCACTGACACTGACAGGTAACAATACATATACTGGCGGTACGACGCTTTCAGCTGGCACTGTTGTACTTGGCAATGATAATGCGTTTAGTACAGGTGATGTCACCGTCAATAATATAGATCTTCAATCTAATGATGATGCACGTGCGATTAGCAATAATTTTTCAGTTGGTAATGGGGGTACACTTTTTTATTCGGGAAGCAATAACCTGACATTGGATGGGGTTGTCTCAGGTAGTACAGGGAGAATTGTTGCGACCGGTACAGGTACATTGGCGCTCAACGGCTCGAATACACATGGCGGTAATACGCTTTTGCTGAATGGCGGCAGTATTGAACTTGGTGATAGTGATGCGTTGGGTACTGGCCGATTAGATGTTGCAGGAACTGGTACAGCTACACTCAGCACCAGTCTTAGCTCAATAACCATCTCCAATGAAATTGGACTTGATGGGGGCAGTCTCGCGATTGATGCGACCAATGATATCACTGTAGATGGTGTTATCAGTAATACGGGAAGCCTCACAAAAACAGGTAGTGGTACACTCACGCTGAATGCAAACAACACGTTTTCAGGCGGAACAACATTATCCGGTGGGACAACAATTCTCGGCAATGACAATGCATTTGGCACAGGGAATGTTTCAGTAGTTGCCGATTCAAGTGTCGAGTCTGATGACGATGCGCGTGTGATTGGTAATGATATCAGCATTGCGGACAACAGGATTTTTGAAGTCGCTGGTAGTAATGATCTAATACTGAATGGCGTGATTTCGGGTAATGCTGCGACACTTGATATCACAAATACTGGTACAACAACGCTTAATGGTTCAAATACGCATGATGAGACGACATTATTCGCAGGTAGTACCACGGTACTGGGCAATGACAATGCACTGGGAACAGGTCCTCTTATTGTGGGAGGAAACTCAACGATTCAATCCAATGATGACGCGCGATCAATCGGTAATAATATTAATTTGCAAAGCGGAGGTTTAACTGTTTCAGGCAGTAATGATCTGGCGTTAACGGGTGCTATCAGTGGTGGCGGTAGCTTAACCAAAACAGGCGGCAGTACACTCACGCTCAGCGGTAACAACACCTACACTGGCGGCTCGACACTGAGTGGTGCAGGTACAGTCATTGTTGGTCATGATAATGCATTTGGCACTGGCAATATCACGATGTCCAGTACGTCATTCCAATCCAACAACGATTCAAACGCAATCAGCAACAACATTGCCATCAATAATTTTCAAACATTAACCTTCTCTGGTAGCAATGATCTGGCTATCGATGGGGTTATATCGGGGGGCGCTGGATCGATTGATGCGGGAGGTACAGGCAGGTTAATACTCAACGGCAGTAATACGTTCGGCGGTGGTGTTGAACTCGTTAATGGGGGACATGTTGTCATTGGCAATAACAATGCGTTAGGCATTGGCACGGTACTTACTTCAGGGACTGGTGGAACACTTAGTGCTGGGCAAAGTTCGATAACGATCGCGAATGGGCTTTCAACTGGCACATCATCACGCAGCATTACAATCGCAGGATCGAATGATCTTACCGTAAATGGTGCAATCACTGGCAGTGGCAATTTGGTTAAAACGGGTAGCGGCACTTTTACGATTAATAATGCAGGATACAGTGGTAGTATGACGCTCACTGATGGCACGCTTGTGCTGGGAAGTAACGGTGCGTTAGGTGGCGGAACCATGACGGTAAATGGCGATGGGGCGATTCAATCAAATGATGATGCCCGTTCGATCGGGAATGCGATCAGTATTGGATCCGGCAATACACTGACGGTCAGTGGCAGCAATGATCTGGCAATAAACGGTGTTATCTCCAGTGATGGCAGCTTGACAAAATCTGGTACTGGCACACTTACACTGTCAGGTACGAATACTTTTAGTGGGGGTACGACACTGTCAGGTGGAACAACGATTCTCGGTAATGATAACGCCATTGGGACAGGGAATATTTCAGTAGCTACTAATTCGGGTATTCAATCTGATAACGATGCACGAACGATTGATAACAGCATTAGTATTGTGGGTAGTCAAATCCTTTCCATCACAGGTAGTAATGATATTGTTTTAAATGGTGATATTACCTCTGTAGGCGGAGGATTGAATATCTCTAATACAGGTGTTACAACTCTTAACGGATCAAATAGTTCTAGTGGTGACACTGAGATTTCTGCGGGTACAATTGTGCTGGGGAATGATGATGCGTTGGGGACAGGCTCTGCTTTGATCGTATCGGGTAATTCAACGCTTCAATCTAACGATGATGCGCGATCGATTGGTATTGCTATTGATATTGGCAATGGGAATACATTAACAGCGAGTGGCAGTAATGATCTGGCGTTAACGGGTGCTATCAGTGGTGGCGGTAGCTTAACCAAAACAGGCGGCAGTACACTCACGCTCAGCGGTAACAACACCTACACTGGCGGCTCGACACTGAGTGGTGCAGGTACAGTCATTGTTGGTCATGATAATGCATTTGGCACTGGCAATATCACGATGTCCAGTACGTCATTCCAATCCAACAACGATTCAAACGCAATCAGCAACAACATTGCCATCAATAATTTTCAAACATTAACCTTCTCTGGTAGCAATGATCTGGCTATCGATGGGGTTATATCGGGGGGCGCTGGATCGATTGATGCGGGAGGTACAGGCAGGTTAATACTCAACGGCAGTAATACGTTCGGCGGTGGTGTTGAACTCGTTAATGGGGGACATGTTGTCATTGGCAATAACAATGCGTTAGGCATTGGCACGGTACTTACTTCAGGGACTGGTGGAACACTTAGTGCTGGGCAAAGTTCGATAACGATCGCGAATGGGCTTTCAACTGGCACATCATCACGCAGCATTACAATCGCAGGATCGAATGATCTTACCGTAAATGGTGCAATCACTGGCAGTGGCAATTTGGTTAAAACGGGTAGCGGCACTTTTACGATTAATAATGCAGGATACAGTGGTAGTATGACGCTCACTGATGGCACGCTTGTGCTGGGAAGTAACGGTGCGTTAGGTGGCGGAACCATGACGGTAAATGGCGATGGGGCGATTCAATCAAATGATGATGCCCGTTCGATCGGGAATGCGATCAGTATTGGATCCGGCAATACACTGACGGTCAGTGGCAGCAATGATCTGGCAATAAACGGTGTTATCTCCAGTGATGGCAGCTTGACAAAATCTGGTACTGGCACACTTACACTGTCAGGTACGAATACTTTTAGTGGGGGTACGAATATTTCAGCGGGTACTTTGATCGCTTCTGGCGGCAATGCGCTCAGCGACAGTGGATCAGTGACATTTGCCGATATCTCTGGTGCAACATTACAACTTGGAAGTAATGAGACCATTGGCTCACTTTCCGGTGGGGGCTCTACTGGTGGTGAAGTGAGTCTGCAAAGCAATACCCTCACGGTTGGCGATACAAACGATACGACCTTCGCTGGCGTGCTCAGTGGCTCGGGTGGCTTGACTAAAGAAGGTAGCGGCACCCTCACTTTGAGTAACAGCAACAACACATATACCGGTGATACGACAGTCAACGCTGGCACGTTGATTATCAATGGTACGATGGCGAGTGCGAATGTTAATGTGGCCAGTGGCGCAACGTTGGGTGGTGTGATGAACTTTGCAGGTAACTTCATCAACTCCGGCACCATGTCGCCAGGCAACAGCCCCGGCACCATGTTCGTCGGCGGTGATCTCACACTGAATAGCACCAGTATCTACGACATGGAGATCGCTTCAACTGCTGGTCCAGGTACCGGTAATGACTTTATTGATGTCACTGGTACGGCTGCCATTGATGGCACGCTCAACGTCATCGGTCTTGGGGGTTATTCTCCCGTGAATGGCGATACGTTTACGATTCTTGATGCCGACGGTGGGGTGAGCGGCACGTTTGCAACGATCCTCGATAACTTTGGCTCATTCAATATCGAAGCAACATACAATGCGAACGACATCATCATTGAACTGATTGAAGTTCCGTTTACAGATGTTGTCACTGCACGTAATCTCTTTTCAGCAGCAGAGGCATTTGCTCGCATCGCCGGTGACAGCCCCACAGGTGATATGGCAACTGTGATTACACAACTTCAAAGTCTCACTGACGCAGAATTAGTCGTTGCGTTCGAACAGATCGTGCCGAACTACCTTGTTCCGCAGGCTGAAGCAACGTTCAAAGGCATCGACGTTCAGAACAACAACTTCAACGGCCGCCTTAACGAACTGCGTAACGGTCTGCCCAAGCTCTGGTCCAACAACCTCAACATTAACACACCCGACAACGCCAGCATCAATGATTCCGCAGACCCTGAGTTCGCCATGATGCTTGCGATGCAGGCGCAGGAAACACTCGAGCAGCAGCAGGAAACCGCTCGATTTACAGGCGCAGAGAAAGACATCTGGGGCGCCTGGGTGAACGGCTTCGGCACCTTCGGCGACTACGATTCAACCTCCAGCCAGGCGGGTTACAACTTCAACACCGGCGGCGTCACCTTCGGCTTTGATTACCGCGTGCTCGACACACTCGCAGCAGGCGCATTCGTGGGTTATTCCAACACCGGCGTGACCGTTGACAACGGCCAAGGCACCAACTCGTTCAACAGCATCAACACCGGCATGTACATGACGTGGTTCAACGAGCAAGGCTTCTACGCCTCCGGCCTCTTCGGCGGCGGCGTGAACTTCTATGAGAACAACCGGCGCATTCGTTTTGGTACCGTTGATCGCGTTGCTGAGTCCGATCCGACCGGATTTTATCTGCAAACACTTGCCACCGGTGGCTACGAATTCAAGAAGGGCAACTGGGGCTTTGGTCCGCAGCTGGCGCTGCAGTGGGTGAACCTGCAGATTGGTTCACACAGTGAGACGGGTGCGGACAGCTTGAACCTTGATGTTGGCGCGTTCAATGGAAACTCGTTCGTCTCACGTTTGGGCTTCCGGGCGACCTATGAATATGACACGCCAGCGATGCTGTTCGTGCCGGAGTTGGTTGGGTTCTGGGAACACGAATACTTGAACCCGATCAATGCGGTTGACGTGGGCGTTCCAGCTGGCGGCGAATCGTTCAGCTACACCGGCATCGGCCCCGGACGTGACTCGGGTTTGATTGGCGTGAACCTTGTGGGCATCAGCCACGAAGCGCCGGTGAGCTTTACGTTGCAGTACAACGTTGAGTTCACGCCAGACGACTTCATCGTCAACAACGTCTATGCAGGCGTGAGAATATCCTTCTAACAGATTCTTAAAAAATGTACTCGCAAAATGGGTGCTTGTATGTCTCACAAACTAATAGGTCTGACGTGCTTGAGCATGATGGGTGCTGCGCAGTTACAGGCAGCGGATGTCACTTTTACAGGTGGAACAAGCAATGTCTGGACCGTGGATAGTAACTGGGCAGGAGGCACTGCGCCCGCGGCTAATGTAGATGGTGTTATCACTATAGAGTCCGGTAATGGTGCTTCGCCATTCACCTTAACCGGGATCGATCTAAGCTACATAAATATGAATGGGCTCACCCTTAGTAGTAGCGGTACGGACGGCGATTACACACTAACCGGAACCGGCTCATTTACATTTAATGACGGCACGATCATTGAAAACGCAAAAACTGGCTCGATGACGATTGATGTTGATGTGATCGGAACAGGTACTGAGCTAGCACTTGAAGCTGTCACTGGGAATATATTTGTATCAGGTAATGTAGATCTTAGCGATAGTGGCGGGGTCATTCTTGCAATAGATGGTTTGTCTGGTGTTGATGTCTCTGGTGTCATCTCTGGAACCGGAGGGAATGTTGAGCTTCTCGGCCCCAATACAGTGACACTTTCAGGGGACAATACGTATACCGGTGGGACTGCAATTAGCGCCAATGGCACTCTTATTCTTGGTAATGATAATGCGCTCGGTACGGATGCGCTTACGATCGCGGCCAGTTCCACTATTCAATCAGATGATGATGCTCGGGTGATTGACAATGATATTAATGTCACGTCAGGTAATTTAACCATCGGTGGCAGTAATGATTTAATGCTTAACGGCGATATTACAGGCACGCTTACGGGCGTGGTTATTGATACAACGGGTACACTAACACTAGCAGGAAACAATACAATTAATGGCGATATGCTCGTGAATTCAGATGCAACAATTGTTGCTGGCAGCGACAATGCTTTGGGAACGAGTACTTTTGGTATCTCTGCCAATGCAACCCTTGAATCTGATAATGATGCACGAACGATAAGCACACTAATAAATGTGAATAATGGTTTTACGCTCACAATGGGTGGTAGCAATGATTTGACGATAGGAGCGATTGTCGGTGATGGTGGACTCGGTAAGACTGGAACCGGCGCACTGACACTGACAGGTAACAATACATATACTGGCGGTACGACGCTTTCAGCTGGCACTGTTGTACTTGGCAATGATAATGCGTTTAGTACAGGTGATGTCACCGTCAATAATATAGATCTTCAATCTAATGATGATGCACGTGCGATTAGCAATAATTTTTCAGTTGGTAATGGGGGTACACTTTTTTATTCGGGAAGCAATAACCTGACATTGGACGGTGTGATTTCTGGAGCCGGCCGTGTTGCGATTACTGATAGTGGTTCGGGTACATTGACGCTGAATGGTGTGAATACATATAGCGGCAACACACTTTTGACGGGGGGTGCTAATCTTGCTCTTGGTGATGATGATGCATTAGGTGTTGGTACGCTGATTGTTGAAACAACCGGAGGCACGATTAGTTCTGGCATTAGTTCGTTGACCATTGGTAATCAAATCGATCTTGATGCGAACGGTAGCCTCACATTAGATTTAACCAATGATAATAATATCACTTTAGATGGTGTCATCAGTAGCAGTGGAAGCGTAACAATCAATGGAGGTGCTAATCGACTTACGCTAAACGGTAACAACACATATTCCGGTGGAACAACGTTAAATGGTGGAATAACGGTTCTTGGTCATGACAATGCATTTGGTACAGGTAGTGTAAATTTAATTCTAAATTCAAGTGTCGAATCTGATGATGATGCGCGATCTGTTAGTAATGACTTTAGTTTGACAGGAAGTGCGACACTTGGTTTTCTGGGTAATAATGATCTAACTTTAAGTGGCGTGATTTCAGGTACTGGCGGTCTTGCTAAAAATACGAATACGGTTGTAACGCTAACCGGATCAAATACGTTTAGTGGAGCCTCGTCGATATCTGCTGGTACAATTGTACTGGGGAATGATAATGCGTTGGGCACAGGAACTTTAGTTGTAACAGGTGCTTCAAGCCTCCAATCAAATGATGATGCAAGATCGATCAATAATGCCATTGGACTTACAGATGGATTAACAGTAGTTGGCAGTAATGATTTGGCGTTAACGGGTGCAATCAGTGGTGGCGGTAGCTTAACCAAAACAGGTAGTAGCACACTCACACTTGAGGGTGGTAATACATACTCTGGTGGCACAACGCTTAATGCAGGTACGCTTGTGCTTGGCCATGATAATGCACTGGGGACAGGTTCATTATCTGTTACAGATAATGGAACCATTGAATCTGATAGCAATGCACGAACCATTAGTAATAACATCGCGCTCCAAGGAGGGAATCTGAGTATTGCAGGTAGTAATGATTTAGATCTAAGCGGTGACATATCAAGTACTGCATCTTTTGAAATTCAGATCAATACGACAGGCAGATTAACCTTGGGGGGAAACAATACATATACGGGTGATACCATGCTAAACGCTGGTGCGCTCGTTATGGGTAACGACAACGCATTGGGCTCGGGGGCATTGGTTGTGGCTAGTGATGCAGAGCTTGTATCTGATAACAATGCACGATCATTCAGTAATTTCGTTTTGCTTAATACTGGGGCGACACTTACTAGAACGAGTCGTAATGATTTAACGATAACAGGTACGATTTCCGGTGATGGTGCATTGAGTAATAGTGGAGACAGCCTACTCACACTTACAGGTAGCAACACATACACTGGCGGAACAATACTTTCTAGTGGCACGATTGTACTGGGCAACGATAGTGCATTGGGTACTGGTGCGATGGGAGTGACTGGCGAAAGTGCGATTCAATCGAATAATGATGCACGCTCGATCGGAAATACGATCGATATTACCGTCGGTAATATACTGACAGTTAGCGGCAGTAATGACCTTGCACTCACAGGCCTCATTTTAGGTAGTGGTGGACTTGGACATTCCAGTACCGGGACATTAACGCTGACAGGAAACAATAGCTATGAAGGTGGTACCCAACTATCGAATGGTACAATCATCCTCGGTCATGATAATGCGTTGGGAACGGCTTTGCTTGGAGTAGGTGGCGATGCGAATATACAATCGAACGATAATGCGCGTTCAATAGCGAATAGTGTTACAATCGGTTCAGGGGCTACATTAACCATTGATGGTGCAAATAATCTTGAGATGACAGACAGAATTACGGGCGATGGCGCTTTAGCCATTTCTGTGGACAGTAGTAATGCTGTCAGGCTTAGTGGTGATAGTACTTATTCTGGGGGAACAACGCTATCGGAAGGTATGCTTGCAATTGCTCATAGTAATGCACTTGGCACTGGTACTTTGACAATCACTTCAAATGATACTGCCATCCTATCAAATGACGATAATGTGTCACTCAGCAACGCGATTAGCCTTGGTGGCAACACACTGAGTGTTGCTTCTGGTGATGATCTAGCTCTAACAGGTGTGATCAGTGGTAGTGGTGCAATCAACTTCAACAACAATTCTATTTTAGAGCTTGCAGGCAATAACACATATACCGGTGATACAACCATTGCCGTGGGAAGACTTGTTCTAGGTCATGATAATGCGCTGGGTACAGGGGATCTAGTCATCGGTGTCGATCCCGATGTCACATCCAATGATGATTCAGTCGTGATTGGAAATAATGTAACGATTATAAACGGGAATACATTAACCGTTACAGGCAGCAATGATTTTGAGATGACAGGCATTCTCAGCGGCGGCAGCGTTGGTGGTATTGATCTTGCAAAAGAGGGTACTGGTACTGTTACTCTCAGCGGCAACAGCACGTACACTGGCTCAACTGTGGTCAGAGCGGGTACACTGATTGTTAACGGCAGTCTTGCTAGTAATGAAATCTCTGTACTGGATGGCGCAACGCTGAGTGGTGTGATGAACTTTGCAGGCAACTACATTAATTCCGGCACGATGTCGCCCGGCAACAGCCCCGGTACCATGATCGTCGGCGGCAATCTGACATTAAACAGCACCAGTATCTACGACATGGAGATCCAATCAACAGCAGGACCCGGCACCGGAAATGACTTTATTGATGTCACAGGAACTGCTGCCATTGATGGTACACTCAACGTCATCGGCCTTGGGGGTTATTCAGCCACTGATGGTGATACATTCACCATTCTTGATGCCGATGGCGGTGTGAGCGGCACGTTTGCAACGATCCTCGACGACATCGCGGGCTTTGAAGCCACTGCCACTTACAACGCCAATGATATTACGGTGACGCTCAACGCAGCCACCGCTGATTTTGCCAACACCGTCACCGCTCGCAATCTTGTTTTTGCTGCCGAAGCATTCACACGCATCGCCAACAACTCGCCCACCGGCGACATGGCCACCGTCATCGCGCAACTCGAGAACCAGACCGGCAACAACTTGGTCGTCGCGTTCGAACAGATCGTGCCGAACTACCTGGTGCCACAAGCTGAAGCCACGTTCAAAGGCATCGACGTTCAGAACAACAACTTCAACGGCCGCTTCAACGAACTGCGTAACGGTCTGCCCAAGCTCTGGTCCAACAACCTGGGCGTGAACACACCCGACAACGCCAGCATCAATGACTCCGCGGACCCTGAGTTCGCCATGATGCTTGCGATGCAGGCGCAGGAAACACTCGAGCAGCAGCAGGAAACCGCTCGATTTACAGGCGCAGAGAAAGACATCTGGGGCGCGTGGGTGAACGGCTTCGGCACCTTCGGCGACTACGATTCAACCTCCAGCCAGGCGGGCTACAACTTCAACACCGGCGGCGTCACCTTCGGCTTTGATTACCGTGTGCTTGACACACTTGCAGCAGGCGCCTTCGTCGGTTACTCCAACACCGGCGTGACGGTTGACAACGGGCAGGGCACCAACTCGTTCAACAGCATCAACACCGGCATGTATATGACATGGTTTAATGAAGAAGGCTTCTATGCCTCCGGCCTCTTCGGTGGCGGCGTGAACTTCTATGAAAACAACCGACGTATTCGTTTTGGTACCGTTGATCGCGTTGCTGAGTCCGATCCGACCGGCTTCTACCTGCAAACACTTGCCACCGGTGGCTACGAATTCAAAAAAGGCAACTGGGGCTTTGGCCCGCAGCTCGCACTGCAATGGGTGAACCTGCAGATTGGTTCGCACAGTGAGACGGGGGCTGACAGCTTGAATCTTAATGTGGGTGCCTTTAATGGCAACTCATTCGTCACACGCCTCGGCTTCCGAGCCACGTATGAATACGACACAGACGCGATGCTGTTCGTGCCGGAGCTCGTTGGGTTCTGGGAGCATGAATACCTTGATCCGATCAACACGGTTGATGTGGGTGTGCCAGCTGGCGGCGAGTCGTTTACCTACACCGGCATCGGCCCCGGACGTGACTCAGGTCTGATCGGCGTGAACCTCGTGGGCATCAGCCACGAAGCGCCGGTGAGCTTTACCTTGCAGTACAACGTGGAGTTCACGCCAGACGACTTCATCGTCAACAACGTCTATGCAGGCGTCAGAATCAGCTTCTAAGGATTAATGACGATCAACATCGTTTGATTTAATTGGATGCTAAATTGTGCGATGTACTGTTCTAATACTACTTGCAACCATCATAAGTGCAGCAAATATTTATGCTGCCGATTTTACCTTTGATGGTAGTACGAGTAATGTTTGGACAGTTGACAGTAACTGGGCAGGAGGTAGTGCGCCGACGCAGGATGTCGATGGCACAATCATGATCGAATCCGGCAACGGTGCAGATCCTTTCACTTTAACTGGCATAGACCTTGATTATACAAATCTTGACGGCCTAAATACGACTGCTGCTGGTACAGATGGTACCTATACATTGGATGGTACCGGATCTTTTACATTCAATGATGGCGCGACGATTGCTAATAATAAAACCGGGACTTTGACAATCGACGTTGATTTGGTTGGTACAGGTAACACATTAGAAATCAATACTGCATCATCGCTTGTACTGACAAATGGGGATATTGATCTTAGCGATTCAGGTGGAGTAAACATAAATTTGATAGGAACCAATAATACTAATTTTTTCGGTGTTATTTCCGGTGAAGGTGGCAGCATAACTCATTCGGTGGGGGGAAATGCTTTTCTTACTCTTAACGGCAGTAACACCTTTACAGGTGGTGTCAGAATAGAATCTGGGAGATTACAGATTTTTAACGATAACGCACTGGGGACCGGCACGCTTACTATCGCAAATCCTCTTGTTGTTGTTCGATCTAATGATAATTCGAGGCATATACAAAATGATATAGATATTCTAAATTCGTCTTCGATGAGTGTACGTGGGTTATTTGATCTCGAAATAAGCGGAACTATTTCAGGGGACGGTGTTCTAGCAAGAAGGGGAATAACTACAACATTGACACTAAATGGCAATAACACTTATTCAGGTGGGACTGATTTTGAACAAGGAACAATTGTTGTTGGACACGATAATGCTTTTGGCACAGGCAGTGTAACGGTAGGTAGTGACAATTTTTTAGAATCCAGTAATGATTCCATATCAATTAGTAATGATTTTACACTTCTAGACTCAGGCGAAAACTTGACGATCATGGGTAGTAATGATCTTGCGCTTACAGGTGTGATCAGTGGTGATGGGGGCCTTATTAAAGAGGGTGCGAGTACATTATTAATTTCAGGGAGTAATACATTTATAGGAGGAACAAATTTATCTGATGGGACCGTCGTCCTAGGTAACGATAATGCGTTGAGTTCTGGTACGGTCACGATAAGTGGTGATGCTAGCATCGCATCGAATGACAATTCACGATCATTAAATAATGCTGTTTCGATCGGGTCAGGTAATTTACTGACCGTTAATGGCAGCAATGATCTTGCACTTACTGGTATTATCAGTGGTGGTGGAGATTTTATTAAGGATGGTGCAGGTACGTTATTAATATCAGGGAATAATACGTTTTCAGGTAACGCAACTTTATCTGATGGAACTATTATCGCAGGTAACGACAACGCGCTGAGTTCTGGTGCGATCATTGTCAGCGGTGATGCTGGGATTGCATCAAATGACGATTTACGATCACTCAGCAATACGATCTCAATAGGATCTGGCAACTCGCTCACAGTCAATGGCAGTAACAACCTTGAGCTTACAGGTATAATCAGTGGTGATGGTAGTTTTGGTGTTGACATGGCGACAGGCACCCAATCAATCGCGCTTAGTGGAAACAATACCTTTACTAGTAGCTCAATCTTATCGCAAGGGATAATTATTCTCGGTCATGACAATGCGCTGGGAACGAGTGATGCTTTAGTTAATGGCGATGTAACGATTCAATCTAATGATGATTTGCGATCCGTGAGTAATGCATTCAACGTTAACTTGAGTAATACATTAACAATCAGTGGTAGTGATGATCTGACGCTTTCAGGTATTATAAGTAGCGATGGTAGCTTGACTGTCGATATGGCCACCGTCAACGATGTTCTTACGCTTAATGGCAATAATATTTTTACTGGAGGTACAGTATTAGACGGCGGAACTGTAATCACTGGTAACGACAATGCTTTCGGGACAGGGGATGTTACTGTCATCTCAACCACTGAATTGCATTCAGATGAAGATGCTAGAGCCATTAGCAATGACATATCACTTCAATCAAGCTTAAGAATAGGTGGCAGCAATCAACTTACACTTTCAGGTAATATCAGTGGTATTAATTCAATAACTATTCGAGAGACCAGCACATTATTACTCAGTGGCAATAATACCTACGTGAGTGGCACAAATCTTGTTAATAATGCTACATTAATTCTGGGTAACGACAATGCCCTTGGTGTGGGCGAAATATTTACTGAAGATGATGTAACGCTTCAATCCAATGATAATTCACGATCGATTAGTAATGATATCACTATTATCGCAGGTAATATGACGATCAGTGGTACGAATGATCTTGCACTCTCAGGCATCGTCAATGGGGATGGTGCTTTAACAGTCAATATGGGTGTGGGAACTGAAGCCATTACGCTCAGCGGCACTAACACTTATTCTGGTGGCACCACTTTAACCAGTGGCACACTCGTTCTTGGTAATGATGATGCGCTGGGAACAGGCGATGTTTCGGTGGCAGGTGCTTCATCGCTTCAATCGGATAATGATACAAGAGCCATCAGCAATAATTTTACGCTCAATAACAATATTGATGTGGTGGGCAGCAACCAGCTTACACTTTCTGGGATTATCAGTGGATCAGGTATTGTTACTGTGGAAGATAGTGCGACTTTACTATTATCAGGAAACAACACCTATACACTTGGCACCGGTCTTCAGGATTCAGCGACATTGATTCTCGGCAATGACAATGCACTTGGTACCGGTATTGTTGGTATTGATAATAATGCTGATGTAACACTTCAGTCCAACAATGATGTACGGTCAATCAGTAATGATGTTTTACTGGGGAGCGGTAGTACAACGACGATTAATGGCAGCAATGATCTTACCCTGGCTGGCGTGATCTCGCTTACTGGCGCCTTAGCAAAATCTGACAGTAACACTTTGACGCTTTCAGGCACTAATACCTATACAGGTGGAACCACCTTGTCTGGCGGTATTATTGTCTTGGGTAATGATGATGCTTTGGGGACCGGCAGCCTTTCGATAACCGGTGATGCAACGATTCAGCCCGATACGACTTCGCGAACCATTGGCAATGATATGAGTATTAGTTCTGGCAATACACTGACGGTAGCTGGCAACAGAAGTCTAACGATGACAGGTCTGATTAGTGGCACTGGTGGTATCAATGTAAACAATACTACGAATGCATCTTTAAATCTTAATAGCAATAACACCTATACAGGTGGCACAACTCTCTCAGAAAACGGAAGGGCTTTTGTCAATGCGGATGAGGCATTAGGTACAGGCACGATTAATGCCATCGGAAATTCAAATTTGACCACCACTTCAAATATCGAATTAAGTAATGCGACCACGATCAGTTCTGGCGTTAGATTAGGATTGTCATCGAATAATAGTTTCAATCATGCGGGCGTCATTAGCGGCGATGGCTCGCTTGCTTTGCTTACAATAGGAGGCTCGATCACACTCAGCGGCAGCAACACTTACACAGGTGGCACAGAAATAACACTCGGTACGCTTAATCTAGCAAATGATAATGCGCTGGGAACGGGCAGTCTTTCAATCACGGGTGATGCGACGCTTGAATCAGATAGTGATGGGCGGGCCATCAGCAATGACATCAATATTGAATCAGGTGATACGCTGTCAATAGAAGGTGCTTTTAATCTAGCGTTATCAGGTGTCATCAGTGGCGATGGTGACCTTAATATCAATTTGGGAAGCGAAACAATTAGACTTAGCGGCAACAATACATATACGGGCGGAACGACAGTCAATGGATCAGTTATCGTTGGTCACGATAATGCTTTTGGAACAGGTGATGTTGTAGCAACACCCAGTACGTTTCTAAGTGCCAGTGTGGACGCGCTGACAATCAGTAATAATATTGAGATTCAAACCGGTGCCACCATTTTTATGGGTGGCACGAATTCTTTTGCTCTAACGGGAATTCTCAGCGGGGATGGCGGGATTTCAATTTTCCCACAAACCGGTGCCACAGTTACGCTTAGCGGCAACAATACTTATGCCGGTGGTACTGCGATGCTGTTCAACGGAGTTGTTGTAGTCGGTAATGACAATGCTTTTGGAACGGGTAGCATTTCACTTAGCAGTACTGGCGGGATATTCCAATCCAATGACGATGCACGATCGGTTGGGAATGCGATTGCGATTAGCTCGGGGCGGATATTGACGGTCAGCGGCAGCAACGATATGGAACTTACCGGTGTGATCAGCGGTGATGGCGGGGTCACCAAGGAAGGTAGCAGTACCCTCACTTTAAGTAACGCCAACAATACGTTCACCGGCGACACGACGGTAACGGCAGGCACGTTGATTATCAATGGCACGATGGCAAGTGGAAATGTTAACGTGGCCAGTGGCGCGACACTGAGTGGCGTAATGAACTTTGCGGGCAACTTCATCAACTCCGGCACCGTGTCGCCCGGCAACAGCCCCGGTACCATGATCGTCGGCGGCAATCTGACATTAAACAGCACCAGTATCTACGACATGGAGATCCAATCAACAGCAGGACCCGGCACCGGAAATGACTTTATTGATGTCACAGGAACTGCTGCCATTGATGGTACACTCAACGTCATCGGCCTTGGGGGTTATTCAGCCACTGATGGTGATACATTCACCATTCTTGATGCCGATGGCGGTGTGAGCGGCACGTTTGCAACGATCCTCGACGACATCGCGGGCTTTGAAGCCACTGCCACTTACAACGCCAATGATATTACGGTGACGCTCAACGCAGCCACCGCTGATTTTGCCAACACCGTCACCGCTCGCAATCTTGTTTTTGCTGCCGAAGCATTCACACGCATCGCCAACAACTCGCCCACCGGCGACATGGCCACCGTCATCGCGCAACTCGAGAACCAGACCGGCAACAACTTGGTCGTCGCGTTCGAACAGATCGTGCCGAACTACCTGGTGCCACAAGCTGAAGCCACGTTCAAAGGCATCGACGTTCAGAACAACAACTTCAACGGCCGCTTCAACGAACTGCGTAACGGTCTGCCCAAGCTCTGGTCCAACAACCTGGGCGTGAACACACCCGACAACGCCAGCATCAATGACTCCGCGGACCCTGAGTTCGCCATGATGCTTGCGATGCAGGCGCAGGAAACACTCGAGCAGCAGCAGGAAACCGCTCGATTTACAGGCGCAGAGAAAGACATCTGGGGCGCGTGGGTGAACGGCTTCGGCACCTTCGGCGACTACGATTCAACCTCCAGCCAGGCGGGCTACAACTTCAACACCGGCGGCGTCACCTTCGGCTTTGATTACCGTGTGCTTGACACACTTGCAGCAGGCGCCTTCGTCGGTTACTCCAACACCGGCGTGACGGTTGACAACGGGCAGGGCACCAACTCGTTCAACAGCATCAACACCGGCATGTATATGACATGGTTTAATGAAGAAGGCTTCTATGCCTCCGGCCTCTTCGGTGGCGGCGTGAACTTCTATGAAAACAACCGACGTATTCGTTTTGGTACCGTTGATCGCGTTGCTGAGTCCGATCCGACCGGCTTCTACCTGCAAACACTTGCCACCGGTGGCTACGAATTCAAAAAAGGCAACTGGGGCTTTGGCCCGCAGCTCGCACTGCAATGGGTGAACCTGCAGATTGGTTCGCACAGTGAGACGGGGGCTGACAGCTTGAATCTTAATGTGGGTGCCTTTAATGGCAACTCATTCGTCACACGCCTCGGCTTCCGAGCCACGTATGAATACGACACAGACGCGATGCTGTTCGTGCCGGAGCTCGTTGGGTTCTGGGAGCATGAATACCTTGATCCGATCAACACGGTTGATGTGGGTGTGCCAGCTGGCGGCGAGTCGTTTACCTACACCGGCATCGGCCCCGGACGTGACTCAGGTCTGATCGGCGTGAACCTCGTGGGCATCAGCCACGAAGCGCCGGTGAGCTTTACCTTGCAGTACAACGTGGAGTTCACGCCAGACGACTTCATCGTCAACAACGTCTATGCAG